>NZ_CP068103.1:1286377-1607971 GCF_016726485.1 Peptoniphilus harei
ATAGAGATTACTAATCCATTTACTGGAGATACAAGTATAGATTATGATTATGGAGATATAAGTTCAGTAGATGAATATGGTATTCCTTCTAAATATTCTAATGGCGACCCAATGGAGTTTAAGGATAAGGATCTTGCAGCATTAAAGACTATGGGCTATGTTGGGAAAATTGTCCCTGACGAAAGGGGAGGCTTTGACTTAAGTGGATATGTAAAAAATGTATCTCCTGATGCAAAAATCTATTTTAGATCTACAAGAATGGCAAAAACCAACAAGAGAGAAGAACTAAAGAGGGTTCCTGGTTCTTATGATGAAAAAACTCACTCTTTCAAGTTTAATCTATGGGGAAATAAGGATGATGTAGATAATACTAAGGGAATTGACTACAAGGGAGACATTGAATTATATGTAGTAGATGGAAATGAGAGAAGCGAGAGTATTTTCCTCAGGATGCCAAAGGAAATAAATGATAGCGTAGAGAAAAAGCAAAAACCAAAACTTTTAACTTCACAAAAAAGCATTATTGAACTTGGAAAAGCTGAACTAGGTGGCGAACTTAAAGAGAAAAGGGATGAAAATGGAAAAGTTTATTATCTGGTAAAAGATGAACTTAGGATAAGTAAGGGTTATGGAGTTAGAGTTATCTCCAGAAATCCAGGTAAGACAGGTCTAGATGCTAACTATAGAGAAGATTTCATAAATAATGATGAGGATCTGAAAGTTTTTGACGCAAATATTAGAGGTCTTGATGGCTTTAATGTAATTAGATATGAAATTTACAAGTTAGATGGAAGCGAAGAGCTTAAAGAAGAAAACTTAGTTGAAGAAATGGGCAAGTGTCTTTACATCGATAGGGATGGAGTTCAATTAGACATGGACCAAGATACATTTAATCCTTACAGTGATGGAGGAAAAGGAGAACTTTATGTTAGGAAGAGTCCACATACCCTAAGAGGAAGGATTGGAGATAAGGGTGGCTTCAACTGGCACCTTAGAATAAATGAATCAATGGTAGACCAATATTTAATTTATGGTGATTTGAAATCTGACAACTCAAAGGATTTTGAAGTTACATTTGATGTAAGGGACAATGATGTAATGGATTGGTCTGCTAAGGACTACAAATTAAATGGCCCTGAAGGTGGAATTTTATCACAATATAGGATTTATTTAGACAATGTCAAACCAGAAATAAAATTATCTATGGATGATAATTCAGATAACCCGATTACTTTAAACTATGGAGATAAAAAAGTTTATTTAAAGGTTACAGACAAGAGAGATAAAGACAAACCTGGCCGTATAGAAAGCAGTAAAATTTACGCAAATGGAATAGACTTTGACCAAAGTAAAGATCTTAAAGATTATGCTAAAGATGGAAAAGTTGAAATAAAAGTAGTAGCTTCAGACTATGCAAGAAACACAAGTGTCAAAATTTACTCTATTGACCTTAATTCAGATACAATTACTGAAGTAGAAAACAAAGATATAAGGATAAAGGTTAATGGGGAAGAAGTACATGTAAAAGAAGGCGAAGATTTTGTACTTCCAGAATTTAATGGACAAGAAGAAAAAGGTAAAAAATTTATAGGATGGAATGTAAGAGGTATAAATCAAAAACCAGGACACATCTTTATAGGTCAAGAGGATATTGAAATCACTCCAAATTTTGAAGAAGTTAGTCAAATTAGACACAGGGTTGAATTTGAATCAAATGGTGGAAGTGGAAGGATACCAGATATTAATGTTGGAGATAAGGAAGAAATAAGGCTTCCAGAAAATACCTTCACTGCACCAAATGGAAAGGTTTTTGATGGTTGGATTGTTTCTGGAAATAGAGACAAGAAGAAGCCAGGAGATAAAATTATAATTGCTTCAGATATAACTATTACAGCTTCCTGGAAAGATATGGACAAGGATGAATCAGAGGAAGATAAGAATAGGCCGTCTGATGAAAATAGACCATCAGATAAGAATAAGCCATCTGATAATTCTATTGAAAGGGAAGATAATAGGGATAAGGGTATTCCTAGAAGGAGAAGTCATGAAAAGACTAGTAAGGTTGTGACAAGCTCTAATGGCAAAAGCACAAGTATCTTCTCATCTAATAAATCAAATCCAACTTCTATTGAAAATCACTGGGCAAAGAAGGCTATTATCTCTGCAGTAGATAAAAATTATTTTAAAGATATTGCTGACTTAGACAATTTTATGCCAGATAAGAGTCTAACAAGGGCTGAATTTGTAACTATACTTGGTAGGCTTGCAAATGTAGATGCAAGTAAGTATAAGGACAAGGTCTTTGATGATATCGATGCAAACAAGTATTATTCACCATATATTGATTGGGCTTATAAAAATAAAATAGCAAGTGGATTTGGCGACGGTAGATTTATGCCAGACAAGGAACTTTCTAGAGAAGAAATGTGTGCCTTTTTATCAAGATTCAACAAGGTCCATAAGATAAATAACAAAGAAGAGAATATTAATATTAGCTTTAAAGATGAAAAAAATATTTCAGATTGGGCTAAGGAATCTGTAAGAGAAATGGTTAGACTAGGTCTAATCAAGGGAATGGATGATGGGAACTTCATGCCAAAAGAAAAATTAACAAGGGCACAAATTGCACAAGTGGTATTTGAAATTAAGTAATAGGTCCCTAATAACAAAACTATGAGGCTCGAGAAATCGAGTCTCTTATTTATTTCTCAGGTGAAAAATAAGTTTGAAAAAAGATATAATTATTTCGGAAAGATAAGATTTAAAATAGGATATTATTGGCAAAGAGGTAGTAGATTATAAAAAAGGGATGCTTTTTTTTTCTGGAATAAGAATTTTTGGCAAGTCTCTTGAAGATCTTATAAAATTTTCTTGCAGAAATTTGATCGAGTTATAATAGAGGAACACAGATTTTTGACAAGCAAAAATCTGCGGGCAGACTTATCTAAATTTCTTGCAGAAATTTGATCAAGTCTCAGCCAAGAAAAAAAAGCTATGGGGTTATCCTCATAGCTTTTTCTAGTATGTTTTCGTTTTTGGTTAGTTAATTTTATAGAGTGATTGTTTTTTGCTTGTTATTATTTTTCTTAAAGTCTTGTCTTATTATTAAGACTTAAAATAATTTCTAAAATAAATTTTTAATTTGATTTCTTCTAAATAAATATTTTTAAGCGATGTTTTTTCTAAATAAATTTGTTTTAATTAATCTAAATTTTCTTCTTACTAATTTCTAAATAAATAATTGATAATTTCTTCCCATTAGTCTTATGCCTTGTGAGACATTTTTTTAAAGACTTGGGCGTATTTATGGAAGAGTTTTTCCAGGTCATCTACTTCATACTTCTGGCTGTAGGATGACTCCATTATTTCTTCTAATCTGTCGTGGATCTTGTGATGAATTTTGGAGTCGGTGACAAGGGATGTTGAAGTGAGCCTTCCATCATCGTCTATCTTCTTGAAGAACATGTTGTTTTCGTTTATGAAGAAGTTAAATTTGTCTAGGCCCATGGCTTGGAGGGTCCTGTTGTCCTTGATGATGTAGAAGTTTATGTTTTTGTTTTTCTTCATAACTGAGATTATGTTATTCAAGTGGGCTTCGATTTCCTCGATGGAGAGCCTTGCCCTTATGGAGCAGTAGTAGATTTCTCCTGTCTCGAAGTATTTCAAGAGTCCGGTCCTTGTGGTCAAGAAGTTGATCTCTGCATCGGCGAAGAGTTCTTCCCAAAGGAGCTTGATGTTCTCGGCTTCTGCCTTCTTGAAGTCTTTCTCGTCATCAATTTTTTGGATTATCCTGTCGATGATTGGATTGGGTAATAAGAATTCAAAGCCGTAGTTAGATAGGAAGAGGAAGTCGCTATCTGAGTAGAAGTACTTCCTGTAGCTGGACTTTGCTAGTTCTTCTGGCTGAGAAAATATTATTATCTTGTTGAGGTCTTTGAAAAGGCCCATTATAAAAGATGTGATTTCAAAGAGGGTGTCTAGTTCTTCTCCATGGGTAAGAAAGGAGAAGGTTGTTTCTTCTCTAAGAATGAAGTAGGCAGTATCTCTTACTAGGATAAAGTTGTAGTCAAGGCCTGGGTCCTCATAAAGCTCTATGTTGATCCTAGAGTTGTCTGTGATATTTTTTAGGATATCAAAGTCTTCTAGGTCTTCTTTTTTGCAAAGGAGGTGGAGGTTGAATTCCACGTCCTTATCCATGTTTTTGCCAACTTGCAAGAGGATTTGGGCGAAGTGACTATTTATGTCAAAAGTTGCCCAGATGTCAACTTTTTTCTTTTTCCCAAGTGTTTTCTCCAAAATTTCTTTTAGTTCCTTGTCTATTGATGAGTTTTTGAAGATGAGATTTGTATTTGAGACCTTGTCCATGGGAAGGTCCTGGTTGGAGTTCATGTAGGCTTCGTTTAGGAGCTTGTAGATCAAGACTTCTAGGGCCTTTTTTGACTCTTTAGTCAAGATTTCCTTATTATTCAAGTTGAATGCAAGGAAAAAGTCATCTATTTTGTCTTCTTCTACTATGGCTTTGGCAAATAGGGTGGACAGCTTCCTATTTATTGTGTAGATGTTCTTTGATGATGGCAGCTTTCTTCCACTGTTCCACTTGCTTATGTAGGATATGTCATAACCTAGGGTAAAGGCAATGGTGGAAAGTTTTGTATTTGTCAGGTCCACTAATGTCTTAAAGGCCTGTCTATATTGCCACATAAAATCCCTCCAATCTCTTATAAATACAAGATAATTATATTATTTGCTTGAATAAAAGTCAAATATTGTCGAAAAAATTCAAGAGATTTCAAGCGGGAAAACAATTTTTTTCAAGTTGTCCATTATATAATAAAGACAATAATATTTTTAATGAATTATTGGAGGGAAAAAATGGTAAATTATAATACTGTTACAGAAAACGTAATAGAAGAAATTAAAAATGCTGTATCAGGCAAGACTTACGTTGGTGAAGAGATCAACATCGACTTCTTCCACGATGAAATGCCTATTTACGGTGAAGGACAACCTGAACTTGTTGTTGACGCAACTAATGCTGAAGAAATCGCTAAGGTTGTAAAGATTTGTAATGAAAATAAGATTCCTGTAGTGCCAAGAGGTGCTGGTACTGGTCTTACTGGTGCTGGTGTTTCTAGACACGGTGGAGTTATGATTAACATGCAATCAATGAACAAGATTCTTGATTATGATGAAGAAAACATGGTTGTTAGGGTTGAACCTGGTGTTCTTTTAAACGACCTTGCTGAAGACTGCCTATCTAAGGGTTACATGTATCCACCTGATCCAGGTGAAAAGTTTGCTACTTTAGGAGGAAATGTAGCAACTAACGCTGGTGGTATGAGGGCTGTTAAGTATGGTACTACTAGAAACTATGTACGTTCTATGGAAGTTGTTACTCCAACTGGTGAAATCACTACTTTTGGTGCAACTGTTTCTAAGACTTCTACTGGTTTCTCTCTTAAGGACCTTATGATTGGTTCTGAAGGTACTCTTGGTATTATCACTGAGCTTACTCTTAAGATCATCCCAGCTCCTAAGGAAACTATGTCTTTAATCGTTCCTTACGAAGATCTTGACACTTGTATTTCTACTGTTCCACAATTATTTAAGGCTAACTTAAATCCTCAAGCTATTGAGTTCATGGAAAAAGAAATTGTTGACATGTCAGAAATCTATATTGGAAAGTCAACTTTCCCTAAGGAATTAGAAGGAATTGAAATTGGTGCTTACCTTCTTATCACTTTTGATGATGAAGATGAAGATGCACTTAACGATATTGTTGAACAAGCTGCTGAAGTTCTTATGGAAGCTGGAGCAATTGACATTTTAGTTGCTGATACTCCAAACAAGATGAAGGAAGCTTGGGCTGCTAGATCTTCTTTCCTAGAAGCTATTGAATCTCAAACTAAGCTTCTTGACGAATGTGACGTTGTTGTTCCTATCAACATGATTGCTAAGTATGTTCACTATGTAAACGAAAGAGCAAAGGACTTCCCATTTGAAGTTAAGTCTTTTGGTCATGCTGGTGACGGTAACTTACACATTTACACTTGCTCAAATGACATGGAAAAAGATGAATTTATTAAGCAAGTTGATGTATTCATGAATGACATTTACAAGAAGGCTTATGAGTTTGGTGGACAAATTTCTGGTGAACACGGTATTGGATACGGTAAGAAGGCTTTCTTACACGAATTCGAAGGCGAAGTTAACACTGAGCTTATGAGAGGAATCAAGAAAGTATTTGATCCAAACTTAATTCTTAACCCAGATAAAGTTGTTTAATAGAAGGAGATTTTAATTAATGCCATATTTAATTTCAGAAGAAGCACAGGACTTACTTTTAGATATTAGAAATTTTTGTGAAAAAGAAGTTGTAGAAGTTTGTAAGGAAGCAGATAGGACTGGCGAATTCCCAGAAGAACTTTATGAAAAGGCAAAGGAACAAGGTTACTTTGCCCTTGAAGTTCCTGAAGAACTAGGTGGACCTGGTCTTTCTAGGGTTGATATAGCTGCCCTATTTGAAGAAATGGCTAAGGCTGACGCTGGTTTTGCTACTACTATTTCTGCATCTGGTCTTGGTATGAAACCAGTTCTTATTGCTGGAAACCAAGAACAAAAGGAATATATTGCTGATGTAACTTTCGAAGGTGGACTTGGAGCTTTCTGTCTAACTGAGCCAGGTGCTGGTTCTGACGCTAGTGCAGGAACTACTACAGCTGTAAAAGACGGTGACGAATACGTATTAAACGGAAGAAAATGCTTCATCACTAACGGTGCTGTTGCATCTTACTACTGTATTACTGCAGCTACAGACAAGTCTCAAGGTGTTAGAGGCCTATCAATGTTCCTAGTACCAGCTGGAACTCCTGGTCTAAGTGCTGGTAAGGAAGAAGACAAGATGGGAATCAGAACTTCAAACACAACTGATGTCGTTCTTGAAGACTGTAGAATTCCTGCTAAGAACCTTATTGGCCAAGAAGGACAAGGATTCTCTATAGCAATGAAGACTCTTGACCAAGCAAGGGCTTGGATGGGTTGTATCGCTGTTGGTATTGCTCAAAGAGGTATTGACGAAGCTAAAAAATATACAACTGAAAGAATCCAATTCGGTAAACAAATTAACAAGAACCAAGCTATCCAATTTAAATTAGCAGATATGGACATTCAAACAGAAGTTGCAAGACAAATGGTTGCTAACGCTCTTACTAGAATGGACATGGGACTAACTTATAATAGAGAATCTGCAATTGCTAAATGCTATGCTTCTGATATAGCTATGAGAGTTGCTGAAGATGCTATCCAATTATTTGGTGGATATGGATACTCAAGAGAATATCCTGTTGAAAAGCTTCTAAGAGATGCTAAGATCTTCCAAATTTTTGAAGGTACTAACGAAATTTTAAGAATTGTAGTTTCTAATAATTTATTGAGAGGTTAAGGATTATATAATGAATATTCTAGTATTTATAAAAGAAGTGCCTGATGATTCAGTAGCAGTTTCTGTCCAAGAGGACAGAGCTGCTATCTCTGATATCACGCCTGTTGTTAATGCTTTCGACACTTACTCCCTAGAAATGGCTGTAAGATTAAAGGAAGCTCAAGAAGACGAAGAAAGTCAAGTAGTTGTAGTTTCTATAGGAAATGAAGGAGTTAAGAACTCTCTTAAAAACTGTCTAGCAGTTGGTGCTGACAAAGCTTACTTAGTTAAGAATGATGATTATAGAAAGCTTGATGCTAAGGCTATAACTGAAATTCTAATGGGAGCAAAGGAAAAATTAGAAGCAGAACTTGGTGCTTTTGATGTAATTTGCTTCGGTAAAGAAACTACAGATGCAGAAGCTTCACAAGTTGGAGTTTACTATGCAAATAAAAACGGTCTTGGTGTTGTTACATCTGTTATTGCAATGGAAAAAGACGGTGACAAGCTTGTAACTAAGCAAGAAATAGACGGTGGATATAGACAAGTTGAAACTTCTCTTCCATCTGTTGTAACAATTGCTAAACCAGATTATGAGCCAAGATACCCTACTATAAAATCTAAGATGGCTGCAAGAAGACAAAAGATTGATGACTTCGAAGTAGAAGCAACTTCTAGCCCAATTCTTGAAGAAATTAAGGACTTCGAACCTAAGAAGAGGGAAGCTGGAGTTAAGATCCAAGAAGAAGAAGTTGAAGATACTGTAGCTAAGGCTATTAGCCTAATGGTAGAACAAAAGGTTTTATAATAGGAGGAAAAGATGAAAAATATATTAACTTATATAGAAATTAAAGACGCTGCTCCTATTAAACTTTCTTTAGAGTCTCTTTCTAAGGCAAGTGAAATCGCAAAAGAAAAGGGTGGCAAGTCAGTTGCTCTTATTAATTTTGAACTTGCTGATGATGAATTAGCTAAGCTAAAGGCTGCTGGAGCAGAAGAAATTGTACTTGTAAAAAGAGAAGCTTATAACCTAGAAGACTTCGCAAATATTATTGTTGAAGTTTCTAAAAAATATGACTGTGAAGACATATTTATCCCAGGAACTCTTGACGGTAAGGACCTAGCTCCTTATGCTGCTGCAAGTCTTGACACAGTTTCTATTACTAACGTAATGGACATTAAGTTCGAAGGTGACGACATAATCTATGTAACTCCTTCTTATGGTGCAACTGTTTTAACTGAATCAAAAATCGAAAAGGCTCCAAGAATTGCTGTTGTAAGGGCAGAATCCTTTGACAAGAGAGACGACCTTAACGGTGCAGGCAATCTTGTAGAAGAAAATATTGATGAAGTTAAGGACCTAAAGGCAGTTATCAAGGATATTGTTACTGCAAATGAAGGACTAATTAACCTTGAAGATGCTCCAATTATTGTTACTTGTGGTAGGGGTGCATCATCTGATGAAATCTTCCCACTTGTAAAGGAACTTGCTGACGTATTTGGTGCTCCAATTTCAGGAACAAGACCAGTTATTGACGATGGTGTACTTCCAAAGGCTTCACAAATTGGTCAATCAGGTAAGATTGTTGCTCCAGCCCTATACATCGGTTGTGGTGTAAGTGGTGCTGTTCAACACGTTTCTGGTATTGAAAACTCAAACTTTATCGTAGCTATCAATAAGGACGAAGACGCTCCTATTTTTGATATGGCTGATATTGGAATTGTTGGAGATTGTAAACAAGTTCTTCCACTATTTATTGAAGAAATTAAGAAAATAAAAGCTAACGCTTAATAGGTGACCTATGAATTATTTAAAGGAATTTGTCATACTTTGTGTATGTTTAATGCTTGGGGTAGCGACAAGACACTTGATAAACTTCCCAATACCTGAAGCGGTATATGGGATGATCTATCTATTTATTGCTTTTGCAGTAGGAATTATTAAGCCAGATGATGTTAAAAAGACTTCAAATGGTATCCTACAAAACCTAGCTATTCTTTTTGTGCCAGCTGGTGTTGGTATTATCAATAGCTATGATGAGATAAAGGGCCAAGCAGGCCTACTAGTTGGACTAGTTATTATTGGTACTGCTATCACTATGGGCCTAACTGGCAAGATTATAGAACTTTTACAAAGGAGGAAAGATGTTTAGTAATAAATATTTTGGTATCATCCTTACCTTTGCGACTTTTGAAATTGGTAAGATGATCAACAAGAAACTAAAGACTCCTTTGGCCAATCCTCTTTTAATATCCATTGCCCTATGTATATTATTTTTAAAGGTAACTGGTATTCCCTATGAAGATTACAAGCAAGGCGGGGACTTTATTATGTTCTTTATCGCTCCTGCTACAGTTGCCATGGTAGTTGATTTGTACGAAAACCTTCCAGAACTTAAGAAGAACTTAATCCCTATTCTTTCTGGAACAATTTTAGGTTCTGCTATTGCTATATTTTTTGTAATTTTCGCTTCAAGCTTCTTGGGCATTGACGAAAATCTTGTGGTATCCTCAACTCCACAATCAATCACAACAGCAATTGCAATTTCTCTTTCTGAAGAGTATGGTGGAGCTTCTGCTATAACTGCTGTTCTTGTAGTTATAAGAGGGGTTACTGGCGCAGTAATCGCTCCACTTATTATGAAACTCTTTAGGATCAAGGACCCAACTGCACAAGGAGTTGCCATTGGTACTTCTTCTCACGCTGTTGGTACTTCTGAAGCGAGAAAGCTTGGAGAAATCCAAGGAGCTATGAGTGGACTTTCTATTGCAGTGGCAGGTCTTGTGACTGTAATCCTAATGCCTGTTGCAATGAGAGTTATAGAGATGTTATTTTGATTAAGATAAATATAAGTAAAGAATATGTATATAAAGGCCTATTGTCTCCCTCAATAGGTATAATCATTAAAAAAGCTTGGTGAGTGTAAAATTTCACCAAGCTTTTTTAATTTATATTATTTCAAAATATCCGACTCACTAGACAATGATCTCTATTCGGTCACATGGCTGAGACTTGATCAAATTTCTCCAAGAAATTTTGATAAGTTTGCCCGCAGATTTTTGCTTGTCGAAAATCTGTGTTCCTTTATTCTCACCAAAAAACCGAGACTCGTCTCGGTTTTTTTTATCATTATCTTCTATTTTTTATTGCTTCTATTAATCCAGGAACTACATTAAATAAGTCGTCAACAATTCCGTAGTGGGCTGTCTTAAAGATGGCAGCGTCTGGGTCGTTGTTGATGGCAATTATAGTTGTTGAGTCTTCCATACCCTTAGTGTGTTGGATTGCTCCTGAAAGTCCAAGGGCAATGTAGAGGTCTGGTCTTACTTGAACACCAGTTACACCAACTTGAAGGTCCTTGTCACACCAGCCAAGGTCAGTTACAGCCTTAGTTGCTCCAACTGCACCGCCAAGTGCTTCTGCAAGTTCTTCTACTAGGTGCCAGTTTTCTGGTCCGCCAAGTCCTCTACCACCTGATACAACAACTTTTGCATTCATTAGCTTGTCAAGAAGTGGATTGATTTCTTCTTTTTCGAAGTCAATGAATTTTGTCTTAATATCGTCTTCTGTAATATTTGCATCTTCTTTTATTACTTCTGCTTCTTTTGATTCGTTGAAAGGAGCTTCAACAAAGCCACCTCTACCAATTGTAGCCATCATGGTTTCGGATGTGATTCTTACGTCGCAGAATAGTTTTCCGTCAAAAGAAGGTCTTATCCACTTGATGTCTTCCTTGTCTTCAGTTATTTCAACGCTGGAACAGTCGGCAACAAGTCCAACTCCTCTTTTTGCTGAAACCCTACCTGCAAGGTCACGTCCATCATGGGATGCTGGAAGCATAACAATTGCTGGATCGTATTTTTCCATTAGACCATCTAATACTTTGGCATAGGCCATTGTGTTGTAATTTTCTAGAAGTTCATCAGAAACTTGGATTACCTTGTCGGCTCCAAGGTTGCCTGATAATTTTGCCTTGTCATCATTATTGTGACCAATTTCTACTGCCACAAGTTCTCTATCTAATTCATCAGAAAGTTCTCTCGCTATAGACATTATTTCTTTAGTTATAAGTGAAAGTGAGCCTTCTGAAGATTCGTTTACTACCCAAATATTTCCTTTTTTCATTTTATCACCTACACTAAAACTTTCGCATCTTCGATTATCTTTATAACTGCGTCTATATTCTTGTCAGCAGAACCTTCATCAATTATCTTGCCTGTTTCAAACTTGTCTGGAGCTGAAAGGTCTTTTACAACTGTAAGGGATCCCTTTTGTCCAATTTTATCAAGGTCAAGTCCAAGTTTGTCTGCAGTTAGGTCATGGATTTCTTTTTCTTTTGCAATCTTAGATCTCTTTAGGGCAAACTTTGAAGGTTTGTTTACTGAACCCTTTAGTGCTGATGCAAGGAAAGGTGCCTTTAGGGAAACTGTTTCAGTTCCGTCAGCAACTTTTCTCTTAACTTCAAATTCGCCGTCCTTGTAGTTAATGTCTGATACATAAGTAACTTGGTTCATGCCAAGTCTTTCAGCGATTTGTGGGCCAACTTGTCCTGTGTCTCCGTCCATTGTTTGGTCACCTGTGAAGATGATGTCGTATTCGCCAATTTGTTTAATGGCTTCTGTTATGGCATAGGATGTTGCAAAGGTATCAGAACCCTTGAACTCTATTCCTTCTAATAGGTAAGCTTCTTCTGCACCCATTTGGATACATTCGCGAAGGTATTTTTCTCCGTCTGGTGGTCCCATAGTTAGCACGTCGATTTGTACTTCTTCTTCCACTTGTTCTTTGACATTAAGTGCAAATTTTAAACCACAAAGGTCTGATGGGTTAATAACTGTTTTGATTCCATCTCTCTTGAGGTTTTTTGTTTCTGGATCGATTTTTGCATTTGTTGTGTCAGGAACAATTTTCATTAATAATAATATTTTCATAGTTCCTCCTAAAATATTTTTACTTCAATATACTTATATCATACCCCAAAATGGCGAAAGTATTAAGAAAATTTTTATAAGTGATAAAAATAATCAAAAAAACCTTAAATAAATTCACTTTATTTCATAAGGTACTTAAAATTTTTTTTGCTTGTATTATAATGGAAGAGGAAGTTTATTATTTTTATATAGGAAGAAGGTTTATATAAGATGAAAAAATTTAAAAAGTTTTCCAGCCTTATGCTTATAGCTACAATGGTTGGTCTTTTAATGACTGGCTGTGCTCAAAAGACTAATGATGGGGCAAATGAAAAAGTCAATGACACTAAGGTTGCCACTGAGGAAAAGACTGGAAGTCATAAGATAGTTGACCACGCAGGTCGTGAACTTGAAGTGCCAGATAAGATTGAAAAGATTGTAATTGACCAAGTGCCAATTCTTTCTACTTACATGGCATACAATGAAGGTAAGGCTCCTTACATTGTTGGTTACGCTGGTTCACTAAAACAAGTTATTTCTAACACAGTTCTTCAAGATATTGCACCTGAACTTCTTGACACAACAAACACAGTTCAAGGTCAATCTGACATCAACGTGGAAGAAATTATTAAGTTAGAGCCAGATGTAATTTTCTACAACGCTAAGAACCAAGACCGTTATGAAAAGTTGGCAAAGACTGGAGTTCCTTGTGTAGGTTTTGTAACTATGGGAGCAGACACTCCAGCTGACCCTATTAACAGATATGGCGAATGGCTAAAACTTCTTGAAGATGTCTTTGGCGAAGAAGGCAAGATGGATAATTTCTTGGCGGCAGGCGATGACATTGTAAAAGATGTTGAAAAGAGAATTGCCACAGTGCCTGAAGCTGACAGACCAAGTGGTATGATCCTTTGGAAATATGTTGAAGGTACACCAATTGTTGCCGGTAAGGGAACTTTTGGAGACTTCTGGCTAAAGAGACTTGGGGTAAATAATGTTGCCCAAGATGCCAAGGGTTATGCAAAGGTAAATGTGGAAGAAATTTACAAGTGGAATCCTGATGTATTTTACCTTGATGGACCTGGTCTATTGGATATAAAGAGGGAAGAAGTTTACAACAACACTGTTGAAGGTTTTGATTTTTCAAACTTAAAGTCTGTTAAGGATAAGAGAGTTTACAATTCAAAGCTTGGTATGTGGAATTGGTTAACACCAAACCCAGATGCTCCACTAGTTTTAGCTTGGCTTGCAAGTGAAACTTATCCTGAAGCCTTTAAGGACTACGACTTAAATAAGGTCATCAAGGACTACTACGCTAAGTGGTACAATTATGAACTTACAGATGAACAAATCGAGGACATGTTTAATATATGACAAAAAACTTTTGGACTAGGGATGATGGGAGACTTCATCCCTATGTTTATTTTATTTTAATTTTCTTTCCCCTGGCCTGTGGCCTTATTGGTCTTTCCATGGGGAGGATGGATATTAAAATAGCAGAAATTATTTTATTTTTTAAAAATTTAATAGGTGGAGGGCAAGTTGATCCCCTTATGGAGTCTTTAATTATAAATATTAGGCTGCCAAGGGTCCTAACAGCCCTCATTGTTGGGGGAGGACTTACTGCCGCAGGGATTGCCTTCCAGGCACTTTTTTCAAATCCTCTTGCAACCCCAGATATCTTGGGGGTTACATCGGCAGCATCCCTTGGGGCAGTCCTAGGTATAATATTTTCTCTTGGGACCATGGGGATTCAAGTTTTTGCCATGGTCTTTGGACTCCTTTCAATCCTCATGACAATTAATCTTGTGAAGAGGGACGAGACCTCTATGATAATGCTGGTCTTGGCAGGGATAATTGTCTCTTCTCTTGCCAATGCCCTGGCTTCCCTCCTTAAGTACACAGCTGACCCCATGGACAAGTTGCCACAAATCACCTACTGGCTAATGGGGTCCTTTGGTAGGACTTCTTACAAGAACCTAGCCTTGGCAGGTCCCCTTATCTTGATTTCTATGATTGTAATCTACAAGATGAGGTGGAGCCTCAACCTCTTGTCACTTTCAGAAGACGAGGCCAGGTCACTTGGTATAAATGTCAAGAAGACTAGGTTGATTTTTATACTTGCAGCTACCCTTATAACTGCGTCCTCAGTTTCTATTTGTGGGCAAATTGGTTGGATCGGCTTGATTATTCCCCATCTTGTGAGGTTGATGGTGGGGTCCAACAACCTCTACACCTTGCCCCTGGGAATAAGTTTTGGGGCAGGCTTTATGATCCTAATCGAAGCACTATCGAGGACAGTTTCGGTAATTGAGCTTCCAATTTCAATTTTAACAGCAATTATAGGGGCACCAATTTTTATAATCTTAATGAGAAGGTCAGGAGGGATTTTTAAATGAAGCTAGAAGTTTCTGGAGGAAATTTTAAATTTAAAAAGTCTGATTTTATATTGAAGGATATAAATTTCTCTCTTGAAGACTCTGATGTCCTCTCTATACTTGGACCCAACGGGGTGGGAAAGACTACCCTCATAAGGTGCCTGACAGGTCTACTCCCATGGACATCCGGTGGAACTTTTTTAGATGGGAAAAATATTTCTTCTATTAAAGAGAGAGAACTTTGGTCAAAAATATCCTATATCCCTCAAAAGAGGTCTTCTGCCTTTGCCTACACAGGCCTTGAGATGGTCCTCTTTGGTTCTACTTCTTCAATGTCAATCTTTGAGAAGCCAAGGGACAAGGACCTAAGAAGGGCAGAAGAAGTTATGAAGTCCATAGGAATCTATCACTTGCGTGACAAGGTATCAGACCAGATGAGTGGGGGAGAAGTTCAAATGCTCTTAATTGCAAGGAGTCTTATGAAGGATCCACAGATTATAATTTTGGATGAACCAGAAAGTGGCCTGGACTACAAGAATCAAATGGTAATCTTAAATTTGATAAAGAGTTTGGCAGAGTCAGGTGTCATTATAGTAATGAACACCCACTATCCAGACCATGCCCTTTCCATTTCCAACAAGTGCCTCTTGCTAAGCTATGACAAGACCTATGAGTTTGGACCAACTAGGGAGGTCCTCACAAGGGAAAACTTAAAAAAATCTTTTTCTGTTGATGTAAGTATTTCAGAGTTTCAAATTGATGGGAAGACCTATGAGAGGGTAATACCTCTTGGCATAAAAGATGAAAATTTAAAATAGAAAATATATTGGAAGTATGGAGGTCATACTTCTTTTTTTATTTTATAGGGGAGAGTTAAGATTAAAAAGATGATATATTTAAAAATCCCCGGTTTTTGTGGGTATAGATAAATTGATAGAGAATATCAAATAAACTTTAAAAATATAAGGAGGACAATATGTCACAAATAGGAAAGAAAATACCTGAGTTTAAAACTATGGGCTATGCCCCTAGCAAGGAAGAGTTTGTAGAAGTTTCTAATAAAGATTTTGAAGGCAAATGGACAGTTTTAATGTTCTACCCTGCTGATTTTACTTTTGTATGTCCAACTGAACTTGAAGATATGCAAGAACAATATGCAAAGTTAAAGGAACTGGGAGCTGAAGTTTACTCTATGTCAACTGACACTCACTTCGTTCACAAGGCATGGCATGACCACTCTGAAGCTATTAGTAAGCTTGAGTTCACAATGCTGGCTGACCCTCACAAGTCAATTGCAAGAGACTTTGATGTCCTTGATGAAGAAGCAGGCCTTGCACAAAGGGCTACTTTTATAATTGATCCAGATGGAGTGATCCAAACTTTGGAAATCAATGCAGATGGAATTGGCCGTGACGCAAGCCAAGTTATTGACAAGATTCGTGCAGGACAATTTGTAAGAAACAATCCTGGCCAAGTATGTCCAGCAAAATGGAAACAATCTGGCAATACTTTAACTCCAGGATTAGACCTAGTTGGCAAGATCTAATGTTAGATCAAAATTTAAAAAATCAGGTTAAGGGATATTTACAACTTCTCGAGAGAGAGCTTGTAATTACTCTTAGCCTTGATGATTCAGAAAATTCTAAAAAGTTAAGGGACTTTGTTGATGAAGTAATAAGCCTTACAGATAAGATTAAGGTTGAAGAAGCTGACTTAAAGTTTAAGCCAAGCTTTAGCCTTTCATCAGATAGTAGCAGTGGAATAATTTTTGCAGGCATACCCCTTGGCCACGAGTTTGAGTCCTTTATACTTGCCATCCTACAAGTTGTAGGTCGCCCACCAAAGATTGATGACAAGACTAGGGAAAGGATTATGGAAATAGAGGATGAAATGAATTTCGAAACCATGGTCAGCCTATCCTGCCACAATTGCCCTGAAGTAGTTCAGGCTCTAAACATTATGGCAGTCCTAAACCCAAAGATCTCCCACACAATGGTGGACGGTTCTGTCTTCACTGACTATGTTGAAGACCTTGGTGTACTTGCGGTGCCAACAACTTATGTAAATGGAGAAGTTTTTAATAGTGGAAAAATTTCCTTAAATGAAATCTTAAATAAGATAAAGAAGGAAGAAGTTGACCTAAGGTTTGAAGAAAAGCCTCTTTATGACTGCCTGATAATAGGTGGAGGCCCTGGTGGGGCAACAGCAGCCATCTATGGAGCGAGAAAAGGAACAAAAGTTGGACTTGTAGCTGAAGAATTTGGTGGCCAAGTTAAGGAAACTCTTTCGATAGAAAACATCACTGGTATTGAGTACACAGAAGGGCCAAACTACATGGATGATGTGAAGGCTCATCTGGATAAGTACAAGGTTGATATTATTGAAGGTGCATCTGTAACTGGTATAGAAGAAGGCGAAGCTTTAAAAGTTATAACTAATAAAGGAGAACTCTTTGCCAAGACTATTATAATAGCTACTGGTGCCAAGTGGAGGTTAATTGGAATTCCTGGAGAAATAGAATTTAGGAACAAGGGCGTTGCCTACTGCACTCACTGTGACGGACCACTCTTTAAGGGTAAGAAGGTAACAGTAATAGGTGGAGGCAACTCTGGTATAGAAGCTGCAATTGATCTTGCCAGCCTTGCCAAGGAAGTCCTAGTCCTAGAATTTTTGCCAGAACTAAAGGCAGACAAGGTTCTTCAAGATAAGCTAAGGGAATTTAAAAATGTAAGAATAGTTACTAATGCAGAAACCCAAGCCTTGACTGGAGAAAAAGTTTTAGAAAAAATTTCTTACAAGGATAGGATAAGTGGCGAAGTCATAGAAGAAAAGACTGAAGGTTGCTTTATCCAAGTTGGACTTGTGCCAATGACTGAGTGGGCAGACATGGTGGAAAAAAATTCTCGTGGAGAAATTATTGTAAATGAGTTTGGGGCTACAAGCCTTGAAGGAGTTTACGGAGCAGGGGACTGCACTAACTCAGCCTTTAAGCAAATTGTCATAGCAGAAGGATCTGGCGCAACAGCTGCCCTAGGTGCCTACAATTATTTAATGACTAAGTCCAAGTGATCTTTTTAAAAATTAAAGCTATAAAAATAAAATTAGTAATAAAAAGTGTATGAAAAGTATGGTGGTCTGCCATACTTTTTTTAATTCTTTCTATAATATGGAGTCCTGCATAAGATTGTCTAATAAAAAATTTTGTGATTTGAAAACTTGTGGGAATTTTTTATATCCACTCAGAAAAAAATTATTTTACTAATTTAGGTTAAAAAATAAAAGCCTATACAATAGGAAGAAATTTTTAGAAGTTATTAAGTCTTAGAAAAAATAACTTTAAAAAATAATTTATTAATCTTAGAAAGAAAATTAAAAATATTTTTATAAATATAGATAAAGTCTTGCAAATATAAGACTTTTAGACTATATTAAGGAGAGTGCCTATAAATTAGGCCGAAAAATTATTGCTAATATTAATATAATAAAAAAATCTGAAGAAATTCAAAAAAACCTGTAAATTTCCTTTACAAGTGGGATTTTTTATTATATAATATTTGAGCGTTTAAAAAGAATGTTGCGATGAAGTCATAAGTTGCTTGAGATTTTGTTGAAAAAAAGGAGTTTCGAGGTAATTATGACAGAGAAGTCCAAGCTGGACTTGGGCGAGGGTTATTTTTTTCTATTGTGCCCTGTTTACACACCAGGGTGCGTGTATCGATAACCCCATTCGCAAGTAAGGCTTTAGCGAATAGGAGGTAAATATGTCTAACAAAGGCAAACAAAAAATTAGAATTAAACTTAAAGCTTATGATCACGAACTACTTGACAATTCAGCACTAAGAATTGTTGATGCTGCTAAGAAGAGCGGTGCAGAAGTTTCTGGACCAATTCCTCTTCCAACTGAAAAGGAAATCATCACAATTATAAGAGCTGTACACAAGTACAAGGATTCAAGAGAACAATTTGAGCAAAGAACTCACAAGCGTCTAATTGATATATTAAACCCTACACAAAAGACTGTAGATTCACTTATGAAGTTAAATCTACCAGCTGGTGTAGATATTGAAATTAAACTTTAAAACTTTGCTTTATATGACTTCTACTTATAGAAGTCCGCTGTAAATATTAGGAGGTGCAACATGAAATATTTAGTAGGTAAAAAAATTGGCATGACCCAAATTTTTGATGAAGAGGGTACTGTCACTCCTGTCTCAGTTATTGAAGTAGAACCAAATGTTGTTGTGCAAAAGAAAACAATTGAAAGTGATGGATACAATGCTATCCAAGTTGCAACACAAGAGGTTAAAGAAAGAAGATTAAACAAACCTGAGAAGGGACATTTTGACAAGGCTGGTGTAGGATACAGAAAACATCTTTCAGAATTTAGAACTGATGATGTAGAATCTTACAACCTAGGCGATGAAATAAAGGTAGATATCTTTGAAGCTGGAGAACACGTTGATGTTGTTGGAACTTCAAAGGGTAAGGGAACTGCTGGTGTTATCAAACGTCACAACTTCGGTCGTGGTAGAGAAACTCACGGTTCTAAATTCCACAGAATGCCAGGTGGTATGGGAGCTGCTTCTTATCCAGGAAGAGTTTGGAAAAACCACAGAATGGCTGGAAAAATGGGTAACGAAAGAGTTACTGTACAAAATCTAGAAATTGTAAGAATAGATACAGATAAAAATTTAATTTTAGTTAAGGGTGCTATCCCAGGACCTAAGAAGGGAACTGTTAGAGTTAAAAGCACTGTTAAAATGACTAAATAAGATAGGGAGGTTAAAAAATGCCTAAAATTCAAATGATTGACATTAAGGGAAATCCTGTTGAAGAAGTCGAACTAAGTGAAGGGCTATTTGCTGCTCCTGTTAGCACTCATGCTGTTTATTTAGTTGTTAAAAATATTTTGGCTAACAATAGACAAGGTACTCACTCTGCTAAGACACGTGCTGAAGTTCGTGGAGGCGGAAGAAAGCCTTGGAGACAAAAGGGAACTGGTCGTGCAAGACAAGGTTCTATTAGATCACCTCAATGGAGAGGCGGTGGAGTTGTTTTCGCTAAGAAACCTAGAGATTACTCTTACACAACTCCTAAGAAGACTAGAAGAGTTGCTCTTAAGTCAGTTCTTACTAGCAAGTTACAAGATGGCGAAATGATTCTTGTAGATTCTATCCAAATGGAAGAAGCTAAGACAAAAGTTTTTGCTAACATCTTAAAAGACATTGGTGCTGGCAACAAGGCACTTGTAGTTATTAATGACGACGAAAAAGATGTTCAAAGAGCAGCAAGAAACATCGCTGGTGTTAAAACATCAAGAGCTACAGACATTAACGTATACGACTTATTAAAGTACGATAACCTTGTTATCACAAAGTCTGCACTTGATGTTGTTGAGGAGGTTTTTAACTGATGAATAAATTTGACGTTATAAAAAGACCTTTAATCACTGAACAAAGTATGGACATGATGGCAGAAAATAAATACACTTTTGAAGTTGTTAAAACTGCTACAAAACCTGAAATCAGAGAAGCTGTTGAAGAAATCTTCGGCGTTAAGGTTGAAAAAGTATATACAATGAATATGCGTGGTAAACTTAAAAGACAAGGAGTTCATCAAGGAAGACGTCCTTCATGGAAAAAAGCTATAGTTAAGCTTACTGATGACTCAGAGCCGATAGAATTTTTTGATTCTATTTGATAGTAGGAGGTATTAATAATGGCGATTAAAGGATTTAAACCTACAACTCCTTCCCGTAGAAAAATGACAGTTGCTTCATTCGAAGAGATTACTAAGACAACACCTGAAAAATCTCTTCTAACAACTATCAACAAGACTGCCGGTAGAAATGCTCACGGTAGAATTACTAGTAGACACAGAGGCGGCGGAGTTAAAAGAAAATACAGAATTATAGATTTAAAGAGAGATAAAGACAATATTCCTGCAAGAGTAGCAGCTATTGAATACGATCCATACAGAACAGCTTACATTGCACTTCTAAACTATGCTGATGGTGAAAAAAGATACATCATCCAACCAAATGGTTTAAAGGTAGGAGATATAGTTGAATCTGGATCAGATGCAGATATCAAAGTTGGTAACACACTAATGCTTGCTGACATTCCAGTTGGTACTACTGTTCACAATGTAGAAATGACTCCAGGACGTGGTGGCCAAATCGCAAGATCTGCTGGATCATCTGCACAACTTATGGCTAAAGAAGGTAAGTACGCTCAACTTAGACTTCCTTCAGGTGAATTTAGATTAATAAGCCAAAGATGTAAGGCAACTATTGGACAAGTTGGAAACATTTCTCACGAACTTATCACTTTAGGTAAGGCAGGTAAGAGCAGGTATCTTGGAAAAAGACCTCACGTAAGAGGATCTGCAATGAACCCTGTTGATCACCCTCATGGTGGTGGGGAAGGTAGAACTCCAATTGGTAGACCTTCACCAATGACTCCTTGGGGCAAGAAAGCTCTAGGACTTAAGACTAGAAAGAAATCTAAAAAATCTGATATGTATATCGTAAGAAGAAGAACTAAGTAATCGGAGGGTATTAATGAGTAGATCAATAAAAAAAGGACCATTTGCTGATGAACACCTTCTAAAGAAGGTTGACGAGCTTAATGATAAAAACGAACACAAAGTAATTAAAACTTGGTCTCGTCGCTCAACTATTTTCCCTGAATTTGTTTCTCACACAATTGCTGTTCATGACGGCAGAAAACATGTGCCAGTATACATTACTGAAGACATGGTAGGACATAAATTAGGCGAATTTGTTCCAACAAGAACATACAGAGGCCATGGCGGCAAGAGCGAAAAGAGTACTACACTTAAGTAAGGAGGGTTATAATGCAAGCACAAGCAATTGCTAAATATGTAAGAATATCACCTCTAAAGGTGAACTATATTTGCGCAGAAATACGCGGAAAAAGCGTTGATGAAGCCCTCTCTATTTTAAAGTTTACTAACAAAAGAGGAGCTCATGAACTATATAAGGTACTACATTCAGCTGTAGCTAACGCTGAAAACAACCTTAACCTAGACAGAGGAGATCTTTATGTTAAAAAGGCTTACGCAAACGAAGGCCCAACAATGAAAAGATTCCGTCCTAAGGCTAAGGGAATGGCTTATCCAATTCTAAAAAGATCAAGTCACATTGGCGTTGTAGTAGCAGAAAGAGAGTAAGGAGGTAGAGAATGGGTCAAAAAGTAAACCCACATGGACTTCGTGTTGGAGTAATCAAAGATTGGGATTCAAAATGGTACGCAGACAAGAAAAATTTTGCCGATCTTTTAGTTGAAGACAACGAGATTAGAAATTATGTTAAGAAAAAACTTTATGCTGCAGGTATCTCTAAGATCGAAATTGAAAGAGCTGCTAATAGAGTAAAGATTTCTATTCACACAGCAAAACCAGGTATGGTAATTGGCCGTGGTGGAGCAGGCGTTGAAGAACTAAGAACTGAAATTGAAAAACTTACAGGTAAATCTGTTGTAATAAATGTAGAAGAAATCAAAAACCAAGACTTAGATGCACAAATCGTTGCTGAAGGTATTGCTGAAGCTCTTGAAAGAAGAGTTGCATTTAGACGTGCTATGAAACAAGCAATCCAAAGAACTATGCGTCAAGGAGCACTTGGTATCAAGACTTCTGTTTCAGGTCGTGTTGGTGGTGCTGACATGGCAAGAACTGAAGGATATTCTGAAGGAACTATTCCTCTACAAACTTTAAGAGCTGACATTGACTATGGTTTTGCTGAAGCTGATACAACTTACGGTAAAATCGGTGTTAAGGTATGGCTATACAAGGGTGAAGTTCTTCCTGAACTAACTGAAGAAAGAGGAAGAAGATCTAGAGATAATAGAGATAACAGAAATCGCAAGAGACGCGATAACAGAAACAATAACTTCAATAGAAATAATAGAAGAGACAATAGAAATAAAGAGTCTTAAAGAAGGGGGGAATAGTCATGTTGATGCCTAAGAGAGTAAAATATCGTAAAGTTCACAGAGGCAGAATGAAGGGCAAGGCTATGCGTGGTAATGAGCTTGCATACGGCGAATATGGTATAAAAGCTTTAGAACCTTGTTGGATAACTTCAAATCAAATAGAAGCGGCACGTCGTGCTATGACAAGATATATTCGTAGAGGTGGAAATATCTGGATTAAGATTTTCCCAGACAAACCTGTTACAGAAAAGCCTGCTGAAACTCGTATGGGTTCCGGTAAGGGTGCACCAGAATACTGGGTAGCAGTTGTTAAACCAGGTAGAGTTTTATTTGAAATGGGTGGTGTTTCAGAAGAAGTTGCAAGAGAAGCTATGAGACTTGCATCCATGAAACTCCCTATTAGAACAAAATTCGTTATGAAAGATAAGGATGGTGACTCAAATGAAGGCTAATGAAATTCGCAAGATGTCAAGCGAAGATTTAAATAATAAAGTTAATGAACTTAAAAATGAACTTTTTAATTTGAGATTCAGATTGGCAACTGGCCAACTTGACAATCCATCAAGTATTAAAAGTGTTAAAAGAGATATAGCAAGAGTAAAAACGATCATTAGAGAACGTGAACTTGAAGTAGGAAAGGAGGCTTAATCTCATGGAAAGAAATTCAAGAAAAACTTTAACAGGTATTGTTGTAAGCGATAAGATGGATAAGACTATTGTAGTTCAAACTGAGACTTTAAAGACTCATCCTATCTATAAAAAGAGATTTAAGAAGTCTACTAATTTCAAGGCTCATGATGAAAATAATGAATGTGGTATTGGTGATCGCGTAAAAGTTATGGAAACTAGACCACTAAGTAAAGATAAAAGATGGAGACTTGTAGAAATTATTGAAAAGGCTCAATAATTTTAGCTTGAAAGGAGAATAACATGATTCAACAAGAAACAAGATTGCGTGTTGCTGACAATTCAGGTGCAAGAGAACTATCTGTTGTTAAAGTCCTTGGTGGTACTAATAGAAGAGTAGCTAACATTGGCGACATTGTAGTATGTTCTGTAAAACATGCAACACCCGGTGGCGTTGTCAAAAAAGGAGCTGTTGTAAAAGCAGTTATCGTTAGAACAAACAAGGGTATTAGCAGAAAAGACGGATCTTACATCAAATTTGATGACAACGCAGCTGTTGTAATAAAAGACGATAGAAGCCCTGTTGGGACTCGTATTTTTGGACCTGTAACTAGAGAACTTAGAGCTGGAAACTTCATGAAGATTATTTCTCTAGCTCCGGAAGTACTATAATTTGGAGGTGTAATATGAGAATTAAAAAAGATGACATCGTAAAAGTTATAGCCGGAAAAGATAAAGGCAAGACTGGTAAAGTCCTAAGAACAATTCCTAAGAAAGACTTAGTAGTTGTAGAAAAGGTAAATGTTGTTACTAAACACATGAAACCAAGAGGACCTCAAGCACCAGGTGGAATAGAAAAAATGGAAGCACCAATTCACGTGTCTAATGTAATGTACTTTGACAGTGCATCAGGAAAGGCAACAAGAGTTTGTTATAAATTTGAAGACGGAAAGAAAGTTAGATTTGCAAAATCTAGCGGAAACATCATTAAGTAGGGGGTAGAATAATGACTTCAAGATTACAAGAAAAATATAAGACAGAAGTTGTGGGCCACCTAATGGAACGCTTCAATTATTCAAGCGTTATGGAAGTACCGAAACTTGAAAAGATCACTATAAACATTGGTCTTGGCGAAGCTAAAGATAACCACAAGGCTCTAGAAGCAGCTGTTGAAGACCTAACTCTTATCTCAGGTCAAAAGGCACTTGTTACTAAGGCAAGAAAATCTATAGCTAACTTTAAACTTCGTGAAGGTCAAAACGTTGGTGTTAAGGTTACTCTAAGAGGCGAAAGAATGTATGATTTCTTAGATAAGCTTATGAACGTTGCTCTTCCAAGAGTAAGAGACTTTAGAGGTGTTAAGCCAACTGCATTTGACGGCAGAGGAAACTATGCACTAGGTCTTAAAGAACAACTTATCTTCCCAGAAATTGAATACGATAAGGTAGACACAATTAGAGGAATGGACATCAATATAGTAACTACAGCTAAAACTGATGAAGAGGCTAAAGAATTCCTAGACAAGATGGGAATGCCTTTTGCTAAGGCTTAAGGAGGTACAAAGTGGCTAAAAAATCAATGATTGCTAAACAAAAGAGGAAACAAAAGTATTCTTCTCGTGAATATACAAGATGTAAAATTTGTGGAAGACCACATTCAGTTTTACAAAAATATGGAATATGTAGAATATGCTTTAGAGAACTTGCGTATAAAGGACAAATCCCTGGCGTAAGAAAAGCTAGCTGGTAATAAGCCTTAGATGAAAGGAGGCAAACTGATATGATGACAGACCCAATTGCAGATATGCTATCAAGAATTAGAAATGCAAATAATGCAAGACACAAATCTGTTGATGTTCCTTGCTCAAACATCAAAAAAGAAATCGCAAAGATTCTTCTTGATGAAGGTTATATTAAAGGATATGACGTTGTTGAAGATGACAAACAAGGAATTATTAAAATAGATCTTAAATATTCTCAGGACGGTGAAAGAGTTATCTCTGGTTTAAAGAGAATATCTAAACCGGGACTTAGAGTTTATGTTAAGTGCGACGATGTTCCTAAAGTTCTAGGTGGACTAGGAATTGCAATTATCTCTACATCTAAGGGAATAATTACAGATAAAATGGCAAGACAAAATAAAGTTGGCGGAGAGGTAATCTGCTACGTTTGGTAATTTGGAGGTGAAAAATGTCAAGAATTGGCAAAAAACCTATTGAAATCCCAAAGGGCGTTGATGTTAAAGTTGACGGTCAAACAGTTACTGTTAAGGGACCAAAGGGTGAACTAACACAATCTTTCGATAAAGATTTAAAAATAGAATTAAATGACGGAGTTCTCACTGTAGAAAGACCAAATGATATTAAAAGAATTAAGGCACTTCACGGTTTAACTAGAACTCTAATTGAAAATATGATAATTGGCGTTACAGAAGGTTATTCAAAATCTCTTGAAATAATCGGTACAGGATACAGAGCTGCTAAGAAGGGAAAGGTTCTTTCTCTTAACTTAGGTTTCTCTCACCCTCTTGATTTAGAAGATCCAGAAGGTATTGAAGTAGAAGTTCCATCTCCTAACTCAATTATTATTAGAGGTAATGACAAACAACAAGTTGGCGCTTATGCTGCTTACATTAGACGCTTCAGAGAACCTGAACCATATAAGGGTAAGGGTATTAGATATACTGATGAACATGTAAGACGTAAAGTTGGTAAGACAGGTAAGTAAGAAAGGAGAATTTAAGTGTTAAAAAAGATTAATAGAAATGAAAACAGAATTAAAAGACACAAAAGAATTAGAAATCATATCTCCGGTACTTCTATGAAGCCTAGACTTTCAGTTTACAGATCATCTAAACATATTTATGCTCAACTAATTGATGATGAAGCTGGCAATACTTTAGCAAGTGCATCTACACTTGATAAGGGATTAAACCTAGAAAACACTGGAAATATTGAAGCAGCTAAATCTGTTGGAGAATCTATTGCTAATAAGGCAAAAGAAAAAGGAATTGAAGAAGTTGTATTTGACAGAGGTGGATATGTATTCCACGGTAAGGTCAAAGCACTTGCTGATGCAGCTAGAGAAGCTGGTCTAAAATTCTAAGAAGGAGGAAGTAATGGAGCGTTCATTAATAAATGCGGCAGAACTTGATCTTGAAGAAAGAGTAGTAGCTATTAATAGAGTTGCCAAAGTAGTTAAGGGTGGTAGAAACTTTAGATTCTCAGCTCTTGTAGTAGTTGGTGACAAAAACGGACACGTTGGTGTAGGTACTGGTAAAGCTCTTGAAGTTCCTGAAGCTATAAGAAAAGCAACACAAGATGCTAGAAAGAATATTGTAAGAGTTAACTTACTAAACACTTCTATTCCTCATCAAGTAACTGGAATTTATGGTGCAGGTAAAGTATTCTTAAAACCAGCAAGAGAAGGTACAGGAGTTATTGCCGGTGGTGCAGTGCGTGCTGTATGCGAACTTGCAGGTATTACTGATATTCGTACTAAGAACATTGGTACAAATAACCCAAGAAACATCGTTAATGCAACAATGGAAGGTCTAAAGTCTCTTAAGACTGCAGAATCTGTTGCAAAACTTAGAAATAAATCTGTTGAAGAAATTTTAGGATAGGAGGAAAATCATGAGTACAATTAAAATAAAACTTGTAAAAAGTCCTATCGGTAAAGTGCCAAAACACAGAAAAACAATTAAAGCTCTTGGTTTCAAAAAAGTAAACCAAGTAATTGAAAAAAATGATACTCCTCAAATTAGAGGAATGTTAAAACAAGTCGATTATATGATCGAAGTAGTAGAATAAGGAGGTGTACCTAATGAAGTTACATGACTTAAGACCTAACGAAGGCGGCGGAGTTAAAGCTAGAAAGAGAGTAGGTCGTGGAATTGGTTCCGGTACTGGTAAAACTTCCGGCAAGGGTCACAAGGGACAAAATGCTAGAAGTGGCGGCGGAGTAAGACCTGGATTTGAAGGTGGACAAATGCCACTATTCAGACGTCTTCCTAAGAGAGGATTTACAAATATCTTTAAGAAAGAATATGCAGTATTAAACGTAGCTGATCTTAATGTATTTGAAGAAGGAACTGAAATCACTCCTGAATTCTTAATCGAAAATAAATATATTAAAGCTGGTAAGGCTAAAGACGGAATTAGAATCTTGGGAGATGGTGAATTAAATGTTAAATTAACTGTTAAAGCTCAGCATTTCTCAAAATCTGCTATAGAAAAAATTGAGGCTTGCGGAGGAAAGGCCGAGGTGATTTAATGCTGTCCACTTTTAGAAATGCGTGGAAGGTTGAATCTCTTCGTAAGAAGATGCTCTTCACTCTTTTCATGCTTCTATTATATAGACTTGGATCACATATCGCCGTTCCTTATATGAACTCACAAGTGATTTCACAAATCTTTTCAGGATCAGGCGGATCAATTTTTTCCTTCCTTGACCTAATGGCAGGAGGAAACTTTAGAAGATTTACTATTTTTGCTGCTAACATTTATCCATATGTTACAGCATCAATCATACTTCAACTTTTGACAATTGCTATTCCATCCTTGGAATCTCTTGCAAAAGAAGGAGAAACTGGTAGAAAGGCTATTGCAAAATACACTAGATACCTTTCTATTGTTATCGCTCTTATTCAAGCAATTGGTTATACTTTTGGTCTATTTAGACAAGCAGTTAACGCAACAAGTGCTATTGAATATGTAACTATTATCCTATCAATAGTTGCAGGTACAGCGATCTTAATTTGGATAGGAGAACAAATTACTGAACACGGAATTGGAAATGGTATTTCAATATTAATTTTTGCAGGTATCGTTTCAAGATTCCCACTTGATATAGCTCAATCTGTTGCTCTTGTTAAGGCAGGAAAAGCTAGCCCAATCTTCTTAGTGCTATTTGTAATAATTGCAATCGCAATTGTTGCTTTTGTAGTAACACTTACTGAAGGTGAGAGAAGAATTCCTGTACAATATGCAAAGAGAGTTGTTGGTAGAAAGATGTACGGTGGCCAATCCACTCATATTCCTATTAAGGTTTTAATGACTGGTGTTATGCCAATTATCTTCGCTAACTCACTACTTGCTATTCCAGCAACTATTGCTATGTTTACAAGTGAATCAACTAGAAATTGGATTCAAAAATGGTTAACACCAGCTGGTGGACCAGGAGCTGTGCTTTATATAATATTTACTGTAATTCTTATTGTATTCTTCACATTCTTCTACACTACAATCCAATTTAACACTGTTGAATACTCTAAGAACCTTCAAGCTAATGGTGGTTTTATTAGTGGTATTAGAGCAGGAAAACCTACAAGTGATTATTTAGGTAGAACTTTAAATAGATTAGTTATGCCGGGAGCAATTGCACTTTCTATACTTGCAGTTCTTCCAACAATCTTAACACTTATTTCAGGACTACAATTTAACTATGGTGGTACATCAATTATCATCGTTGTTGGTGTTGTGCTTGAAATTCACAGGGTGTTAGAACAACAATTAATCATGAGAAATTATCGTGGATTCTTAAAGAATAAGTAGGAGGTAATTATGAAATTAGTTATATTGGGACCTCCAGGGGCCGGAAAAGGCACACAAGCTGAATATATTGTTGAAAAATACAATATCCCACACATTTCAACTGGAGATATCTTTAGAGAAAATATTAAGAACAATACTGAACTTGGAAAGAAAGCTAAGTCCTATATGGACAAGGGTCTTTTAGTTCCTGATGATCTTGTTATTGCACTTGTTGAAGACAGACTTAACAAGGAGGATGCTAAAGAAGGATTTCTACTAGACGGTTTCCCAAGAACTGTAGCTCAAGCTGTTAGTCTTGACTCAATCTTAGACAAGAATGATGACAAGCTAACTAAGGTAATTAATATTTCTGTTGATCCAGAAATCTTAATTGAAAGAGCTGTTGGAAGACGTGTTTGTAAAACTTGTGGAATGACTTATCACGTTAAGTTCAATCCTCCAAAGGAAGAAGGAATTTGTGATAAAGACGGCACTAAGCTTATTCAAAGAGATGACGATACTGAAGAAACTGTAAAGACTAGAATTTCTGTTTACTTTGATCAAACAGCACCTCTTATTGACTACTATAGAGCTCAAAATCTATTAATAGACATTGACGGTGCCAAGGATATTGATAAAGTATTTGACGATATAGTTATTGGTCTCGAATAGTTCATGGATAAAACATTTAGTCTTTTGAAGGGACAAGTGGTAAGATCCAAAAAAGGTAGGGATGAGGGCAAGGTTTATATCATAATGGATATCATTGATGATGACCTTCTCTTACTCGTTGATGGAAAACTAAGAAAGCTAGATCGACCAAAGAAAAAAAAGGTAAAACATCTTTATATATATAAGGATGTCATTGATACTGAGGTTAGTGACTTCAGCGACACCTATATTAGAAAGAAACTATTACCTTATAGCTAAAGGAGGATCCTTAATAATATGGCTAAAGAAGATGTAATTGAAGTAGAAGGCGTTGTTGTAGACGCTCTTCCTAATACTCATTTCAAGGTTGAACTTGAAAATGGACATATCATACTCGCTCATATTTCAGGTAAATTGAGAATGAATTATATTAGAATTCTTCCTGGTGATAAGGTGACAGTTGAGCTTTCACCTTATGATCTTACTCGAGGAAGAATAACTTGGAGAAAGAAATAATCCAGAGTCAGGAGGCATTTAAATGAAAGTAAGACCATCTGTAAAAAAGATGTGCGAAAAGTGCAAAATAATTAAAAGAAACGGAAAAGTAATGGTAATCTGTGAAAATCCGAAACATAAACAAAGACAGGGATAAGGGAGGTAATTATGGCTAGAATTTCCGGTGTTGATTTACCTAGAGAAAAAAGAGTTGAAATTGGACTCACATATATCTACGGTATTGGAAAACCCAGATCTCAAGAAATTTTAACTGCAGCTGGTATTGACTTTGACACTCGTGTTAAAGACCTTACAGAAGCAGAACTTGCTAAAATTAGAGAAGAAATTGATAAGTACCACGTAGAAGGTGATTTACGTCGTGATGTTGCTATGAACATCAAGAGACTTCGTGAAATTAACTGCTACCGTGGAAGAAGACATAAAGCTGGTCTTCCTGTAAGAGGACAAAAGACTAAGACAAATGCTAGGACAAGAAAAGGTCCTAAGAAACTTGTTTCTAAGAGTAAGTAAGGGGGGACTTAAATGGCAAAAAAACAAAAAGTTACACGTGCTAGAAGACGTGTACGTAAAAATATTGAAAAAGGCGAAGCACATATAGCTTCAACATTTAACAACACTATGGTTACTCTTACTGATATTAACGGTAATGTTATATCTTGGGCTAGTGCTGGACAACTTGGATTTAGAGGTTCAAGAAAGTCTACTCCTTTTGCAGCACAAGAGGCAGCACAAGAAGCAGCTGAAAAAGCTAAAGAACACGGACTAAAGAGCGTTGACGTATATGTTAAGGGTCCAGGTTCAGGAAGAGAAGCTGCAATTAGATCTCTTCAAGCATCAGGTCTTGAAGTAACAATGATTAAAGATGTTACTCCAATTCCTCACAATGGATGTAGACCACCAAAACGTAGAAGAGTCTAAACTATTGACCGAGAAGGAGGGTACCCATGATTGAAATTGAAAAACCTAGGATTAGTATTGAAGAATTAGATGAATCGGGTTTATATGGCAAGTTTGTCGTTGAACCCTTAGAAGCTGGATTTGGTATCACTATTGGAAATTCCTTAAGAAGAGTGTTACTTTCCTCTCTACCAGGCGCAGCTGTATCTTTTATCAATATACGTGGCGTTGAACATGAATTTGATACAATTCCAGGAGTATTGGAAGATGTACCTGAAATAGTTTTAAATATTAAATCTATAGTTTTAAAGATGACTGAAGATGAGCCTGTAAAACTAGTAATAGAAAAAAAGGGCAAGGGAGAAATTAAAGCCTCTGACATTGAACTTGCACCACATGTAAGTATTATTAATCCAGATCAACATATAGCAACCCTAAATGATGATGCTGATTTTTATCTTGAAATGATGGTGGAAAAAGGAAGAGGCTACGAACCTTCTGAACTTAAAAAAGATGAAATAACTGAAATTGGAATTATACCTATGGATTCTAACTTCACTCCTGTAGAAAAAGTAAACTGGAAGGTTGAAAACACAAGAGTTGGACAAAGGACAGACTACGATAGGTTAATCCTTGAAGTTACAACAGATGGTTCAATGAAGGCTGACGAAGCAACATCTCTTGCAGCAAAAATCTTAACAGAACATCTTGAACTCTTCATTGGCCTAAAAGAACATGTCAGTGAAATCAACCTGATGGTTGAAAAAGAAGAGGATCAAAAGGAAAAAGTTCTCGAAATGACAGTTGAAGAATTAGACTTATCTGTAAGATCATTCAACTGCCTAAAGAGAGCAGGCATAAATAGTGTTGAGGAACTAACTAATAAAACTGAAAGTGAAATGATGAAGGTTAGAAATCTTGGTAGAAAATCTCTCCAAGAAGTAACTGAAAAACTTGACGAGTTAGGCTTAAGCCTCAAACCTGAAGAAGAATAAGGAGGACATTATGGCAAAAAATAGAAAACTTGGCCGTAATTCAAGTCATAGAAAGGCAATGCTTAGAAACCTTGTTACTTCTCTCTTAGCTGAAGGTAGAATTGAAACTACTCACACAAGAGCAAAAGAAGTTCAAAAAATTGCTGATCGTATGATTACACTTGGAAAAAGAGGCGATCTTCACGCAAGAAGACAAGCTTTAGCATATATTTATTCAGAAGATGTTGTTACAAAATTATTTGACGAATACGCAGAAAAATATGCTGACAGAAACGGTGGATACACTAGAGTTTTAAAGATGGGTCCAAGACGTGGAGATGGCGCAGAAATTTCAATTATAGAATTAGTATAAGGAAATCCAATGGGGTTTCCTTTTTTTTATAATTTTTTGGAGGTTTCATGCTTTATAAAAAGATATACAAGTCTCTTTTGGGAGAAATTTTAATAATATTTGATGAAGAGAATTTACGTGGACTTTATCTAGAGAGTCAAAAAGAATTTGAAGATAAATTAAAAGATGAAGAGATAAAATTTATTGAATTAAAATCATTAGATGATTTTGATGAAGAAAAATTTAAAATACTACGGCTTACAGAAGATTGGTTGGATAAATATTTTGCTGGTAAGGATCCAGGCTTTCTTCCACCAATAAAAGTAAGTGGAAGTGAGTTTAGAAAAGACGTCTGGGAAGTCTTGCTTAAGATTCCCTATGGGAAGACTTGGACCTATAAAGAAGTGGGAGAAGAATTACTTAAAAGCGGTAAGTATGAGAGAGTATCCAACCAAGCAGTTGGAGGAGCAGTAGGTCACAATCCAATCTCCTTGATAATACCCTGCCATAGGGTAATAGGAAGTGACGGGAGTCTAAGAGGATATGCTGGGGGATTAGAGGTCAAGAGGAGGCTCTTGGAGCTTGAGGGGGATGGGGAAAAGTAAAAAAAAAGATTTTTAAAAGATTTTATCTTTAATAAATTTATTTAAAGCCTAAGGCTTTTATTCTTCATATGGAGGGGACTTAGGGCGTTTCGATTCGCCCTTGTCCCCTCCATACCTCCCCTTACCACCCCCAACGACCTGGCAGGGGCTCGACCCTTTAATACGCAAAAAGCTCTCTGACTAAAAATTTCAAACTCGCTTCGCTCAAACAGTGAAATTTTTTTAACGTCTCCGAACTTTTTGCATACTGCATTATTAGCTTGCGGTATATTGGTAAAGTCTATGGACTAATCACACTTCAACAAGCTGGTGCACTCCATTAGTTTACGTCTTAAGTTTGAAGCTGTTATTTGTTAAGAAGTGATAAAAAATACCATACTCACATTTAATTCTAAAGTCACAGTTTGTTGAGAAGTCATAAAAAATTCCATACTCACATTTAACTCTTAAGTCATAGTTTGTTACGGACTCACAAAAAAATACAACTTCACAAATAAATATGAAGTTATAAAAAGATGAAGCTTAATTATTTACTGGTTAAGTTTTTTTTGATGCAAAACTTTATTCGACTTATTAAGTATTGGTAAGTAACTCAACATAAATTAGGAACATTCTAGAGGTAAAACCGTGAACTAAGGTCGAGAAACCCCGTAAGGCAAGACAGCCGTCAAAAAATTCAATGTGCTTGAGCAATTTATTGCTCAACCGATGAACCTTAAAGCGAAAAGGAGCGAAGCGAATTTTGAGTTGATTAGGTTCACGCGAAGCTCGCAAATAAAAAATAGAGCCAGGACTTTCTGACTTTATTGATAAATTATTTTAAATTTTTAAAAGTTTGTAGCGAGCAAGTTTTGAATTTTTAGGATGGCTGCCGCTCGGGGTTGTTGGCAAAGGCCCCTGCCAGGTCGTTGAAGGTGTTGGGGGTGGTCCGGAGGGGGAAGGACCAATCGAAAGGTCACTTGTGCCCGAATGGGTATAACCCCCTCCGGATAAAGAATAGTAAAGCTTAGCTTTACAAAGAGACTTTAAAGATGAAATCTTTTATTAGATTTTAAAGACGAAGTCTTTAATCATCTACTTCACGATGCCCCCTGCGTTCCGAATGGGTATACGCCCCACCAAAAGCAATTATAAAAGCAAAGCTTTTAAAATATTTTTCTCCCCCAACTACTTGAAAAAATCTTTCCTTTGAGTTATCATATATGTATTAGCAGATGAGGCATGTGAGTGCTAAAAAATAAGATTAGATTTTAGGAGGCTTATATAAATGAAGTTAAGACCACTTGATGATAAAATCGTCATTAAAAAGATTGAAAAAGAAGAAACTACTGCTTCTGGTATTGTTCTTCCTTCTTCAGCTAAGGAAGAATCAAATATCGCAGAAGTTGTTGCAACTGGCAACAAATTAGATACAGACGAAGAAATGAAGGGACTTGTTAAGGTTGGAGACAAGGTTATTTTCTCTAAATACGCAGGAAATGATATTGAACTTGACGACGAAAAGTACACTATAATTAAGTTCCAAGACATCTTGGCAGTTATTGAATAAGACTTATTAAATAAGGAGAGATAAAATGGCAAAGGAAATTAAATTTTCAGAAGATGCTAGAAAAGGCTTAATAAAAGGAATTAACACTCTTGCTGATACAGTAAAGGTAACTCTTGGACCTAAGGGAAGAAATGTTATCTTAGATAGGGAATATGGAACACCTCTTATTACTAACGACGGTGTTACAATTGCAAGAGAAATTGAATGTGAAGATAAATTTGAAAATATGGGAGCACAACTTTTAAAGGAAGTTGCTACTAAGACTAATGACGTTGCAGGGGACGGTACTACTACAGCTACACTTCTTGCACAAGCTATCATTAGAGAAGGTATGAGAAACCTTGCAGCAGGTGCAAACCCAATGGTTCTTCAAAAGGGAATCGCTAAGGCAGTTGATAAGGCTGTTGAAGAAATCAAGAACTTCTCAACTGAAGTTTCATCTAAGGAAGCTATTGAACAAGTTGCTTCTATTTCAGCTGCTAACGAACAAGTTGGAAAACTTATTTCTGAAGCAATGGAAAAAGTTGGAAACGACGGAGTTATCACTGTTGAAGAATCAAAATCAATGGGAACAAGCCTTGACGTTGTTGAAGGTATGCAATTTGACAGAGGTTACCTATCTCCTTACATGGTAACAGATTCTGACAAGATGGTTGCAGAATTAGAAGACCCATATATTTTAATTACAGACAAGAAGATTTCAAATATCCAAGAAATTCTTCCTCTACTAGAACAAGTTCTTCAAGAATCAAAACCACTTCTTATTATTGCAGATGATATTGACGGTGAAGCACTTGCAACTCTAGTTGTTAACTCACTTAGAGGAACACTTAATGTAGTTGGAGTAAAGGCTCCAGGCTATGGCGACAGAAGAAAAGACATGCTTCAAGACATTGCAATCCTAACAGGTGGACAAGTTATTTCATCTGACCTAGGTCAAGACCTAAAAGATGCAACAGTAGAAATGCTTGGATCAGCTTCAAAAGTAAGAGTTGAAAAAGAACTTACAGTAATTGTAAATGGATCTGGGGAAAAATCTGAATTAGAAAACAGAATTAACCACATTAAAAACCAAATCGAAGAAACAGATTCAGAATTTGATAAAGAAAAACTACAAGAAAGACTTGCAAAACTTTCTGGCGGAGTTGCAGTTATCCAAGTTGGGGCAGCAACAGAAGTTGAACTTAAGGAAAGAAAACTAAGAATCGAAGATGCCCTAGCAGCAACAAGAGCAGCAGTAGAAGAAGGAATCGTTGCAGGCGGTGGAACTGTATTAATCGACTCAATAGAAGCAGTTGCAAAAGTAGTTGATGAATTAGAAGGCGACGAAAAAACAGGCGCTAACATTATCCTAAGAGCTCTAGAAGAACCACTAAAACAAATAGCAGAAAACGCAGGACTAGAAGGCTCAGTAATCGTAGAACACGTAAAGACAAAAGATAGAGGAATAGGCTTTGACGCTTACAAGTCAGAATATGTGGATATGAAAGAAGCTGGAATAGTAGACCCTACAAAAGTAACAAGATCAGCCCTACAAAACGCATCAAGTGTAGCATCAATGATCTTGACAACAGAAGCAGCAGTAGGAAACATAAAAGAAGACGAACCAGCAATGCCTCCAATGAATCCAGGCATGGGTATGATGTAATGATAAGAAAAACCGAGACGAGTCTCGGTTTTTCTGGTTTTCACAGCGAATGCAAGCGTGAGCGACGCATGAGCTGATGAAAAATCTTATCCAGCGAACGAAAAAAATGTGACCGAATAGGGAACATTTTTGAGTGAGTCGGATATCTTGAAACAAATTAAATAAAAAAACAAAACGTAGTCTTAAAACCATAAGGCTACTTTTTTACGGTCTTCAAGCTGAAGGCGACTGAAAGGAGCCTGAAGCTATGAAGAACCTTATCCAGCGAGCGTAGAAAATGCGAATGAATAATGTGCATTTTCAAGCGAGTCGGATTAAGTAAGCAAAGAAAAAGCATAATTAAAGGCAGTCACAAAGTTGACTGTCTTTTTAATTTAAGGTAAAGCTGATGAAGAACCTTATCCAGCTAAAAATTAAGGAACACAGATTTTCGACAAGCAAAACTCAATCTATGTTTAAATCCCACCAATAAGAGTAAGAATATTATGAGGTGTTTTATGAATATTAATTTTATTAAAGCTTTTAACGACAATTATATTTGGACTATTGAGAAGGATGGCAAGCTTATTGTTGTTGATCCTGGCGATGCAGGTCCTGTTATAGATCATTTGAAGAATAAAAAACTTGACTATATAATTCTAACCCACAATCACATGGATCATGTTGGTGGTGTTGACGAGCTTAAGATAAAATACGGAGCCAAGGTTTATGGACCTACTGAAACCAGTGAATATAACGATGTGACTTTAAAGGATGGAGACGAATTTGAAATTTTCGGAGAAGACTTCAAGGTTATTTCCACAGGTGGCCACACTGAGGATCACATTTCTTATTTAGTTGATGGTAACTTATTCTGCGGCGATGCCCTCTTCCTAGCAGGTTGTGGCAGGGTCTTCACTAAGGACTATAAAAAAGCTTACGAAGGACTTAAGAAGTTAAAAAACCTAGCTGACGACACCGTGGTTTATCCTGCTCATGAGTATTCTCTTGCCAATTTAAAATTTGCCAAGTCTATAATTTCTAATGAGGACCTGGATAGGGAATATGAAAGGGTAAGGAAACTAAGAGATGAAGATAAAATTACACTTCCATCTACAATAGGAAAAGAGAAAAAAATAAATCCTTTCTTCTTGGCAAAGGACTTAGATGAGTTTATAGAATTTAGAAATAAAAAGGATAATTTTTAAGAAAAAATATGCAAAAGAAAAGTGCTGGCTATTACAAAAGCCAACACTTTTTTTATTTTCAATATTTTATTAACCAATGCCACCTAGTCTTGCGCCTGCTATTAGGGCAACAATGGCTGCTGTTACATATACATACTTTGCAAGTGGGTAGTACCAAGATCCAATACCCTTTGGAGAACCTTCATTTACTGCGGCAAGGACATAATCTTTTCCTGCAATCCAAAGGAACATTATGCCTGCAAGGGCTGCGCCAAGTGGACAAATGTAAATGGAAACTACGTCCATCCAACCACTTACTATTCCCTGAATCATTATAGCTGCTGTGCAACCTATGATGTGGATTATAACTGTGGCAAGGGGTCTTGAGAAATGAAATCTCTCTTGGAAGTAGGCAACTGGAGCTTCATAAAGATTTATTATGGAGCTAAGTCCTGCGAAAAGAACACAGATGTAGAAGATCATTCCCACAATTCTTCCAATGGGCATGCCGTTAAAGACATTTACAAGATATATAAACATAAGACCAGGGCCACCTGCGTCAAGTTCAGCTGATGCTGCTGCCATGGCTGGAATAATTACTATTGCCGCCATCATTGCTGCTATGGTATCAAAGACTGCAACATTTCTTGCTGATGATGGAATGCATTCATCCTTAGGTAGGTAAGACCCATAGATAACTGTTCCATTGCCTGCTACTGATAAGGAGAAGAAGGCTTGTCCAAAGGCATAAATCCACACTTCACGACTCTTTAGTCCTTCAGGATTCACAGAAAAAATATACTTGTAACCTTCGTGGGATCCAGGAAGATTAAAGATATAAATTGCAAGTCCAACGAAGAGAATGAAAAGTGTAGGCATCATAATCTTGTTTGCCTTTTCAATTCCATCAGAAATTCCCATTACCATAATGGCAAAACTTGCAATAATTGCAATTACTATCCACATATTTGCCCCAAAGGCTGATGCAGTTTGGCCAAAAGTTCCACCAATTGCATCCATGTCTTGGCCTAGCTCATAAAGATTGCCAGAGATTCCAAGATATGTATATTTAAAAATCCAACCCATGACACAAGTGTAACCTATGGCAAGGGCAAGGGAACCAAGGACTGGTATAAGTCCAATGATTTCTCCAATTTTCCTATTTTGCCACCTGAGTTCTGTGCAGTCGCCAAAGGCATCAACTGGACCTGCTTGGGCAGATCTTCCCAGGGCCATCTCTGAAATAACTCCAGTGGAACCAATGAGGGCTACGAAAATAAGGTAGGGTATGAGGAAGGTCATGCCTCCATAGGCTGAGACCATTGTTGGGAAGCGCCAAATATTTCCCATGCCAACGGCAGAGCCAATACAGGCGAGGATAAAGCCCCACTTACTTTTAAAACCATCACGAGTTTTTAATTTGTCATCCATAATTCTTCTCCTAACTTTAGTCCTCTTGGGACTTAATTAAAAATAAATCTCTTGGCTTAATTTCGATACTCCAAGAAAAATATGCTTATGAAATAGTTTACATTAGGGGCCTGTCAATGTCAATAAGAAGGCATTTAAGAGTGGTTAAGCAAAAAACACACAAAAAAACCTCTGAAGAAATCAGAGGCTTAATAATTAATTTTATTTTTCAACTGAAGCTGAGTAATTCTTTTCGATAGAATCATCAAGCATCTTTGTAAATTCTTCATCAGTTTGATTTACATTAAGACCTTCAGTAAGGGCTCTTGAGTAAGAAGCAATTACGCCCTTGTTTTTTCTAAGTTTTTCGTTGGCGTCATCTCTTGAGTAGCCACCAGAAAGAGCAACAACCCTAACAGTTTGGTCAAAGTCGTAAAGGTCTTCGTAAAGATTTTCTTTTTCTGGAAGAGTTAACTTAAACATTACATAAGTTTCCTTGTCTAATTTTTTAAGTTCTTCCACAAGATATTTTTTAAGAACCTCTTCTATTTCAGCCTTGTCCTTAGCGTGGATGTCAACTTCTGGCTCGATAATAGGAACAAAACCTGCTGCAGAAATTTTCTTTGCGTAATCAAATTGTTGTTCAACAACTTTTTTAATAGACTCTTCATTAAGTTCCTTTACAACAGAACGCATCTTAGTTCCAAAAATATTTCTTTCCTTAGCATTTTCAAGAAGTTCGTCAATGTGTTTGAAAGGCTTCATAAGTTGAGCGCCGTCTTTTTCTACATCAAGGCCTTCGTCAACTTTAAGGATTGGAACTATGCCCTTTTCTTCCCAAAGGTAGTCACCAGTGAACTTGCCATCGATTTTAGAATTCATAGTGACCTTAAATAGGATTGCAGCTAAAATTCTATCAGATGTAAAGGCTTCGTCTTTTATAATTCTCTTTCTCATTTCGTGGACCTTATCAAACATTTCTTCTTCGTTTGAATAAGCATCTTCAGTAACACCATAATTTAATAGGGCCTTTGGTGTTGATCCACCAGATTGATCAAGAGCAGCAATAAAGCCCTTGCCATTTTTCATTCTTTCAAATTGTTCTTTGTTCATTTTTACCTCCAAAAGTGTAGACTTCTAATTACTTCTAATTATATAATAAGTAGACATAGTTGACAAATGACAAAATTTTGAGGTGAATATGAAGTATTACGCAGTTAGAATAGGAAGAAATCCTGGCATCTATCACACTTGGGATGAGTGCAAGAGAGAAACTATGGGCTTTAAGGGAGCAAGTTTCAAAAAGTTTTCCACTCGTGAGGATGCAGAAGCTTTTATAAATGAAGTAGAAGAAGAGAAGAAAGAATTCGCAGAAAAAGATGAACTTGTAGTTTATGTTGACGGGTCTTACAGGAATAAGGACAAGTCCCACTCCTATGGAGTCTACATGTTTAACGATGAAGAAGAATATACTTATTCAAAGAGATTTTTCAAGGACTCAGAGATGAGGAATGTATCGGGAGAAATCAAGGGAGCCATGCGTGCCATGGAAGAGGCAGTTAAGCTTGGCAAGAAAAAAATCTATTTACACTACGACTACGAGGGGATAAGGTCTTGGGCTCTTGGCTTTTGGAAGACCAATAAAGAAGGAACAATTTACTACAAAAACTTTTATGATTCCATAAAGGACAAGCTGGAGGTAAAATTTATAAAAGTAGAGGCCCACTCTGGGGTCAAGTACAATGAACTTGTAGATCAACTTGCAAAGGAGGCAAAATGAGAAAATCTTGGGATGAATATTTTATGGAAATAACAGAAATGGTGGCAACAAGGTCCACTTGTGACAGGGCCTTTGTGGGTTGCGTCCTTGTGAACTCTGACAACAGGATAGTCTCAACAGGCTACAACGGATCAGTAACAGGCAACCCCCACTGCGACGAAGTCGGCCACACAATGCGTGATGGCCACTGCATAGCAACAATCCATGCAGAGATGAATGCCCTCTTGTATTGTGCAAAAGAAGGAATATCAGTAAGGGGAGCCAAGGCTTATGTAACACACTTCCCTTGCCTCAATTGCACCAAGGCTCTTATCCAAGCAGGCATAGGAGAAATAATATACCACGAAGCCTATAGGGTAGACGATTACGCCATGGAACTTATAAATAAGAATAAGGTTAAGTTAAAACAAATTTGAAAGTGTTGGATGACGAAAGATCTAGGATTTACTCCTAGGTCTTTTTCTATTTTTTATAAATTTATTTTAATAAAGTGTTGACAAAGTAAATATTAGATAATATAATCGTGATTGAAATTAATTAATCGTGATTAAAAATATGAAAGGAGTTGATAAAGTTATGAATGTTATCGAAAAAAAGAAAAAAGTCATGACATGCTTCATTGAGGCTACAGAAGACCTAATGAAGGAAGACGATATAGATAAAATTTCCATAAGAAAAATAGCTAAGAGGGCAGGCTACAATTCAGCAACGCTTTACTACTACTTTGAAGATTTAGAACACTTAATTTTATTTGCATCAATTAGGTACTTGAGAGAATATACATCTGCCTTAGCAAGAAATATAAAAAAAGGTATGACAACTATAGAAAAGTATAGGACAGTTTATGAAACTTTTAACCACTATGCCTTTAGGTCGCCAGTTATATTTCACAATATGTTTTTTGGAAAATACAGTCCTATGTTATTAGAAGTTATAAAAGAATACTATGATATATTTCCTGACGATCTTGAGGGTCACGATGAGCTTCTAAGGGGTCTCTTGACTCAGGGAAATATGTATTCTAGAGATAAGCAAATAGTAGACCAACTAGTTAGTGAAGGGACAATAGAGGATAAAAAATCTGATATAACCCTAAAGATAATCATAAGCGTGCACGAGTCCTATGTTTACGAGGCCATGATCCAAGGAGATAAATTGGACCTAGACTCACACGAAAAGTCTTTTTTAGAAATTTTTGACTATCTATTAGATAATGCAAAATAGCACTAGTAAAAAATATTTACATAAAAAAGATTTATAAAATAAGTCTGAGTTATGGGAAAAGGTTATATTAAAACTTTTTATATAAAAGTAAGTCTAAAGGAAGTTGAGAAAATTCATTATATTTAAATATATAACAGTATATGATATGAATTTTAACATCAGAATTGATTCCTAATCCTAGATGACTATTTTTATTTATTGTAAAAAGACAAGTCTAGGATTTTGTGATTATAAGGGGGGATTAAGTTAAATATAAGAAAATGAGTTTTGTTGTAGAGAAAGAGGACAATTATCCTATTATCAATATTTTGAGTATAAAAATATATAAAGAATTAATTAAAAGGAATAATTATATTAGTTATTGTTTGATATTGTCCTGAAAGTCGATTTAGTGAAAGTAGTATATTGCAATCACTATTATTATAATTGTGTTTCTAAGGGTGTTATATTTTATTTAGGAGGTATTAAAATGAGTAAATTAAAAGAAAAATTAAAAAAATTCAAATCACCCGATGCTCTACTATTAATATGCATTTTAATGGTAGTTGTATCAATTTTAACTTATTTAGTTCCAGCTGGAGAATACACAAGGATATTAGATCCTGAAACTGGTAGAGAAATGGTTGATCCAAGTTCATTCCATTATATTGAAAATACACCAGTTGGTCTTTGGAAAGTGCTATCTTCTGTCCATCAAGGACTTGTTGATTCTTCTGAAATAACTTCATTCCTATTAATTATAGGTGGAGCTTTTGGAGTACTTAATTTAACAGGCGCTTTGGAAGCATTGCTTTCAAAAACAGCAACTAAGTTAAAGGGAAAAGAAAAACTCGTAGTGGTATTTTTCGTAACTTTGTGGGCTTTGGGAGGAGCTTTTCTAGGGAACTTTGAAGAGTGTCTAGCTTTTTTACCAATGCAAATAACTTTGTGCTTGGCCTTAGGATTTGACTCTATAACAGGTGTTGTAATAGGTATATGTGGTGTTGCTGTTGGTTATATAGGTGGAGTTATGAACCCTTTCACTTTAGGGATTTCTCAACAAATAGCAGAACTACCACCATATTCTGGAATTGGTTTCAGATTAGTAATATGGGTTGTTGCACTTATTGTGACAATTGCTTATATATATAGATATGCAGATAAAATTCATAAAAATCCTCAGCTATCATTATCATATGAAGAAGATAAGACAAGCAAATATAGGGAAGAAATTTCTACAGATGTTGAATTTTCCACAAGACATAAATTGGTATTGTTATCTTTTGTATTAGCTGTTATAGGAATTATTTATGGAGTAATTGTATATCATTTTTACTTAGGAGAAATGGCAGCAGTTTTTATTCTATTAACTATAGTTATAACAATTATTTCAGGTAAACCAATAAACGAAGGAGTGAATGCTTTTGTAAATGGTGCTGCTGATTTACTATATCCTTGTTTATGTGTTGGTTTAGCAAGAGGTTTGACAATAGTAATGATGGATGGTCATATACTTGATGTTATTGTACATGCTTTAACAGGATTTTTAGCAAATGTTCCTTCTATAGTATCTGCTCCATTATCATTTATCGTAATATCAATAATAAACTTATTTGTACCTTCAGGTTCAGGAAAAGCCGTACTAGTTATGCCTATTTTGGTACCAATGGCAGATGTTCTTGGTATAACAAGACAAACTGTTGCACTAGCTTTCCACATGGGTGATGGAATAACTAACTTGCTTTCACCAGCAGAAGCTACAATAATGGTTGCTCTTGGAATGATGAACATATCTTATGGAAAGTGGATTAAATGGTTCTGGAAACTAGTTTTATTATGGTACCTAATAGGAATTGTAGCATGTATTGTTGCTGTAAACATTGGCCTTGGACCATTCTAGGAGGTAATAATGAAAAAATATAACTCAATCAATGAACTTAAGGAAATTCAAATTTTTAACAATTTTTTAAAGCTTACAGAAATTCCTAGACCATCATTTAAAGAAGAAAAAGTGTCAAATTATTTAAAAAATTGGGCAGAAAAACTTAATCTTGATGTTAAACAAGACGATAATTTTAATCTACTAATTTTAAAAGATGGTCAAAATGGTGGAGAAAATAAAGAAGAATTAATCTTGCAAGCTCACTTAGATATGGTTTGTCAAAAGCAAGATGGCTTTGATTTTGACTTTGATAATGATCCTATCCCTGTTCAAATTGACGGAGATGAACTTAATACAGGTGGAAAGACAACTCTTGGTGCTGATAATGGAATTGGTGTGGCAGTAATAATGTCGATTTTAGAAGATAAGGAAACGTCACACCCTCCAATAACAGCAATATTTACCACTGTAGAGGAAGATGATTTTAGCGGTGTAAATAATCTATCAAAGGATTGGATAATAGGAAATAGAGCTATCAACATTGATAATAGTAAAGATGATGAAATTATAGCAGGAAGTAATGGTGGAGCTGGAGTAACTTTCTCTTTAAAAATCAACAGACAACAAAGACGATTCAAAAATACTTTAAAAATAAAAGTTAGCGGATTTTTAGGAGGACATTCTGGAGAAGATATAGAAAAAGGTAGAGGTAACGCTATTATAACTTTATCTCGACTATTAGAAAAACTTGAGGATAATATAGAAATTTTGGACATCAATGGTGGTACTTTTAGACTTGCTATTCCAAGAGAAGCTTACGCAATTATTAGTACAGATTTGGATAAAGATCAAATAGACAAGATTCTTGATAACTTTGAAAGAGAGCTTCATTATGAATATAATTCTTTTTCAGATACTATTTGTGTTAATTCTGAAGAGTCAAACTCTGAACAAGAAGCAATAAATTCTGAAGATTTTAATAAGATAATAAATATTATAAAATTATATCCTAATGGAATTTTTGAAGTAGATCCTAAAAATCATGTAGTTATTTCATCTAATAATTTAGGCGAAGTTAAAATTGAAGATGATTGTGTTAAATTTATTAATGAGATAAGGGCTATGGAAAAATCTCAAGTAGAATACACTTACAATAAAATTTCTACGATTTCGGATATATATGGTGGTGATGTAAAGATCTATGCAGAATACCCAGGTTGGAGATTTAACCCTGATAGCAAATTAAGAGATATCTATAAGGAAATTTTTGAAAAAGAACTCAATAAAAAATTAGAAATAAAAGTCTCACCTGCCGGTTTAGAAGCAGGATATCTAATAAACAAGAAGCCTAGTCTTGATATTATTAGTGTTGGGCCAGATCACACAGGTCTTCACAGTCCTTCTGAATCAGCAAATATTCCATCTGTGATAAATTTTTATGAATCTTTTAAAGTGTTTCTAAAAGAAATAGCTTAAGTAAGAAGACATTTTGATAAATATAAGTTTGTTAAAGAAATAATGAAATTGACAGGGACGAGGCTGCTAACAGGCTCGTCTCCTTATTATATTTTTATTAGTAATTAATAAAATGATTTTGGCACAATATATTTAATAACTAAGAGACTAGAATCAATTAATTAGGAAAGTCTGATAAAAATCCATTTATTTTTATTTTGACGAATACAACACCTAATTACTGAAATCTTAGGAGGTGGAGTCTCTTAAATAGAGAAGAATTATGAGCTATGAAAAGAAAGGTTATATTTCAATTTTTATTGCAGTAGTTCTTTGGAGCTTGTCGGGTTTTATTGTAAAGACTGTTGATGCAAGTGCAATTTGGATAACTCTAATAAGAAGTGCTGGAGGATTTATTTTTTTATCAGGATTTATTAAATCCAAGCCTATTAAACCAAAAAAATATTTAGTCTTGGCGGCAGTTTCAATGTCACTATTCTTGTTGACACTGACAATTACAACACAGATTTCAACTTCGGCTATGGCTATTTCTCTACAATATACAGCACCAATGTATCTAATTGCCTATAACTTTATTAAATATAAAAATATAAAAAAGAAGAATATACTTGTCTTCACTTTCATATTTATTGGAGTTATAGTAAATATTTTGAGGATCTTTAGGGATAGGAATTACCTAGCTATACTAACAGGACTTGCCATAGGATTGTCCTTTGTATGCTATTCGCAGTTTTTACAAAAGGTTGAAGAAGGAAACCCCCTTGGCATAGTTTCAATTATAAATTTAATTTGCTGTGGTCTTTATGCCTTGGCTCTTCTTTTTAACTTTGGGAATCCACCCACAAAGATTTCTGACATTATTTTAATTGTCTTGGCGGGAATTTCAATTTCAGGACTTTCTTATGCTCTTTACTCTTGGGGGCTAAGAAGGGTCAAGTTAGAGAAGGCAGTTATAATTGCACTTGCAGAACCAATTCTAAATCCAATTTGGGTCTTGCTCTTTAATGGAGAAGTCCCTCCAAGAAATGTAATAATAGGCATGGCATTTATACTTGGAGGTGCCTTGGTGGATGTCTTCTTAAGTAAGGAAGAAGGAAAAGAAATTGAAGCTTAACTTAAAGATAAAAAATCAATATATTATAGAAGAAATTGTCTCAAGTCATGTAATTGGCTTGGGATTTTTTATTTATAGTTTTTTTATCTTCAATATGGGTAATAGATATCAGTAAGAAATTATTTTTACTATATTATTTTAATTAAAGGAGGAAAAATGAAGAATTTTGTTGATGAATTTAAAGAGTTTATAGCGCAAGGTAATGTTATGGACATGGCTGTGGGTGTTATCATAGGTGGTGCCTTTGGTAAAATCGTTTCAAGCCTTGTAGAAAATATTTTAATGCCTTTAATTGGCATCTTACTTGGAGGAGTTAGCTTCGAAGATCTTGCTGTTACAGTGGGAACTGCTGAGGTTAAGTACGGAATATTTTTACAATCAGTGTTTGACTTCTTGATTATTGCCTTTGTTATTTTCTTAATGATTAAACAAATTGCAAAGGTTACTGACAAATTCAAGAAGGAAGAAGAAGCTCCAGCTCCAACTGAAAAGGAATGTCCTTTCTGTAAGTCTAAAATTGATATTAATGCAACAAGATGTCCACACTGTACATCTGAATTAGGAAGTGTAAAATGAAAAAATGGGCATTAGTCCTCGAAGGTGGAGGAGCTAAGGGTGCCTACCAAGTAGGCGCCTACTTCGCCCTCATGGAAATGGGATTCGACTTTTCAAAAATTGTTGGAACTAGCATAGGTGCCTTTAATGGAGCTATGTTTGCCCAAGGGGATGCCTATGAATGTTTTAAGGCTTGGAAGTCTTTAGACTTTTCGGCTTTTGAAAATGAATTACAAGAAATAGAGAGAGACGAAAATCTTTTTACAAAAATAGTGGAAAAGCTTCGTAAACATGATATCAGGATTCCAGAGCTAACCAGGTCACCTTATCCTCTCTTTAAGTTGGTGGATCAATTTATAGATGAAGATAAACTAAGGGAATCTGATGTGGACTTTGGAATTTGCACAGTAAATGTGTCTGACCTCAAGGTTGATAGACTATTTAAGGAAGATATTGAAAAGGGACTTTTAAAGGACTATATTATTGCTTCTTGTTACCTTCCTGTTTTCAAGCTACAACGTCTTCACGGCAAGTATTTTATTGACGGAGGTTTTGCATCACCAGCTCCCATGGAGATGATTGATGACGACACTGACATTGTCTTAGTTAGACTTTCTAAGACTCCTCTTAAAAATATTGAGAGGGCAAATTATATTATTAAGCCAAGTCATGATTTAGGGTCTTCTCTTGGCTTTGACAAGAACAGGGCCGATGACTTGATAAAACTTGGCTATTTTGATGCCTTTCGTGCTGTTAAGGGCCTAAGGGGTGAAGAATATTATATTATGCCCCTTGATGAAGAAGAGAGCTTAAAGTATATTTACAGGCTCTTAAAGGATAAAATCAATGAAAGCGAAAATAAGCTTGCCAGGACAATTTTTGAGGATTATGCTCCAAAGCTTGCTGAAGACTTGGAGATGTCAGAGAACTTTAGGTATGATGAGCTCCTATATAAGCTTCTGGAAAAAGAGGGTAATAGGAAGAAAATTGACAGATTTAGAGTTTATACAGTAGAAGAATTTATGAGGGAGATAGAAAATGTCAACTGACCAAGACTTAAATTTAAGAAAAATTAAAGCCAAGGTCCAAGGAAGAAAGCCTCTGCCTGTTGATGTGAAAAATAGGTTTTCCGTTATGATTCCCCTTATAAAAAGAGACGGGGAAATTCACCTTCTCTTTGAGAAGAGGGCCTTCACTCTTAGAAATCAACCTGGTGAAATTTCTTTTCCAGGGGGAAGGATTGAAAAGGGAGAGAGTCCAAGAGAGGCAGCTGTTAGAGAGACTGCAGAAGAGCTTTTGATTTCAGGAAGGGAAATTGAAATTTATTCTGAGGGAGACTTTGTGGTCAATCCCTATGCAGCAATTATTTACACCTTTGTTGGAGAAATCAAAAAGGATTTTGATAAAATTTCTCCATCTGAAGATGAGGTGGAAAAAGTTTTTACAGTTCCTCTTTCTTATTTTTTAAAGACTAAACCAAAATCCTATAAGATCAATTTAAGGGTTGAAAGGAACAAGGAGTTTCCTTATCACTTGATACCCAATGGAGTCAACTACAAGTTTAAGAGGGGGAGAGAAGAAGTCCTCTTCTATGAATATGAAGATGAAATTATCTGGGGATTTACTGCCAAGATGGCAAGAAGGTTTGTAGAAAACCTAATGTCTTAATTTAAAATTTATAAAAAAAGCTTAGAAAATTATAAGTGGATAATAATTTTTTAAGCTTTTTTATTTTCTATTTTATATTGAAAACATTTTAGGAAAATAAATTTTATACATTTTAAGATTAAAATTAATTTTTAATTCAATTTAAAATAATAAGTTTTCTATAGAAAGAAAATATTTTTTACTTGGTTAATAAATTAGAAATTATAAAAGACTTACGAGACAAATTTTAGGTGTAAATAATAAATTTTTATTCAAAAATTGACAAAAAAGCATAGAAATGTCAAGGTTTTTTGTAATAAAAATGTAATATAAGGAGAAGAATGGCTATATTACTTGCTTTCAGCCTATAGATATTTTTGATTTAAAATACATCTATTTTGTTCAAATTATAGAATGGCTCAACCAAGCCAATTTATAGGAGATTTACAAAAAAGTTACAGAAAAATTGACAAATCTTAAATTTTTTAATATACTCTTTAAAGGTTAGAAGAGGTTACAAAGTAGTAACAAAATTTACAAACTTGTAACTGAATTTATGGAGGTAATATTTTTGAGTAAAAAGAACATTTTTAGAAATGCGAAATTTATACTTATAGCCTTGGCCCTTGTGTCAATCCTAACAATGGGTTTTAGCACGGCTCTAGGCAAAGACGTTGAACTAAATATCAACGGACAAACAAAGACAGTATTTACATACGAAAAGACAGTAGGCAGCTTCTTGGAAAAAGAAGGCATTGTTCTTAAGAACAAGGACCTTGTAAGCCCAAGCCTTGATGAAGAGATTACTAAGGATTCAAAGATTGTGATTACTTCACCAAAGTCTTACCACATAAAAGATGGTAACAAGACTTTAATTGCCGAAGCTAATGGCTACACAGTTGCTGATGTACTTGAAAATCTTGGCATTAAACTAAGTAAACTTGATAGGGTTTCTCTTCCACTTGACGAAATTGCTAAAGAAGGAATGGAAATCAAGATCGACAGAGTTGTTGAAGAAAACATAGAAAACAAGCTAGAAATTCCTTTTGAAACAGAAACTCGTGAAAACAATGAAATGTTTGAAGGTGAAAAAAATGTAATCACTAAGGGACAAGTTGGAGAAAAGCTAGAAAACCTAAAGAACACTTATGTAAATGGAAATTTAGAATCAACTGAAGTTATAAAAAGTGAAATTACAAAGGAGCCTGTAAAGGAAGTTGTTGAAGTTGGAACTAAAAAAGGAACTGCAGCTCCTAATGGCAAGTCAGCTAAGAGAGTAATTGTTATGCAAGCTACTGCTTACGACCCTACAGCAGGTTCAAAAACTGCTATGGGAACAAGAGCAAGAGTTGGGGCAGTTGCAGTTGACCCTAAGGTTATACCACTAGGCTCAAAGCTTTACATCGAAAGTATGGACGGCTTTGCAACTTACGGATATGCTACAGCAGAAGATACTGGTGGAGCAATTAAGGGAAATAGAATTGACTTATTCTACAGCACAAGTGCCCAAGCTAGAAATTTTGGCAGAAGAAATGTAAAAGTTTATGTACTTGATTAAGAGAGTCCTGGTAACAGGACTTTTTTTATTGGAATTTTTGATTTATAGAAAATTTTAAATTTTAAAAAATTTACCTTTGAAAAATCTACAAGAAAATTAAAATTTATAACTTGTAGAGAGAAAGTCAAAATAATTTTTAAATTTAATATTATTCATTTAAAAGAACCAATATTTAACTTATAATATAAACGAGGATGATTTTATGAAATTAAATGAACATGAACTCGTCGATAGATATATTTATTATTTGCAAAGATACATTCCCTATGACAAGCAAGAAGCTGCCAAAGAGGATTTTTTAGATATACTGAGAGATAGACTTCCGGAAATTTACACGGAAGAAGATATAAAAAAAGAATTAAATAGGATGGGAAACCCCTACGAGTTTGCAGGAGCCTATAGCGAACCAGGCAATTTTCTCATAAGTGGGAAGAACTATGAAATTTTTAAGGCATTTTTAAAGATTTTATCAATATCTGCCCTTATTGGACTTATAGTCTTTACCTTTAACTACTTTAGACGCTTTCAAGGGACAGGTTTGTTTGACGTCTTAAAGAGTCTTGTCGTTAGCATTTTTATCTTGAGTCTTTTGCCATCTTGGATCTGCGAAAAGATTAAGACTACAAAGATTTTAAATGCCCTAATGGAAGAATGGGACATTGATAAGCTTTACGAATCTCAAAAGCTAAAGCTTGAAGTTTATGAAATTGGACTTCTCATGGTTAAGTTTTCTATGTTTTTTATGCTACAGATTTACATTTTGACTGCCAGCATTAATATTTCCATAGTTACTTATTCCTTTATCATGCTTTTATTTTTTATTAATGTGCTTTCTGTCAACTTGAAATTTTCAGAAAACACAATTTTTTCCATGACTATGTATGTGGAATATTTTGTGGACATCTTTAGCATTATTAGTTTGATTTTTGTTACAAGCTATTTTATGCCAAGGATCTTTGCCATAAAGATAATAATCCTATGCAATATTATTAATTTAATTTTAAATTCTTACACTATTTCTAAGTCAAAAAATATATTGTTATCGCGAAAAAAGAGAAAGAAAAACAGAAGAAGAAACAAAAAAGACAGAGATTGAACTCAAGGCCAATCCCTGTCTTTTCTTTTGTTTAAATATTATGCTACATTTTCTTTTAGGTATTTAATAATATCTAGTGATTCATAAAGAGGCTTATCACCAATGAATAGGCAAGGCACTTGTTTTTTGCCGCCCTTTTCAATTAGGTATTCACGTGCTTCTTTGTCTTCGTCTATATTTTTAATTTCTACAGAATCAATGCCCTTGTCTTCCATAAAAGATTCTACCTTTTTACAAAATGGGCAAGTTGTTCCTACATATAAAGTTAATTTTTCCATATTATCCCTCCAATCTTTTATTACCCAATTAAGGGGAAAGAAAACAAGGGCAGTATTTAAAAGATTAGAGATTTTTGGTATAATAACATAGATTCGAGGTGATATTGTGGGATTTTTTGACAGTCTTGATGGCAATTTAAATGACCTAGCTGGAAATTTAAATTATCTAAAGAAAAAACTTGTGAACGAATCACAAGAAATTAAAAAGACAGCAAGGTTGAGATACGAACTTTTAAATGAAGAGAGAAAACTTAGCGAAGCCTTTGAAAAGCTTGGCAGACACCAATACAAGTCCCTTAGGGGAGAGGGGTCTGATCTCGATGTTAGTGAGACCTTGCAGGAGATCGATAGGCTAGAGTCAAGAATTTCTTCACTAAAGATGGGCCTTGACCTAAGTGAAAAGACTTCTGGAATTGAATTTACAGAAGATGTGACTAGCCCAGGATATGAGGCTTCTTCTTCAATTTTTGTTAGGGATGAAAAAGATACTTCCCATGAAGAAGACCAGGGCTCAATAATTTTTATAGAAGAAGATGAAGATGAAAATAGATAAAGAATTTGTTGAAATAGACGGGATAAAAACTGCATATATAAAGAGGGAGGGCGGCGAGAAAGTCCTTGTCATTCTCCACGGTTGGGGTGCATATATTGAGTCAATTATGCCAATTTTTAATGCCATCCCCGAAGACTACACAGTTTATGCCTATGATGCACCAGGCTTTGGGGACAGTGAAAACCCAAAAGAAGTCATGGGGACCTATGATTATTATGAATTTCTCTTAAAGTTCTTAGACCACTTTAAAATCAATAGGGCAACCTTTGTTGGTCACTCCTTTGGGGGCAAGACCCTTACGATTTTAGGATCAAAAAATAAGGAAATGGTAGAAAAGCTTATAATAATCGACGCATCAGGAGTCCTTCCCAAGAGAAAGCTTTCTTATTATACCAAGGTCTATTCCTTTAAGGCAGCAAAAAAGTTCTATATGCTAACTCATGGCAATAATGAAGAGGCTATGGCAAAGTTTTATAAAAAACACGGGTCAGATGACTATCAGGCAGCAGATGGAATTATGAGAAAATGCTTTGTAAAGGTTGTTAATGAGTCCACAAGGGAAGAATTCAAAAACATTGAGGCAGAAACCCTCCTCATTTGGGGAGACAAGGACGAGGCAACTCCCCTTTACATGGGTAAGATATTTGAAGAAGAGATAAAAAACTCTGGCCTAGTTGTCTTAGAGGGTGCTGGACACTATTCCTACCTTGACAAGTTCGGTCAGTTTAATGCAGTTATCAATTCGTTTTTAGATTAGGAGATTTTAATGGAATATTTTTTACAGAGACTGCCAATTTTTTTAATAGATTTTGTAATTATATGTGTGGCACTTTATTATTCCCTAATTAGGAGTAATTTTCCCATTCACATGCTCCAGTTAGAGGGCTACGACAATGATGAATACAAGACATTTTTGAAGAATAACAAGGAAAAGATGAACAAACTAGTTTATAAGCTAGACAAAAATCAAAAGACTCCTATAGTTTGGACTGATAGGGCAAAGAGACTTTTAAAGAAGCACAAGCTTGTAAACTATATTGCCTTTGTCCTTGTAGTTGTTTTTTCGCTGGGTTTTTTTGATGGATCAGGATCCTATGTTCTTTCAATTTTAGTGACAATAATCTTGTCATTTTTAATTTACTATTACCAATACAGGCTACTTATTTTGACAAACAAGTGGGCAAAACCTACTGAAGATAAGATAAACATGGGCTTTTACAAGTCAGCTCAGGCAAAAATCAAAAAATTCAAGGAAGAAGATGGCCTAAAGGTCCTTGGAATTACAGGGTCTTTTGGAAAGACTTCAGTTAAATTTATTTCAGATACAATTTTATCTGAAGGCCTAAGGGTAAAAAACACACCATCATCCTTTAACACACCTATGGGACTTTCAAAGATCATCAACAATGAACTTGAAAGTGACAGGGAAGTTTTTATTGCAGAACTTGGTGCCAAGGTCCCTGGAGAAATCCACGAGGTTGCAGAACTTGTCCAACCAGATATTGGGATAATAACTGCTATTGGGCCAACTCACATGCACCTCTTTAAGACAATTGAAAATATACAAAAGACAAAGTACGAGTTAATTGAAGACCTACCAGAAGATGGGATTGCAATTTTCAACTACGACAACGACTATGTCAAACCCCTTGCAGACAAGACTAAGAAAAAGACTTATAGGTATGGAACTAAGGACTTTGACAAGCTAGATGTATATGCAGATGACATAAAAGTAAATGAAAGAGGATCAGAATTTGTCCTCCACATCAAGGGGGCAGGAGAAATTAAGTGCTCCACAAGACTTCTTGGAGTTCACAACATCTCCAACCTTCTTGCATCAGCGACTGCTGCCCACGTCTTGGGACTTAGTCTAGAAGAAATCCAAAGAGGAATCTCCAAGGTTGAGCCAGTGGAACACAGACTTTCACTTATTCCGTCATCAAATGACACCATAGTTATTGACGATGCCTTTAACTCAAACCCAGTGGGCTTTAGGGCTGCTCTCGATGTTTTGAGAGAATTTAAGGACCACAGGAAGATAATAATAACACCAGGCATGGTTGAGCTTGGAGATATGGAAGAAGAAGAAAATAGAAAAATAGGTCAAGTTATGGCAGATGTCCTTGATTTTGCAATTTTAGTTGGCAAAAAGAGAACTCTTCCAATCTATGAAGGCCTTAAGGATAAAAACTTTGATGAAGAAAAAATTTATAGGGTTTCTTCACTAGACGAGGCAACTCAGGTTCTCGCAAAGATTTCAATGGCGGGAGATGTCGTTCTCTTTGAAAATGACCTTCCTGATAATTACAATGAGGAGTGAAAAAATGGAAAATATAGGTGTAATCTTCGGAGGAAGATCCGTTGAACACGAAGTTTCTGTTATTACAGGAATGCAAATTATTGAAAATATGGATAAGTCCAAGTACAATCCTATTCCAATTTATATTACAAAAGATGGCAAGTTCTTGTCAGGAGAAAGTCTAAAGAACTTCAAGTCCTACAAGGACCAAGACTTCCACGATGGAGTAGAAGTCTTCTTCAAGCCAGAATATGGCAACAAAAACTTATACTATGTGAAGCACAATCCAAAGAAGTTATTTAAGGCAGAATACGATTCAGTAGAAGTTTACGAAAAAATTGATGGCATATTCTTTGCCCTCCACGGAACTTTTGGTGAAGATGGATGTACTCAAGGACTTTTTGAACTTATGGGCATGCCTTACACAGGCTGCGGAGTTATGTCTGCTGCTGTAGGTATGGACAAGGTCATTATGAGGAAGGTCTTTGAATCAGAAGACATCCCAATGACTAGATATAAGTACTTCTTCAGAGAAGAACTTAAAAACCTAAAGGGAGTTATAGAAAAGTGCAAGGACCTAAACTTCCCACTTTTTGTTAAGCCAGCTAACCTTGGCTCATCAATAGGGATTTCAAGAGTTGAAAATGCCCTTGACCTTTCAAAGGCTCTAGAAGTTGCAGCCCACTACGACAGAAAAATTATTGTTGAAGAAGCTGTTGTTAACCCAAGAGAAATTAACGTGGCAGTACTTGGTTATGAAGATGATTTAAGAGTTTCTGCAGCAGAAGAACCTCTTGGTTTTAAGGACCTTTTAAAGTACGAAGATAAGTATGTTTCTGGTTCTAAGGGAGCTAAATCATCTCAAAAGCACCAAAACAAAAAACTTCCAGCAGAACTTAAGCCTGAGCTTGAAAAGGAAATTAAAGAACTTGCAAAAAAAGCCTTCTCAGCAATTGATGGTGCAGGTGTTGCAAGAATTGACTTCTTAGTTGACGGCGACAAGGCCTATGTAAATGAAATCAACACTCTTCCAGGTTCTATTGCCTTCTACCTCTACGAGGTTGAGGGACTTATGATCAAAGACCTAATCACAAGGCTAATTGAACTTGGCAAGAAAAGACACAGTGAGAGAGCTGCAAATAACTATTCCATTGATTCAAATTTATTTAATATGACAAGTTATGGAGCAAAGATTTAATGATTAAAGAAAAGATTTTAGAACTTATTGAAAAGTCAAAGCCAAGGACAAAAGATGAGCTTGCTAGGTTATTTAAAATTAAGAGTAAGGAGAAAAAAGAATTTAATAGGATTCTAGAGGAACTTGAAGACGAGGGCCTAATTTTCATGGACCACAGGAAGAAATATAGACTTGTGGACAATGACAAATTCTTTTTTGGAAAACTTCAAACAAATGCCAAGGGTTTTGGATTTTTGATAAGCGAAAATCTTGACGAAGATATTTATATATCAAAAAACAACCTTAACTCAGCTTTAAATGGCGATGAGGTAATCGTAAGAAGATATAGGGAGTCCTCTGGTGACAAGCCAGAGGGCAAGGTCCTCTCTATTGTGAGGAGGGTAAACACAAAATTTGTTGGAGTCTTTCAAAACAAAAGGGACTTTGGCTTTGTAGTATCAGATGAGAGCAAGATGGCCATGGATATTTATGTTCCAAAGAAGAAATTTAATGGGGCGAAGAACGGTCAAAAGGTTGTTGTAAAAATAGAAAAATGGCCAGAGGCCAATAAAAAACCTGAGGGAAGAATTGTAGAAGTCTTGGGATATCCAGATGATCCTGACGTCGATATTCTTTCTGTGGCTGCAGGCCTTGACCTTCCCATGGAATTTCCAAAGGCTGCCCTATCGGAAGCAAAGGCCCTTCCACAAAAAGTTAGAGAAGAGGACTTGAAGGGAAGAAGGGACATAAGAGACCTCACAACTTTTACAATTGATGGAGCCGATTCCAAGGACTTTGATGACGCAATTTCTCTTGAAGTAGCAAAAAACGGCAACTACATTTTAGGAGTTCACATTGCCGATGTGTCCCACTATGTTGAAGAATACTCTCCAATAGATGAAGAAGCCTTCAAGAGGGGAAACTCAGTCTATCTTTTAAACAAGGTTATACCAATGCTGCCCTTTGAACTTTCCAATGGAATTTGTTCCCTAAATGAAGGAGTAGATAGATTAACTCTTTCAGTCCTTGCAGAAATTGACAAGAAGGGCGAAGTAGTAAAATATGATATCCTTGAGTCTGTAATTAATTCTAAGAGGAGACTTGTTTATGAAAATGTCTCTGACTACTTAGAAAAAAATATTTCCCATCCATCTCTTAAGGGACTTGAGAAGACCCTAGACAAGATGTATGAACTTGCAAAAATTTTGGAAGACAAGAGAGAAAAGGGTGGCGCCATAGACTTTGATATACCGGAAGTTATTATTAGAGTTGACGAGGAAGGTTGGCCACAAAATATCCACAAGAGGGACAGGAGAACTGCCAACAAACTCATCGAGGACTTTATGCTTATGGCCAATGTCTGTGTGGCAAAAGAATATTATTTTAAGAAAATTCCATTCTTATACAGGATTCACGAGAGACCAAAGGATGAAAAGATTTCAGAACTCAACTCCTACTTGCGACCTCTTGGCTACATGATTAACTTTGATGAAAAAGTTGAACCAAGAGATGTGCAAAAGCTCCTTGAAAAGGTAAAGGGAAGCAAGGAAGAGATGTTTGTCTCAACTATGACCCTAAGGTCCATGGCAAAGGCAAGGTATTCTGAAGTAAATGACATTCACTTTGGCTTGGCCTTTGACCACTACTCCCACTTCACTTCTCCAATAAGAAGATATGCTGACCTCACAATCCACAGGATTATAAAAAAGAAAATTGAGGGAAAACTATCCAAGGGCGACATAACAAACTTAAAAGCAATCTTGCCAGACATAGCAGAGCAAGTTTCTAAGACAGAAAAAGTTGCCCAAGAAGCAGAAAGACAAGTTGAAGACATTAAGATGGCTGAATACATGTCTGAGCGAATTGGAGAAGTCTACAAGGGTAGGATTTCTTCTATCACAAACTTTGGAATGTTTGTGGAATTAGATAACCTTATAGAAGGGCTTGTGGGCTACAGGACCATGGACGGCTACTACGAATTTGACCAAGACAACTACAGGGCCATTGACTACAGGACGAAAAAAGAATTTCACATTGGCGACAATGTGACAATAAAAGTTGTAAATGTTGACCTCAACATGGGCAACATTGATTTTAAAATGGTAGGTGATGAAGATGAGTAAGGAAAAAAACGATGCAATAGCAAACAACAAAAAAGCCAGCCATCTTTATTTTATAGAGGACACTTATGAAGCAGGGATTGAACTTGTTGGGACTGAGGTCAAGTCCATAAGGGCAGGCCATGTCAACATCAAGGATGCCTACTGTGACATCAACAAGGGAGAAATTTTTGTATCAGGTATGCACATTTCACCCTACGAGCAGGGAAATATTTACAATGTGGATCCCATGAGGAAGAGAAAACTTTTGATGCACAAAAATGAAATCCTAAGACTTGAAAAAGTTAAGACTCAGGATGGTTACACAATCATCCCCCTGAAAGTTTATCTCAAGAGGGGCAAGGTCAAGGTCCTAATTGCCAAGGCCAAGGGTAAGAAGCTTTGGGACAAGAGAGAGACAATGAAGAAAAGAGAAGTTGATAAGAAACTAAGACAAGCACTCAAATATTGAGTGCTTGTTTTTTGTGAAAATTTATTTTGATTTTAATTTTTTGTTTTCTTTATAATATTGAAAACATTCAAAGATGATAAATATACATGGAATTATAAAAAATAAATAATTGTCATTTTGAGAATAAGCGATATCACCTGATGCACCTATTGCATCTATGACATTAAATGAAATTAAAATGAGATAAAAATTATGTCCTATTATAGACTTTTTTATTAAAAATATTCCCAGTATGTTAAATGTAAGTAAGCTTATGAAATAATTAAGAGTATGATTTTTTCCGTCAAATACATTAAAAGCTATGTGACTTCTGCTTGCATAAGATACTTTATAAAGTAGATAGATTATTAAATAAATAGCTATATATTTTAAAATTTTTTTGCTTTTGTCATTCATTCTAAATCACCTTTATCTTTAAAATACATATAATAATTTTTACTTATAATATAAGCATACAAAATAAAATAATCTCTTACAACAAAAGATTTGCTTTTTAATTAATAAACAAAAAATTATAAAAGCTAAAAACATTTAAATCAGACTTAATGATTAAAAAAAATATATTTTTTGATATAATAAGCCCAGGTGATATTATGGCTTTTATCGAAGTTAAGGACCTTTCAAAAGTTTACAGGATTGGCGAAAGGTCTGTCATGGCAAATGATAAATTAAATTTTGAAATAGAAAAAAATGAGTTTGCAATAATTCTAGGTGCATCAGGTGCCGGCAAGTCAACTTTTCTAAATATCTTAGGAGGTCTCGACACGGCATCATCTGGTGACCTCTTAGTTGATGGGAAAAATATTGCGAAATATAGGGAAAGAGAACTGACAACTTACAGACGTTACGACATGGGCTTCGTCTTTCAATTTTATAATTTGATTCCCAACCTGACAGCTCTTGAAAATGTTGAGCTTGCAAGTCAAATTGTAAAAAATGCCAAGGACCCAGTTGAAGTTTTAAAATCTGTTGGTCTGGGAGATAGGATGGACAACTTCCCGTCACAATTATCTGGTGGAGAGCAACAAAGGGTATCAATAGCCCGTGCAATTGCGAAAAATCCAAAGCTCCTCTTATGTGATGAGCCAACAGGTGCCCTTGACTATAAGACAGGCAAGCAAATTTTAAAGCTCTTGCAGGACCTTACTAGGACAACGGACACAACTGTGGTCCTAATAACTCACAACTCTGCAATTAAAAATTCTGCAGACAGGCTAATTGAAATTTCTGACGCCAAGGTCAAGGATGTTTTTATCAACGACGACCCAAGGGACATAATGGATATAGAATGGTAGGTGGAGGGTGAAAGCTCGCGACAAGGATAATCTCAGGGAGATAAAAAATTCTCTACCGAGATTTATTTCAATAATGATAATTGTCTTCCTCGGAGTCTTTGTCTTGATTGGACTTATTTCCACAGGCAAGGTTATGAGGAATACAATTGATGATAAAATTGAAAAATTAAATCAAGAGGACCTAAAGGTTTCCGTTCCCATTGGACTTGAAGCTAAGGACCGACAAATTATCGAGGACCAAGAGGATATCAAGGAGCTGGAGTATGGTTATGACAAGGATGTCTTTCTTGAAGGAGATCCAACTGTTATAAAAGTTTTAAACATGCCCTATGAAATTTCCAAACCAGAAATAATTGAGGGAAGAGAACTTGAAGGACCTGATGAAATTATTTTGGATTCCAGAATGAAACAAACTGGGAGTAAAATTGGGGACACAATAAGCTTTAAGGAAGATAACGACGATGATGAGGACAATGATCTAAAGAGACTTTCTTTTAAGGTTGTTGGATTTGCAAATTCTTTGGACTTTCTCCAAGAGAACAATGCAACTTATTCAGAAAGAGGATACGGGCAAATTTCTTATTTTGCCTTCATTGACGATGGAAATTTTTCTGGTGACCCTACTCTTGCCAAGATAAAATTTTTGGGGACTGAAGGCTTAAAAACCTCTGACAAGGACTATATTGACTACATGGATAAGAAGAAAAGGGCTCTTAAAATTGACTTGAAGTCTAGACCCAAGGAAAGACTTGACTCAATCCAGGGAGAAATCTCAGATAGAATCACTGACGCAGAGGACAAGATCACCGATGCAGAAACTAAGTTATCTGATGCTAAGGACAAGCTAGTCAAGGGGCGAGAAGACCTAAACAAGGGGAAGTCCGACTACAAGGAAGGCCTTGACAAGTACAATGAAGAAAAGAACAAGGCGGAGTCGGAAATTTCTAAAAATAGGGACAAGCTTTACAAGGCATCTGTGGAAATAGATGATGGTGAGAGAAAGTTAATTGATGGTTACGAAAAATTATCTGATGGCAAGAAGAAACTTGATGATGCCAAGTCTGAATTAAATTCTGGAAGAAAGAAGCTGACAGAGGGCAAGGAAAAGTACCAAAAAGGTCTTGGAGAAGTGGAAGCTTCAGAAAAAGCCCTAAGACAGGGAGAAGACCAGCTAGCTGAGGGAAGGAAAAAGCTTGATGATGGCTGGGACAAGATCGAAGAATCTAGAAAAAAACTTGCCGACGGAATGAAAAAGTATGAAGAAGGAGAAAGAGAATACCAGTCTGGTATGGCTCAACTTGAAGCTGGCAAAAATAAATTAGTTTCCAAAATGGGGGCTTCATCTTATGAAGATGCTGTGGAAAAAATCTACGCCCTAGACAAGGCCTTGGAAGCTGGAGAAGATCTTGTAAAAAAACTTCCGACTATTGAAGATGAAATTGCAAAAACTTCCTCACAAATAAAGCAAGTTGATAGTGGCCTTTCACAAATTGATGGACAAATTTCTTCCTTGAAAAACTCCTTAAATAATCCTGACCTGTCTGATGAAGATAGACAAAATATAGAGGGACAAATTGCAGGACTTGAAGGAAAAAAATCTGAACTTGAAAAGAACAAGGCTGCCTTAAATAAAAAATTAGACTTCCTAAAGACATCAAAGGAAGAAATTGACAAGGCAGTGGAAGAAATAAATAAGGAAGTCCCTGGTGGAATCACAGGCAACTTGTCTGACTTAAAGGCAAAATTAAAGGAAGGCAAGGCTGGTATTGCTACTATCCAAGAAAATGAAAAGAAACTTGCAGGAGCCAGGGCTACTCTTGATGCCAGCAAGAAGCAAATAGAAGAGGGAAATAGGCAACTTGAAGAGGGGATTGCAGAGACAGAAAAGGGAGAGATGGAATATGCCAAGAGCAAGGATGAAATCGAGAAAAACAAGAGAAAACTTCAAGATGCAAGAGAAGAATTAGAAAAAGCAAAAAATAAAATAAGTGAATCCGAAGAAAAATTAAATAAGGGAACTGCTGACTATGAGTCTGGAAAAAAAGAATACGAGGAAAAGTATGATGACTATGTGGAAGGCAGGGAAAAACTTTCAAGAGCCAAAGAAAAATACTTGTCTGGAAGAGATGAACTGGACAGGGGCCAAGACAGACTTGATGAAGAATTAAAAACTGGTAAAGACCAGTTAAATGATGCCAAGTCAAAACTCTACAAGGCAGAAAAAGATTTGAAAAAGGGAGAAGATGAATACCAAGACAAGTCTCAAGAGGCTGAAGAAAAAATTTCTGATGCAAGAGAGAAAATTGCAGATGGAAGAAGATATCTAAGTTTAATCAAACAGCCTCGCTATACAATTACACCAAGGCACTTGTCGCAAGACATCAACACCTATCTTGACTACGCAAAGAGAGTTGACGGCCTTTCCTTTATCTTCCCAATATTTTTCTTTGCCATTGCCCTTCTAGTTTGTTTCACTACAATGACTAGGATGGTCGACGAAAACAGGCTTGTCATTGGAGCCTACAAGGCTTTGGGTTATACCAAGAAAGAAATTGGAAGGAAGTTCTTCCTCTATGGATCACTTGCCTCCTTAATTGGTGGGACCTTGGGAGCAATTTCTGGTTCCTACATCTTGACCTATATAATTGGAAACGCCTACTCAACAAAGACAATTTTTGAAAATAAACTATTAATAAATATCTTTCCACTAAGAGTTATTTTCGCTATTGTCATTGGATTTTTATTCACAAGCGTAGCTGCCATGATAAGTGTCAATAAAAATCTAGATGAAAAGACAGCCAACCTCTTAAGAGCAAAGGCACCATCTAAGGGAAACAGGATCCTTTTGGAAAAAATTCCCCTTATTTGGAGTAGGATGAGCTTTTTAGCAAAGGTAACAGCGAGAAACCTGTTCTTGTCTAAAAAGAGGATGTTCATGACAGTGGTGGGAGTAATGGGTTGTGCAGCCCTCTTAGTACTTGGATTTGGTATATCTGAATCAGTAAAGGACGTTGAGACCCTACAATTTAAAAATATTTTGAAGTACGACCTGTCAATACTTTATGACAAAGACCTAGATGAAGACTCTTACGAAGAATACAAGAAGTCCTTGGCAGAGAAAAACTTGGACTACACAGAGTCCTATCAAGAATTATTTACAGTTGATTACAAAGAAATTGACCAGTCAGTAAATGTTATAGTCCCAAGGGACAAGGAAGATTTCAAAAACTACGTGGCTCTCTTTGACAAGGACACAAGAGAAGAATTAGAGCTTCCAAAAAAGGGAGTTATAATCACAGAAAAACTATCCAAACTTAAAAAGTTAAAAGTTGGCGACCCACTAGAAATTAGAGACGTCTATGGAAATGAATTCGAAGTAGAAGTCGCCGGCATCAGTGAATTTTATCTTGGACACAATGTATACATGGACAGGGACTACTTTGAAAAAGTAACAGGATCAGAATTCAAGTCCAACACAGACCTAATAAAAGTTCCTAAAGGCTTTGACAAGGATGACTTTATAAAGTCAACAATAGAAAAGAAGTCAGTCTTTAATATAGGAAATGTTGGTGACATGAAGGATGTATTGAATCAATTCCTGTTTTCAATAACTAAGGTTGAGATAATTATCCTAATAGTGACAACAATTTTGGAAGTCGTAGTCCTTTACAACCTTACAAACATAAACATCGAAGAGAGAATAAGAGAAGTCTCAACAATAAAAGTTCTAGGCTTTTATCCAAGAGAGACAACATCATACATTTACAAGGAAACCTATATCTTGGCAATAATTGGAATCATAATTGGACTGGGCGTTGGAAAAATCCTCCATTACTCTGTCCTACAAATAGTAGTTCCCTTTATGGCCATGCTGCCAGAAGACTTGAGCCCAAGACCCTTTATCTTGGCAGGAATAATAACAGCCCTTGTAAATACATTTATAATGATAATCTTCCACTATAAGATAAAGAAGATAAAGGCCATAGATGCCTTGAAGTCAAATGAATAAGATGAGACATAGGATTTGAAAAAAAATATTGAAAAATAAAAAGCAAGTGTTAAAGACCACTTGCTTTTTTAGTGGGAATTTTTTATATAAATTTTACAATATTTGATAAAAATTATTAATATAACAAAAAAAACTGATTTATGTACAAAAAAACTAGAAGAACCTTTTATATACTTGAATAATGTAGTAAAATTAGCTTAGGTGAGTGAATTCATTTTTAAAAACAAGGAGGTTTGATATTTGGTTTTACAAATATAATATATATAATGTTTTAGAAATTTAATCTAGAACAGTAAAGACAGCAAACGATATATTGTGATAAAAACTTATTGCAATATAAAAAGGAGGATTAAAGTGAAAAAGAATAAGAAAATAATCTCGTTGCTTATTTTAATGCTCATGATAGTTGGAGTATTTGCAACAGATAAACTTAGCGTATTTGCAGAGATAAATGATAAAGATTTTGATGTAAATACTGATTGGCGTATGTCAAATGACATCACAACTGAATTTTCAGTTCCAGATGGCGTTAGAGCCTATTCTACAGGAAAAGCTAAAGTTGGAAACATAGGTGTAACAGCAAAATTTGTTAAACAAGCTGATAGAAATGATGGAGCATCATATTTATCTGGTAACGGAAAACACCAAGCAGATTATGCTGCAACATCTGATATGTTTTACGCCAATCCAGATCCATCAACAATTCCTGCCTTAGCAATTAATGCCCAAGCAAGTAATGGTGTTGGTGGTAAATTAAACACATATCAAAAAGCTAATTATAGCGGTCGTGCTGAAGTTGGAACTGTAACACTTACATTTGATAAAACAGTAACTGACCCAGTACTAGACTTATCAGGACTAGGCGGATACGTTAACGCATTCGGTGATTTTCAATATTCAAATGGAACAGGGGCTGTACTTGGTAGAGGATCATTTAATTCTACTGATATAGAGCTAATCACAGATGGAGTTTCATTTGAAAAGGGAGCTTCAAATTCTAACTTAGAAGTTACTAATAATACGATTAAGGTAAAAAATAGAAATACTTTTACACATGCTAAGCTAACACAAGGAGAACACATCCAAAATAATGGATATCCAAGTCCAAAATTAGTACCAGCAGGTACAGGAAGTGTTATCTTAAAGGGAACATTTAAAGAAGTATCATTAAAGCTTTATCACAATGCTACTCCATATTCTGCTTTTCCAACAGATAAATACGGAACAAGTAGAGTTTTCTTCACTAATAACAATAACTCACAATATGGTGATGGAATAAATGGTCTGAATGTGATTAATACTGAAAAAATACAAATTGGAAATAAAACATATAATAATTTAACAAACTGGGACAAATTCAGAATTTCATTAAGATTACTAAAACCATCATCAATTGGAGATAGAGTTTGGTTAGATGAAGATGCTAATGGAATCCAAGATGCAGGAGAAAAAGGAGTTGAAGGAGTAACAGTAAAACTTCTTGATAAAGATGGAAGTCCAGCTAAAGACTTTAACGGAAATCTAGTTCAAGACCAAGTTACAGATGCAAATGGTAATTACAAATTTGAAAACTTGCCAGCAGGTGAATACGTTGTTCAAGTAGTTACAAAAGACGGTCAAACTCTTACAACAAAGGGACAAGGCGCTGCTGATAAAGATTCAGACCTAGATCCAAAAACAGGAAAAACAGATGTAATTAAATTAGAAGCAAATGAAAACATCACAAATGTAGATGCAGGTATTGTTCCAGCAAAAGAATACAAAGTAGACTACGAATTCCAACCATCAAAAGCAGAAGGAACACCAAGTGAATTACCACAAGGCGTAAAAGATCAACTACCAAAAACAGTAGAAAATCTAGCAGATGGTAAATCAGTTCCATCACCAAAAGAATTCACTCCAGTAAAAGATGAAGTGAACAAAGGAACATGGACATTTGAAGCGTGGGATAAAGAAACTGCAAAAATCAATGGAGCAGACGAACACGTAACAGGAACATGGGTATTCACAAAAGATGAAGAACCACAACCAAAAGAATACAAAGTAACTCACGAATTCAAATCAGGAACAGCTGGAAAAGACTTACCAGACGAAGTAAAAGCATTATTGCCAAAAGACCAAACAGGAAAAGTAGATGGCAACACAGTCGTACCAACAGAACCAGAACAAAAAGAGGTAACAACATCAGAAGGAACATGGACATTCAAAGGCTACGACAGATCAAATGCAACAATCGATGGAGCAGATGAACACTTTGTAGGAAAATGGGAATTCACACCAAAAGAAGACCCTAAACCAGAAACAGGAAGTGTATACGTAAAATACGTAACAGAAGACGGAAAAGAACTAGAACCTGAAAGTGGAGTACTAGTAAACGCAGAAGTTGGAACAAAATATACAACAGAAGAAAAAACATTTGACGGATACGAATTTGTAAGAATGGATGAAAAATCTGATCCAGCAAATGGAGAAGTTAAAAAAGACGACCAACACGTAATCTACGTATACAAACCAGTAGAACAAAAACAATACAAAGTAGACTACGAATTCCAACCATCAAAAGCAGAAGGAACACCAAGTGAATTACCACAAGGCGTAAAAGATCAACTACCAAAAACAGTAGAAAATCTAGCAGATGGTAAATCAGTTCCATCACCAAAAGAATTCACTCCAGTAAAAGATGAAGTGAACAAAGGAACATGGACATTTGAAGCGTGGGATAAAGAAACTGCAAAAATCAATGGAGCAGACGAACACGTAACAGGAACATGGGTATTCACAAAAGATGAAGAACCACAACCAAAAGAATACAAAGTAACTCACGAATTCAAATCAGGAACAGCTGGAAAAGACTTACCAGAAGAAGTAAAAGCATTATTGCCAAAAGACCAAACAGGAAAAGTAGATGGCAACACAGTCGTACCAACAGAACCAGAACAAAAAGAGGTAACAACATCAGAAGGAACATGGACATTCAAAGGCTACGACAGATCAAATGCAACAATCGATGGAGCAGATGAACACTTTGTAGGAAAATGGGAATTCACACCAAAAGAAGACCCTAAACCAGAAACAGGAAGTGTATACGTAAAATACGTAACAGAAGACGGAAAAGAACTAGAACCTGAAAGTGGAGTACTAGTAAACGCAGAAGTTGGAACAAAATATACAACAGAAGAAAAAACATTTGACGGATACGAATTTGTAAGAATGGATGAAAAATCTGATCCAGCAAATGGAGAAGTTAAAAAAGACGACCAACACGTAATCTACGTATACAAACCAGTAGAACAAAAACAATACAAAGTAGACTACGAATTCCAACCATCAAAAGCAGAAGGAACACCAAGTGAATTACCACAAGGCGTAAAAGATCAACTACCAAAAACAGTAGAAAATCTAGCAGATGGTAAATCAGTTCCATCACCAAAAGAATTCACTCCAGTAAAAGATGAAGTGAACAAAGGAACATGGACATTCGAAGCGTGGGATAAAGAAACTGCAAAAATCAATGGAGCAGACGAACACGTAACAGGAACATGGGTATTCACAAAAGATGAAGAACCACAACCAAAAAGAATACAAAGTAACTCACGAATTCAAATCAGGAACAGCTGGAAAAGACTTACCAGACGAAGTAAAAGCATTATTGCCAAAAGACCAAACAGGAAAAGTAGATGGCAACACAGTCGTACCAACAGAACCAGAACAAAAAGAGGTAACAACATCAGAAGGAACATGGACATTCAAAGGCTACGACAGATCAAATGCAACAATCGATGGAGCAGATGAACACTTTGTAGGAAAATGGGAATTCACACCAAAAGAAGACCCTAAACCAGAAACAGGAAGTGTATACGTAAAATACGTAACAGAAGACGGAAAAGAACTAGAACCTGAAAGTGGAGTACTAGTAAACGCAGAAGTTGGAACAAAATATACAACAGAAGAAAAAACATTTGACGGATACGAATTTGTAAGAATGGATGAAAAATCTGATCCAGCAAATGGAGAAGTTAAAAAAGACGACCAACACGTAATCTACGTATACAAACCAGTAGAACAAAAACAATACAAAGTAGACTACGAATTCCAACCATCAAAAGCAGAAGGAACACCAAGTGAATTACCACAAGGCGTAAAAGATCAACTACCAAAAACAGTAGAAAATCTAGCAGATGGTAAATCAGTTCCATCACCAAAAGAATTCACTCCAGTAAAAGATGAAGTGAACAAAGGAACATGGACATTTGAAGCGTGGGATAAAGAAACTGCAAAAATCAATGGAGCAGACGAACACGTAACAGGAACATGGGTATTCACAAAAGATGAAGAACCACAACCAAAAGAATACAAAGTAACTCACGAATTCAAATCAGGAACAGCTGGAAAAGACTTACCAGACGAAGTAAAAGCATTATTGCCAAAAGACCAAACAGGAAAAGTAGATGGCAACACAGTCGTACCAACAGAACCAGAACAAAAAGAGGTAACAACATCAGAAGGAACATGGACATTCAAAGGCTACGACAGATCAAATGCAACAATCGATGGAGCAGATGAACACTTTGTAGGAAAATGGGAATTCACACCAAAAGAAGACCCTAAACCAGAAACAGGAAGTGTATACGTAAAATACGTAACAGAAGACGGAAAAGAACTAGAACCTGAAAGTGGAGTACTAGTAAACGCAGAAGTTGGAACAAAATATACAACAGAAGAAAAAACATTTGACGGATACGAATTTGTAAGAATGGATGAAAAATCTGATCCAGCAAATGGAGAAGTTAAAAAAGACGACCAACACGTAATCTACGTATACAAACCAGTAGAACAAAAACAATACAAAGTAGACTACGAATTCCAACCATCAAAAGCAGAAGGAACACCAAGTGAATTACCACAAGGCGTAAAAGATCAACTACCAAAAACAGTAGAAAATCTAGCAGATGGTAAATCAGTTCCATCACCAAAAGAATTCACTCCAGTAAAAGATGAAGTGAACAAAGGAACATGGACATTTGAAGCGTGGGATAAAGAAACTGCAAAAATCAATGGAGCAGACGAACACGTAACAGGAACATGGGTATTCACAAAAGATGAAGAACCACAACCAAAAGAATACAAAGTAACTCACGAATTCAAATCAGGAACAGCTGGAAAAGACTTACCAGACGAAGTAAAAGCATTATTGCCAAAAGACCAAACAGGAAAAGTAGATGGCAACACAGTCGTACCAACAGAACCAGAACAAAAAGAGGTAACAACATCAGAAGGAACATGGACATTCAAAGGCTACGACAGATCAAATGCAACAATCGATGGAGCAGATGAACACTTTGTAGGAAAATGGGAATTCACACCAAAAGAAGACCCTAAACCAGAAACAGGAAGTGTATACGTAAAATACGTAACAGAAGACGGAAAAGAACTAGAACCTGAAAGTGGAGTACTAGTAAACGCAGAAGTTGGAACAAAATATACAACAGAAGAAAAAACATTTGACGGATACGAATTTGTAAGAATGGATGAAAAATCTGATCCAGCAAATGGAGAAGTTAAAAAAGACGACCAACACGTAATCTACGTATACAAACCAGTAGAACAAAAACAATACAAAGTAGACTACGAATTCCAACCATCAAAAGCAGAAGGAACACCAAGTGAATTACCACAAGGCGTAAAAGATCAACTACCAAAAACAGTAGAAAATCTAGCAGATGGTAAATCAGTTCCATCACCAAAAGAATTCACTCCAGTAAAAGATGAAGTGAACAAAGGAACATGGACATTTGAAGCGTGGGATAAAGAAACTGCAAAAATCAATGGAGCAGACGAACACGTAACAGGAACATGGGTATTCACAAAAGATGAAGAACCACAACCAAAAGAATACAAAGTAACTCACGAATTCAAATCAGGAACAGCTGGAAAAGACTTACCAGAAGAAGTAAAAGCATTATTGCCAAAAGACCAAACAGGAAAAGTAGATGGCAACACAGTCGTACCAACAGAACCAGAACAAAAAGAGGTAACAACATCAGAAGGAACATGGACATTCAAAGGCTACGACAGATCAAATGCAACAATCGATGGAGCAGATGAACACTTTGTAGGAAAATGGGAATTCACACCAAAAGAAGACCCTAAACCAGAAACAGGAAGTGTATACGTAAAATACGTAACAGAAGACGGAAAAGAACTAGAACCTGAAAGTGGAGTACTAGTAAACGCAGAAGTTGGAACAAAATATACAACAGAAGAAAAAACATTTGACGGATACGAATTTGTAAGAATGGATGAAAAATCTGATCCAGCAAATGGAGAAGTTAAAAAAGACGACCAACACGTAATCTACGTATACAAACCAGTAGAACAAAAACAATACAAAGTAGACTACGAATTCCAACCATCAAAAGCAGAAGGAACACCAAGTGAATTACCACAAGGCGTAAAAGATCAACTACCAAAAACAGTAGAAAATCTAGCAGATGGTAAATCAGTTCCATCACCAAAAGAATTCACTCCAGTAAAAGATGAAGTGAACAAAGGAACATGGACATTCGAAGCGTGGGATAAAGAAACTGCAAAAATCAATGGAGCAGACGAACACGTAACAGGAACATGGGTATTCACAAAAGATGAAGAACCACAACCAAAAGAATACAAAGTAACTCACGAATTCAAATCAGGAACAGCTGGAAAAGACTTACCAGACGAAGTAAAAGCATTATTGCCAAAAGACCAAACAGGAAAAGTAGATGGCAACACAGTCGTACCAACAGAACCAGAACAAAAAGAGGTAACAACATCAGAAGGAACATGGACATTCAAAGGCTACGACAGATCAAATGCAACAATCGATGGAGCAGATGAACACTTTGTAGGAAAATGGGAATTCACACCAAAAGAAGACCCTAAACCAGAAACAGGAAGTGTATACGTAAAATACGTAACAGAAGACGGAAAAGAACTAGAACCTGAAAGTGGAGTACTAGTAAACGCAGAAGTTGGAACAAAATATACAACAGAAGAAAAAACATTTGACGGATACGAATTTGTAAGAATGGATGAAAAATCTGATCCAGCAAATGGAGAAGTTAAAAAAGGCGATCAACACGTAACTTATGTATACAAGAAAAAAGAAGTGACACCACCTACAGATGTAGTTACAGAATACGTTGATGAAAATGGTAAGACTATTGCTCCACAAGAAAATGGAACAAAAGACAAAAAAGATATTGATGGATATGAATTTGTAAGAACCGAAAAAGATGAACAAGGTAATACAAGTCACATCTACAAGAAGAAAACTACTCCTCCTACTACAGAGGTAGTTACTAAATATGTAGATGAAAATGGAAATCCTCTTGCTCTTGAAGAAAAAGGAAAGCAAAATAAAAAAGATATTCCTGCTTACGAGTATGTAAAGACTTACAAAGACAAGGATGGAAATACTGTTCATGTTTATAGACTTAAACAAAATCCAACCCCATCAATAGAGACTAGATATGTTGATGAAAATGGAAATCAACTACTTCCTCCAAAGGAAGGAACAAAAGATCCAGTAACCATTGAAGGTTACAACTTTATAATCACAAGTAAAGATAAAAATGGTAACACAATTCACACTTATAGTAAAAAACCTACTGAAGGCGTTGAAACTAGATTTGTAGACACTCATGGTAATCAAATACTTGCTGATAAGACTGGAACACATGATTCATCACTTATAAATGGATATGAATTTGTAAGAACCGAAAAAGATGAACAAGGTAATACAACTCACATCTACAGGAAATTACCTACTCCTTCTAAAGAAGTAGTTACTAAATTCATTGATGAAAACGGGCTTGAATTATCCAATCCTCTAACTGGTAGAAATCCAAGTAAAGCAATTCCAGGTTATGAAATAGTTAGGACAGAAACAGATTCTAATGGCAACATAATATATGTTTACAGAAAGAAAGCTTCTGAGTCTGAAAAAATAACTAAATTTGTTGATGAAAACGGTAAAGAAATTTCTAAGTCTACAAAGGGTGACAATCCTAAGAAAGACATCGATGGATATGAATTTGTAAGAACCGAAAAAGATGAACAAGGTAATACAAAACACATCTACAAGAAGAAAGTAACACCACCAGCTGAAGAAAAAGGAAATGTATACGTAAAATACGTAACAGAAGACGGAAAAGAACTAGAAGCAGAAAGCGAAGTTCTAGTAAACGCAGAAGTTGGAACAAAATATACAACAGACAAAAAAACATTTGACGGTTATGAATTTGTTGAAATGGCAAAAGATTCAGCCCCAGCAAATGGAAAAGTTGTAAAAGGCGACCAACACGTAACTTATGTATACAAGAAGACAAAAGTAAATCCAGATCCAAAGCCAAATACTGGAAATGTTTATGTACAATATGTAACAGAAGATGGCAGAATTTTAAGTGAAAGAGTAGTAAAGAGAAATGCTCCTGTAGGCGAAAATTATTACACTGATCTAAAGAGTTTTGATGGATTTAGATTTATAGGAATGGGAAGAAATTCAGCTGATACAGATGGAAAAGTTGTAGAAGGAAACTTATATGTAACTTATGTTTATGAGGAAATAGATAAGCATGATTCTACTTTCCCATCTGGACAAAATAGACATCACGATAAAGGAACTCCAGTTGTAACAATTGTGGAAAATTCTGATAGAGTTATTTCTACTATAGAAACAACAGAAGTTAAAGAAAGACAAGAAGAATTAAATAACAATAAGGAACTTAATGCTACAGATAAAACTACAGATAAAGTTGAAAAATCTGAAGGTTTAAATGCTGAAGACAAAAAAGAATCTACAAATAATGAAAATGATTATGTTGAAAATTATGAAGAAGAGTTTGTAGAAAAAAATAAGTCAGTTAATGATGGTAATAAAGCTCCAAAGACTCAAGATCCAGGAATAGCTTTATATACTGGATTAGCAGTAGCTTCTTCTGCCTTATTAGGATTATTTGAAGTAAAAAGAAGAAAAAATAAGTAAGAGTTCATTTTAAAGATGTTTGTTAAAAATACCCTTTTCACTTGAAAAAGTGGAAGGGTATTTTTTTATCTGCGTTCAAAAAGTTTATATTTGTCTTTTTAAAATTGTAGTTTAAGCAACAAAAATGGAGCCTTTTTTAGGCTCCTTAATTTTTTATACTTCCAATTATTCTCTTATTTATTTTTTATCCTCTTACTCTTTTGTTTTCCTTGTCGTAGAAGACCCTGTCGCATAGTTTTGCTTGGATGCTTCCTGCTTTTGTTTTTATTTCTACTTCCTTGCCTTCCACTGCCTTATCTTTTTCTATCATGCAGTAGCCGATGAATTTTTCTACTGTGTAACCGTAAGTGAATTTTGTTACCTTCCCGATTATCTTGCCGTCAAGTAAGACTTCGTCGCCTGCTTCTACTTGGACGTCTTCTAATAATTCAAAGCCAAAGAGATCACGAGTTACATTTTCTTTTGCCTTTAATAGAGCATCTTTTCCAATGAAGTCACTGTCCCAAGCTACTGTCCAGCCGTAACCAACTTCAAGTGGGTTTGCTCCTTCAAGGTCACTCATAAGAACGTAGCTTTTTTCGCCAGGAAGACTGCCAATTATTACATCTGTTGTGATGTTTACGAGGTCAAATTCTTTTCCAGCTTCTTTTATCTTTTCTTCTAATATATCTTTTTTGTCTGACTGAACGTAAAGTTCGTAGCCAAGTTCTCCAGTGAAGCCTGCCCTTGCCACCATAAGGTCCAAATCGCCAAGAGAGTTGTCTTCAATTGTGAAGAATTTTAAATCTGAAATGTCCTTGTCCACAATTTTATTTACAAGGTCCTTGGATTTTGGTCCTTGAATAGCAAACATTGTGAGTTTGTCTGTGATATTTTTGTAGTCTAGGTCAAAGCCATCCTTAAATTTGTCAAACCATTCAATCATCTTGTCTATATAGAGAGTAGAAATCAAAAATTTATCTGCTTCTAGTCTAAATACAATTACGTCATCAATAATTTTTCCTTCTTCATTTAACATTGTTGTGTAAAGAGCGTGAGTGTCTTTCATATTTTTAATGTCATTTACAAACATCTTGTCTAAAAATTTTGCTGCATCCTTGCCCTTAACATCTAGGACTTGGTGAGTAAAGTCGTAATAACCAACGCCTGATCTAACAGCTTCGTGTTCTTTTCTTCTTAAAGCATCATTTTTCATAAGATCACTTTCCTTTATTACTTTAAAACGACATCCTATATTACTATGATACCCTTCAAATATTTTAAATAACAAAAGCTTTAGAATAAAGAGATTTTAAAAATTATTTGAAAGTGAAAATTAAATTGGACTTTAGAAATAAAAGCAAGTTGGTAAAAATAAACTCAGTCATTATTTTAAAAATATTTTTCTTAGAAAGATAATAATAAATTATAAAGTCACTTGCCTATAAAAGGTAAGTGTATATACACTTGACTTGTCCAGTCTGCTTCATTGTAATATAATTTTAAGTAAAATTTATTAGGAGATTGGTGAAATTGAAAAATTTAGAAAATTTAAGTTTAGAAGAAAAAATTGAAATATTAAAAAAATTAAAGGAAGAGAGAGATGCTGTCATACTTGCCCACTACTATGTTGATGAAGAGATCCAAGCCGTGGCTGACTACATAGGAGATTCTTTCTTCTTAGCTCAAAAAGCTACAGAACTCAAGGAAGAAACCATAGTTATGGCTGGCGTCTACTTCATGGGAGAAAGTGTTAAGATTTTGAATCCAAGCAAGAATGTTTTGATGCCCGACCTTGGAGCAGACTGTCCCATGGCCCACATGGTGAGCGTTGAAAAAATTAAGGAGATGAGAGAGGCCTACGATGACCTAGCAGTTGTAACTTACATAAATTCTACTGCTGAGATCAAGGCCTACTCAGATATTTGTGTCACATCTTCAAATGCTGCAAAGATTGTAAATAAATTAGAAGAAAAAAATATATTTTTTGTTCCAGATAAAAATCTTGGGGCTTATATTAAGAAGTCCTTGCCAGATAAAAATGTTATTTTAAATGATGGCTACTGTCCTGTTCACGACGAGATAGACCTTGAGGATGTGAAAGCTTACAAGGGTAAGGTAAAAATTTTGGCTCATCCAGAATGTAGGAAAGAAGTCTTGGACCTTGCTGACTTCATTGGATCTACAAAGGCAATCATTAATGAAGCAGGTAAGTATGATGATGTTTTAGTTGTAACTGAAGAAGGAATTTTTACTGAGTTAAAGAAAAAATATCCAGATGTTAAATTTAGGAAGCTTGCCAAGGGACCAGTTTGTGATGATATGAAAAAATTAACTTTGGATAAGATTATTGAAGTCTTAGAAGAAAATAAAAATCAAGTAGAAGTTCCAAGAGAAATTGGGGAAAAAGCTTTGAAACCTCTAGAAAAAATGTTGGAGTTAGGTGCATAGGATGAAAAAATTTGATGTTTTAATTGTTGGTTCAGGACTTGCTGGAGTCAGCACTGCCCTAGAGTTGAGTAAAGATTACAAGATTGGTCTTGTAACAAAGAAAAAGTTAGAAGATTCAAATTCTTATCTTGCCCAAGGAGGGATAAATGTATTAAGAGATGGTGACGACAGACAAGTTTTTATAGAAGACACTATGAAGGCTGGCCACTACAAGAATAATTTAAAGTCAGTTGAGACCATGGTGGACAAGTCCCAAGAGGCAATTGAGTTTTTAATGGACCTGGGAGTTGAGTTCACAAAGAAGGATGGAGGACTTGATTATGCAAGAGAGGGTGGTCACTCAGCATCAAGGGGCCTTCACATTGACGATGAAATAGGCAAGGGAATCTTGGATGTCCTATATAAAAGGCTAAGAGAAAGACCTAACATAGAAATATTTGAAAACACGCCTATACTTGACCTTATTGTAAAAGATGGCAAGTGTTATGGGGCAAGGTCTCACGATGAGGTTTTTATTTCAACTAATGTGGCCCTTGCAACTGGTGGCCTTGGTGGACTCTTTGACAAGTCAACAAATTTTCCTCATATCTCAGGAGACGGACTTGCCATGGCAATAAAAAATGGAGTAAGGCTTAAGGACATTTCTTACATTCAGTTTCATCCAACATCACTTTATGAAGAAGGAGTTGAAAGGCAACTTTTAATTTCTGAATCAGCAAGGGGCGAAGGGGCATTACTACTAAACCACAAGGATGAAAGGTTCACAGATGAAATGAAGCCAAGGGATATTGTTGCGGGAGCCATAAGAGAAGAAATGGAAAAGGAAGGAGTGGACTTTGAGTACTTGTCAATGAAGCCCCTTGGAGAAGAAAAAATTCCCAAGAGATTTCCAATGATTTTTGATGAGTTGAGGGACAGAGGAATTGATCCAAGATATGAAAATATTCCAATAGTTCCCTGCCAACACTACACTATGGGAGGAATTCTTTGTGACATAAAGGGAAGGACTAACCTAGAAGGCCTCTTTGTTGTTGGTGAAGCTGGCAATGTTGGTATCCATGGCTCCAATAGACTCGCCTGCAATTCACTTCTTGAGTGCGTGGTTTTTGGGAGGATTTTGGCAGATTTCTTAAATAAAAATAAATTTGACAATGCAGAAATAAATTTCAAAATTGATACAATGGATATTGATGAAGAAGAAATGAAAAAAATTATTTTTGAAAGGATAAGAGAAGATGAGAGAGCTAAAGCCAATCTTAATTGACAAGTATATACTTGCTGCCCTAAGGGAAGACATGACTAGTGGTGACATAACAACAGATTCAATTTTAAAAGATGAGAAGGCTGAAGTAAATTTAATTGCAAAGGACAAGGGAATTCTTGCAGGCCTTGATGTATTTAAGAGGGTATTTGAACTTTTAGACGAAGATGTGACCTTTGAATTTTATTTTTCTGATGGTGATGAGGTTAATAACAAGGACTTAGTAGGAAAAATAAGGGGAAGAGCCAAGGCAATCCTTGAGGGAGAGAGGACGGCCCTTAATTTCTTGCAAAGGATGAGCGGGATAGCAACTTACACTAAAAAAATGGTTGACGCCCTAGACAGCGAACATGTAAAAATTCTTGATACAAGAAAGACAACTCCAAATATGAGGATTTTTGAAAAATATGCAGTGACTCTTGGTGGAGGATATAACCACAGGTACAATTTATCTGATGGAATTATGTTAAAAGACAACCACATAGATGCATCGGGAGGGATAAGAGAGGCAGTGGAAAAAGTTAAGAGTCTCAATCCCTTTGTAAAGAAAATTGAAGTCGAAGTGGAAAATTTTGACCAAGTGAGGGAGGCCTTGAAGGCAAAAGCTGATATAATAATGTTAGACAACATGGATATAGAAGAGATAAAAGAAGCCTGCAAGATAATTAATAAGAGAGCCATCATTGAGTGTTCGGGTAACATTAGTCTTGAAAATATTAATTCTTATAGGGACCTAGATATTGATTATATATCTTCAGGTGCAATTACTTATAGTGCAGGAGTCTTGGACCTATCCATGAAAAATTTGAAAATCTATTGAGGGAAATATGTTGGATCCAAAATCAAGAAGAGAAGACTTGTTAAAAATTTTATACGAAAGTCAAAAGCCCATGTCGGGAGAAAATCTGGCAAAAAAGTTTGATGTAACAAGACAGGTTATAGTCCAGGACATGGCAATACTCAGGGCCTCTGGCAAGGACATTGTGTCAACTAATAGGGGCTACTATCTAAACGAAGCCAGGACCCAAAAAGTTTTCAAGGTCAAGCACAGTGACAAGGACATAAAAAAAGAATTAGAAGCCATTGTTGACATGGGAGGACTTGTTAAGGACGTCATTGTCCACCACAAGGTCTATGGTGAAATAAAAAAAGATCTCAATTGTTCATCGAGAAGGGATGTCAAAATATTTTTAGAAAAGATGGATGAAGAAAAGTCCAAACCCCTTGATGTATTAACTGGTGGAGTTCACTATCACACAGTTGTAGCAGAAAATGAAGAAGTCATGGAAGAGATAGAAGTTGTCTTGGGGGAAATGGGATTTTTAATAGAAGACTAGGGAGTTTATAAAAATATTTTTTATACAAAACTCTTTATAAAGAGATTAAAAATAAAGAAAATAAAGATGGAGTCAGTTTAAAATTACTGACTCTTTTTTAATTTTAATTAGCTGAGATATCGAGACAAAAATATTTTTATTTATTTATAATTTATCGGATTAGTGTATTGACACAAACTTATTATTCCTATACAATTGACTTAGATGTAAACGTTAACTTTTTGCTTTATTTTAAATTTAAGGAGGTTTTTATGAAAAAAAGCAAGAGAATTATTTCATTGTTTTTATCTTTACTAGTGCTATTTTCTACAATTAATGTATTCGCAGTAAGACACCCTGTAAAAGATATACCTTTAAATGGAATAATAGTAAATGATCATATCGTGTATAGTGATGTATATCCTTATATCAAAAATTCTAGGACTTATGTACCTATCAGATTTATTGCTGAAGAACTAGGATATGATGTTAAGTGGGATGGTGCCAATAAAAAAGTAATAATGAAAAATGGTAACACAAATGTTGAACTTACTATTGGCTCAAACAAGATGAAAGTAAATGGTAAAGTTCTTACTTTAGACGCACCTGCTGAAATCAAAGATGATAGAACTTTCGTACCTCTTCGTGCAATCGCCGAATCTTTTGGTGAAAAAGTAGATTATTCTAAGGATTATAAAGCAGTATATATTGGTGATAATCCTGTATATAACAAAAATTACAAGGTAGTTTATTATTATGAAGGTGCTAATCCAGTAATTACTGACTACACAATAAACATTGTTACTTATAAATTAACAATAAACAGTGAAAAGATTTTAGAAGCTGACAGTATGGAGAGCTTATTAACTCTATTATTTACTGATATTGATAACTATAGAACAAGTGGAAGATCAAAACTTGGTAATATTACAACTTATAAGACAAACAAAACAACTTACACTCAACCAACAGTTCAACCAAAGGAAGAAACTGTATATGTTAAAAAAACTGAATCAAATGTTGCCAAAGAAAAACAACTTAAGGATGAACATTATGTTGTTTCTACAGATGATGTCCTTGTAGGGTCCTGGTATGGTCCTAGTAGTTATGGTGCAGATGGAAACAGTTACCCTATTGATACTTACACATATATTACAAGCTTAGGAAATGGAAGGTATAAATTAACTAACAGAACGATATTATCATCAGACAGAAGCTCTGAATTTTTTGATGAACAATATGGATATTATGATAAAGATAAAAATGCTTTAGTAGTAGAAGAATCTCATAAAACCTATGGATCTACTGGATTTTTTGCTGGTCGAGATTCATATGCGATTGCTGGAATCTATTATTTAGAAAATTCTAATACAAGATTGTCTTGGGATAAGCTTGGTGCAAAATATTACCTAGACAAGTATTAAGATTATTAAAATTATAAAAATTGAAGGCTCAATTTTAAAATTAGAGGGACTCGTTAACTCGAGTCTCTTTTTTGATTGAATATTTATTAAATTTTTCCTTTCAAAAAAATCAAAATAATTTACATAAAATTTACAAAAGACATCTTGGCAATTTACAAATCAAAATTATAATGACCATGAAATAAAAAATAAAATTAAGTTTTGAAAGGATGAAAATTAATGAAGTTAAAAAGTTTTGGAAAGATTGCTGTAGTTCTTGCTCTAGGTGCAAGTCTTGTTGCTTGTGGAGGAAATAAAAAGGAAAATGCCACTGCTAATGCTGGTGGAGCTGCAGGTGCAGAAGGAAAAGATCTTGGAACAATTAACGTTATATCAAGAGAACAAGGTTCAGGTACAAGATCAGCCTTCACTGAACTAACAGGAGTTCTTGTTAAGGAAGGCGACAAGGAAGTTGACAAGACTTATGAAGAAGCTGCTGTTCAATCTTCCACTGATGCAGTTCTTACTACTGTACAAAATGATGCAGGTTCAATTGGTTACATTTCTCTTGGATCTTTAAACGACGATGTTAAGGCTCTAAAGGTTGAAGGAGTTGAAGCTACTCCAGAAAACATTAAGTCAAACTCTTATAAGCTTTCTAGACCTTTTAACCTAGCTTACAAAAAAGATGTAGATGAAAAATCAATGGACTTAGTTAAATTTATCATGTCTGACGAAGGACAAAAAATTTGTGAAGAAGAAGGTTACGTTGGAGACGCTAAGGGCGAAACTTATGAACCAATTGATAGCGATGCAAAATTAACTGTTGCAGGTTCAACTTCTGTTACTCCTCTTATGGAAAAACTTGTTGAAGCTTACAAGGCAAAGAACCCTAATGTTGTGATTGATATCCAATCTAATGGTTCATCAGCTGGTATGACTGCTGCAATGGAAGGAACTGCACAAATTGGTATGGCATCAAGAGAACTTAAGGACGAAGAAAAGAATGCTCTTGATTTCACAGTTATTGCAAGAGATGGTATCGCAGTTATTGTAAATAAAGAAAATGCTTGTGAAGATGTGACTATGGATGATTTACAAAAAATCTTTACTGGAGAATTAACTGAGTGGTCAGGACTTGCAAAATAAAAAATGCAAAGGAAATAAAATGGAAAATATTAATATAAAGGCCCCTCGAGATGACAAGAGGACCAGGACATTTTCGTGGGAAGAAGTATCTAAGTACTTCTTCCTACTTTGTTCTGTACTTTCAATTTTCTTCTTACTCCTAATTTGTACCTTTATCTTCAAAGATTCAATAGAATTTTTTGGTAAAGTTGGAGTGAAGGATTTTATATTTAACGACTCTTGGGCACCTATGAATCAACCGCCAACTTATGGAATCTTATCCATGATTCTTGGCTCAATAATTATTACAGCCCTATCTTGTTTGGGAGCAGTGCCAGTTGCCATTATGGTGGCAGCCTACTTGGCCTTTGATTGTCCCAAAAAATTTTACAAAATTTTAAAACCAGGACTTAATTTAATGACAGGGATTCCATCAATAGTTTATGGTTTCTTTGCCCTAACAATTATTGTTCCTATTAACAAGTCTATCTTTGGTGGAAATGGGATGAATATTTTAAGTGCATCAATCTTGCTTTTAATAATGATCCTACCAACAATAATTTCTATGGCAGAAGCTTCACTTAGAACTGTGCCAAAGTCTTATTACTCAGGCTCACTTTCTCTTGGGGCATCTCACGATGAAACTATAACAAGAGTTATGATACCTGCTGCAAGATCAGGAATTTTTGCAGGAATTATACTTGGAATTGGTCGTGCCATTGGTGAAACTATGGCAGTAATCCTTGTTGCTGGTAACCAAACAAGACTTACACTTAACCCTCTCAAGGGAATTAGAACTATGACTACAAATATTGTATTGGAAATGGCTTACGCTGCTGGCGACCACAGGCAAGCCCTAATAGCAACAGCAGGAGTCCTATTTATTTTTATCTTAATAATAAATACAAGTTTCTTCATAGTTAAGAACAGGAGGGAAAAAAATGACTAAAATAATTGCCCTAGGTCTCTTGGCCCTATTTATAATTTCAATTCTTGGACTTCACTTTGTTGGCAAGATGTCCTTTTATAAAATAACAACGAGACTATTTTCAGCTATGACTCTTGGAGTCCTAGTCTTTATAGTTATATTTGTTGTAGTAAAGGGAGCCCTATCCTTTAGACCGAGTATGTTGTCTCTTAACTATTCAACAGAAAATCTATCCATGGGTCCTGCCATTGTAACAACACTTTTAACAGTTGTCCTTTCAATTTTACTGGCATCACCTATTGGAATTTTTACTGCAATATTTTTAGTTGAGTACACAAGGGTGGAAAACAAACTAGTAAAGGCAATAAGACTTGCAACAGAAACTCTTGCAGGTATTCCTTCCATTGTATACGGACTCTTTGGAATGTTATTCTTTGGACTAAAATTAAAAATGGGATTTTCAGTAATTTCTGGTGTTCTAACAGTTTCTATAATGATCTTGCCAATTATTATCAGGTCAACTGAAGAAGCTTTAAAGTCAGTTCACCCATCAGTGAGACAAGGTTCCCTTGCCCTTGGTGCAGGTAAGCTTAGGACAATCTTTAAGGTTGTACTTCCTATAGCAATCCCAGGGATTTTATCAGGCATAATTTTATCTGTTGGCCGTGTAGTTGGAGAAACTGCTGCCCTTATGTACACACTGGGAACAGCAACATCTCTTCCAACATCTATTAGATCATCATCAAGGACTCTTGCTCTTCACATGTACGTTCTTTCATCAGAAGGAAAGCACGTTGGAGAAGCCTATGCAACTGGCATGGTCCTCTTGATTTTAGTTTTAATAATAAACTGGTCTTCTACAAAACTTGCAAACAAACTTAGTGAGGTTGAATAATGAATACAAAAATGAGCGTTAAGGATCTTGATCTCTTCTACGGAGACTTTCAAGCTCTTCACAATATAAACTTAGACATAAGAGAAAGAGAAATTCTTTCCTTTATTGGGCCATCAGGTTGCGGCAAGTCTACCCTATTAAAATGTTTAAATAGGATGAACGACCTAGTTGTTGGCTGCAAGATTGATGGAGAAATAAAACTCGATGGCGATGACATCTACGCCAAGAATTATGATGTAAATAAACTTAGGAAAAGAGTGGGTATGGTCTTCCAACAACCTAATCCGTTCCCAATGAGCATCTACGAAAACATCGCCTATGGACCAAAGACCCATGGGATAAAAAACAAGGCTGAGCTTGATGAAATTGTTGAGTCATCACTTAAGCAAGCTGCCATTTGGGATGAAGTAAAAGATGACTTAAAAAAGTCTGCCCTTTCCATATCAGGTGGGCAACAACAAAGACTTTGTATAGCAAGAGCTCTTGCAGTTAATCCAGAAGTTATATTAATGGACGAACCAACATCTGCCCTTGACCCAATTTCCACAGGAAAAATTGAGGACCTTGCCCAAGATTTAAAGGACAAGTACACAATTGTAATGGTAACCCACAACATGCAACAGGCATCAAGAATTTCAGATCAAACTGCCTTCTTCTTAAATGGAGTTATTGTTGAAAAGGGAAATACTGTAGATATCTTTACAAACCCAAGGGAAGAAAAAACAGAATTATATGTAACAGGAAGGTTCGGCTAATGAGAAAAAGATTTGATGATGAATTAAGGCACTTAAATGACTTGGTCTTAGAGATGGCAAGTTTAAATGAATCTGCAATTAAAAAGGCAATTTCACTTTTAGATGAAAAGGACAAGGATATTGCAGAAGAAGTCATCCAAGATGAAAAGAGAACAGACCAATACGAAAAAATTATTCAAGACCAATGCCTTAAAATTTTTGTAGAGCAACAACCAGCAGCAAGTGACCTTAGGAGGGTCTCTTCTGCCTTAAAGATGATTACTGACTTAGAAAGAATTGGGGATAACGCAAGAGATATTGCAGAAATTTGCATGGGCCTAGCTGATGACGGTGACACTACAAGCCTACCTCTTATAAAGGAAATGGCAGAGGCAACAGTTAATCTTTTAAATAGGTCCATTGATTCCTTTGTAAACTTAGATCTTGATCTTGCAAAGAAAATTGATGACGAAGATGATGTTATTGACAATTATTTTGTAATGATAAGAGACCAATTAATTGATATAATAAAGTCAGATTTTAATCCAGCAGCTGCCATTGATTATATAATGATTGCCAAGTACTTGGAAAGAATTTCTGATCATGGAGTTAACATTGCTTACTGGGTGATCTTTACTATAGAAGGTTCAAGAAGCTAATTAAAAATCAAAAAATAAGGATGATTTTATGCTAATTTATCTTGTTGAAGATGATACATCGATTTTAAAATTAATTGAATACTCTTTAAACACTAAGGGTTACGAGGTCAGAGCCTTTGAAAAGGGCAAGGACTTCTTTAAAGTTCTTGAAGAAAAAAGGCCTGATTTAGTCCTCCTTGACATAATGCTTCCCGACATGGACGGAATCGAGATTTTAAAAAGGCTTAGGGAGAGAGAAGAAACTTCTGACACCTGGGTCATAATGATAACTGCCAAGACTTCAGAATACGACGTGATTTCTGCCCTTGACGAAGGAGCAGACGATTACATCAAGAAGCCATTCTCTGTCATGGAACTTTTATCAAGAGTTGGGGCAGTGGAAAGACGAGCTAGCAAAAAGCCAAAGGACACAGGAGTCCTTGACTACAATGGGATTGTTATAAAAGACAAGAACAGGTCTGTCACTATTGATGGTGCTCAAGTTGACTTTAGCTTAAAGGAGTATGAAGTTTTAAAATATTTAATTCTAAATAAGGACATAGTTATCTCTCGTGAGAAACTCTTGACAGAAATTTGGGGTTACGACTATGAGGGAGAAACTAGGACTGTGGACATGCACATAAAGTTAATAAGAGATAAGCTTGGTGACAAGAGGGGATGCATCAAAACCATTAGGGGAATTGGTTACATGATGACCAAGGAGGAATGAGATGAAAAAAAGATTTTTCAGATACCTCCTTGGAATTGCCCTCTTGACTTTATTTTTATCAACTGTGGCTTCCATGTTTGTATTTTATTCTGGTTACGCCAAGAGGTCCAACGAGGACTTGAGAAACATTGTCATGACTATGGGAGAAAGTCTCAACAAGCATGAAGATGACATTGCTTACTTGGAAGGACTTGCAAATAAAAAATTAGACTTTAGGATAACCTTGATAAGAGAAGATGGAGAAGTCCTTTATGATTCAAAGAAGGATGTAAAACTCTTGCCATCTCACAAGGACAGGCCAGAAGTTATTGAAGCAAAAAAACTTGGCTACGCGCAAGTGGAAAGATATTCCAACACCCTATCCAAGGACCTCTACTATGTCAGCCTAAGGCTTGATGATGGAAATATGATTAGGATTTCAAGAGAAATGGACAACTTAGTTGGTGCCTTCACCAAGGTCCTTCCTCTTGATATATTAATGTCCCTTGTGATATTTGTTGTTGCAGCTTTTGTTTCAAGTAGTTTAACCAAAAAGACCTTTGATCCACTAAACAATCTTGAAGAAGACTTGATAAATATTGACACAAATATTTTTCCAGAGATTAGTCCCTTTATAAATAGGATTAAAAGGCAAAAGCTAACTATTGATGAAAACTACAAGGAGATTGCCAGAGAAAGAGACACAATAAATACGATTTTAAAAAATATGAGGGAGTCCCTTGTTATTGTTGACGAAAACAAAAATCTCTTGACAGTAAATGACTCTGCAAGAGAAATCTTTAATTCAAAGAGAGACATTCTTGGAGAAAATATTATAAATCTCATTAGAGATGAAGAAATTTTAAAAATGGCTGATGAGGCCCTTGAGGGCAAGAGCACTGAAGCCATAACGAGAATTGGCAACAGGGACTACAAGTGTTACGTAAATCCAGTCTTTGAAGACAAGAGGGTTAGGGGACTTTTGATCTTATTTATTGATGAGACGGAAGAAATCAGGGCCCTAAGACTTCGTGAAGAATTTTCATCCAATGTTAGTCACGAGTTAAAGACTCCCCTTACATCAATCTCTGGTTTCTCAGAACTTCTTGTCAACAACTTGGTAGAAGACAAGGACAAGGAAGGTTTTTATAAATTAATTTACAATGATTCCAAGAGACTACTAAGTCTTGTGGAAGACATTATGAAAATTTCTGGCCTTGAAAATGCAGGAGACTATGACAAGGAAGAAGTTGACCTAAGGGAAATAATTTCTGAAATCCTAAAGGGCTATGAAGGCTTAATTGAAGAAAAAAATATTAAGGTTAACTTTGAGGGGGATGGCAGTCTTTTTGAAAACAGGACTATGATTTGGGAGCTCTTCTCCAACTTAATCAACAACGGACTTAAGTACAACAAAGAAGGAGGAAGGCTTGACATAAAAATTTCTGAAGAAGAGGAGAATTACAAGGTTCACATTGCTGACACAGGAATTGGAATCCCTCAAGAAGACCTTGCAAGGATTTTTGAAAGATTTTACAGGGTAGACAAGTCTAGGTCACGTAGGGTTGGTGGAACAGGTCTTGGCCTCTCCATAGTAAAACACATCCTGCAAAATATAGACGGAAAGGTAAAGATTTATTCACAACTTGGTAAAGGAACGACCTTTGAATTACTTTTAAAGAAGTCAAAGAAAAATTAATTTCATAAATTTTAGAGACACAAAAAGAGGACCTTCGCGGTCCTTTTTTGTTTTATTTTTTAAAAATATTAAGATTTATATTCTTAAAAAATAAAAAAAATAAATGCTATTATATCCTTAAAATAGATTTTATTAGGAGGATATTATGAACAAGAGATTAATTAATTTAGGACTAGGTTTAGTAGCAGGTGCTCTTGGTGGAAAAATTCTTACATCAGAAACTGCAAAAAAATTAGCAGTTAACACAGTAGCTGGTGGCCTAAAAATCAAAGAAGGTATCGACAAAAACCTTGAAGCTGTAAAAGTTTCTAGTGAAGACATTCTTGCTGAAGCAAAAGTAAAAAAGGCAGAAGATGAAAAGAAGGAAGCTGAAAGAAAGGCTCAATTAGATATAGAAAAAGTTTCCCAAGCAGAAGTAGAAGAAGAAGTTGTTGAAGAAGAAGTAGAAGACTAAAATGATTGCTTCTATTGCTAGTAGGACTCTTGGAAGGACTCGCTTCACCTATGAAGGGATCCTGCCAGAATCCAATGTAAATAAATTAAAATACAAGATTGAAGAGCTTGAGGGAGTTAAGTTTTGTAAAATTTCTCCCCTAGCTAATTCTATAGTCGTATCTTATGAAGAAAAATTTCTGCCAAAGATAGCAAGATTTATCTTAAACTTTGACTTAAGTGACTTAGATGACTTTGAAATTGATGATTCAGACTTTGTCCCACAAAATGATAGGGAAGTCTTTCATATCTTGCGTGATGCAATGTATAGGAGGATTTTCTTTACAAAAATTATGCCAATGCCCTTGAGACCTCTTGGCGTAGTTATAAAATCAATCCCTTACATCAAGGCTGGTTTAAGAAGTCTTAAGAACAGAAAACTTGACGTCAGTCTACTGGATGCCACAGCTATTGGAGTTTCGATACTGGATGGAGAGTTTGCTGATGCAGGCAGCATTATGTTCTTACTAGAACTTGGCGAAGAACTAGAAGACTACACCCTAAAGAAGTCCAAGGATAACCTGGCTCAGTCATTGAAGTTAAACGTTGATAAGGTCTTTGTTCTTGATGGAGATAAGAAGTATTTAAAGAAGCTTGAAGATGTAGAAATTGGCGAGCTTGTTGAAGTCGACATGGGGTCAACTATTCCTGTTGACGGAGAAATAATTAGGGGCTACGGCATGGTCAACGAGGCATCCCTAACTGGCGAGTCACTTCCTGTTAAGAAGACTGAAGGCAAGACTGTCTTTGCAGGCACTGCCCTTGAAGAGGGAGCCATTTTAGTGAGGACTGCAAAAAAATATGACGACTCAAGAATCAACCACATAATAGAATTAATTGGAGAAAGTGAAAAGAACAAATCCCTTGCAGAAAAGAGGGCAGAATCTCTTGCAGATTCTATTGTAAAATATTCCTTCCTTGGGGCAGGCCTAACTTATCTTTTGACAAGAAACTTTATCAAGGCCAAGTCCTTTTTAATGGTGGACTTCTCTTGTGCCCTAAAACTTACAATGCCAATTGCAACAATGAAGGCAATTTCGTCGGCATCAGAAAGAGAAATCCTTGTAAAGGGTGGAAGGTATCTTGAAAAGTTGGCCCAAGCTGACTCCATAGTCTTTGATAAGACTGGAACTCTTACAAAGTCAGAGCCAAAGGTTGAGAAGGTAATTGCCTTTTACGACCACGATGAAGATGAATGTCTAAGGATTGCAGCCTGTCTTGAAGAACACTTCCCACATTCCATTGCCAATGCAGTTGTTAAGGCCGCTAAGGATAAGGACCTCAAGCATGAAGAGATGCACTCGAAGCCAGAATATATTGTGGCTCATGGAATAAAATCAAGTATTGAGGGAAGACCTGCCTTAATTGGATCGGCTCACTTCATACTTGAAGATGAAAAGATTCAAATCGACAAGGCCCAAGAAGATAAGATTGAAGAGTTAAAGGAAGACTACTCACTCTTATACCTAGCCTATGATGAGAAATTAATTGCAGTAATTTGTATAAAAGATCCAGTGCGTGAAGATGCAAAACTTACTATTGATGCCCTAAGACAACTTGGATTTACAAAAATTGCCATGCTAACTGGCGACGCAGAGAACTCTGCAAGAGCTGTGGCAGAAGAGCTTGAACTTGATTATTATGAGTCACAAGTCTTGCCCGAAGACAAGAAAAATTATGTAGACAGGGAAAGGGAAGCAGGCAGGACTGTTGTCATGATTGGAGACGGAATCAACGACTCCATTGCCCTATCATCGGCAGATGTGGGCATCTCCATGCATGAAGGTGCAGACATAGCAAAAGAAATTGCAGACATATCCATTAAGTCCGACTCCTTAAAGGAACTTGTTGATGCAATAAAAATTGCAAGAGGACTTGAGAGAAGGATCCACAGAAATTACAGGGAAATTATTTCATTTAACGGGGCCCTAATTATCCTAGGAGTATTGGGTTACGTGACAAATACTCGTTCAGCCTTCCTCCACAATGCCTCAACAGTTGCCATTGCAGGAAGAAATATGAGGGACTACGCAATTTAAAATAAATTTGTAAATAAAAAAGTAAAAATATATTTTTCCAAATCTCAAAAAAAGAGGACCTTCGCGGTCCTTTTTCTTATGCTTATTTACTGTCTTCTTCTGTCAAAATTCTCAAGATCTCTGAATAAATATCTTCAGGATTTTTTTTGAAATTGGCGGTTATTTTTTTCGCCATAGTGGGGTCTGATGCTTCAATTTTTAAATCAAGAACATCAATCTCGTCATCCCTAATTTTTAAATGAGCGTAGTGGCTTCCATCTCTTTCAATGACTTGACCTGATACAGAATTTTTTAAGAGCAAGTCGTGGTGGTAGGTCTCCATCTTCTCGTCTAAAAATTTTATATTCTCTTCAGGTATTTGCTCATAGAAAATATTTAGGGTCTTTGTCCCATCTTCTGAAAGATAATATTTTTTATCGTCGTCAAAGAGGACAAGGCCTGTTGACTCTAGCTCCTTTAAATATTGTTTGAAATAAAAATAATTAAAGAGCTCAATATCCAATACAAAATAGGACAGGTCATTTTCCTTGAGCCTGTGATTGAAATTATCTATTATGTAGAGGATTAATAATTTATTTAATGCAAGTTCAAAAGAACTTTTTTTCATAAGATCACCTTCCAAGTAATTATACCAAAGCCAGGCTCATAAAGGCAATTAAAGATGAATTTTTACAAGTTTTTGATATAATGTAGGTGGAGGAATTATGGAAAAAGAAATTTTATTTTCTCGTGAAGAGATCAAAGAAAAAGTTGTAAGCCTGGGCAAGATGATAGAAAAAGACTTCGAAGATGATTTCGTAGTTATTTCTCTTTTAAGGGGAAGTTTTATCTTTGCAGCAGACTTAGTTAGAGAGATAGATAGATTAGTTGAAATAGATTTTTTGACAACTTCAAGTTATGGTCATAGCGAAAGCTCAAGTGGAGAAGTTAGGTTCTTGACAGACCTTCGCACTAATATCGAGGGCAGAAATGTCTTAATAGTTGACGACATATTGGACACAGGCAACACCCTCTACGCAGTGAAGGAAAAGTTAATGACTTACAAGCCAAAAACTTTAAAGACTTGTGTCTTGTTGGACAAGCCTTCAAGGAGAGAGGCAGATGTAAGTGCCGACTACGTTGGCTTTGAAATCGAGGACCTCTTTATAGTTGGTTACGGCCTAAACTATGGGGACCACTACAGAAATGTCCCTTACATTTACACTTACACAGAAAAAAATGAAAAACTTTAAGAAGAAGACTTTAAATGTGATGAGTGTCAACTCCTTGACCCTTGTCCTTGCAATTATATTTTTGACAATTGGATTTAACATCCAGGAACGTTTTAGCTTTTGGGGGACTTTTATAACAGAAGTGGGTATAGTTTTGATTCCAGCCCTTTTAATTTCCTCAACAGGAAGAATAAAAGAGGTCCTAAAGATCAAGAAGGCCCCAATGAAGAGCCTGGGACTTACAATAATCCTTGTGATATTAATTTATCCTGTGATCTTGCTTTTCAACGGAGTATTTTTGTCCCTTCTTTCAAATTTTATTGAATACAAAAATTTTCCCATGGAGCTAATGCTACAAAATGTTCCAATTTTTAATTATTTGATTTTCATGTGCCTTGTGCCGGCAATTTGTGAAGAAGTTTTCTTTAGAGGAACTCTTACCAATGCCTACAATGTTTATGGAGAGAGGTTTGCCATAGTGGTATCGGCCCTTGTCTTTGCCCTCTTCCACTTTGATATCCAAAATTTTATAGCACCCTTCTTGTTGGGACTTTTGTTTGCAAGTTTAATTGAAGTCACAGGTTCAATTTTGCCTGCAATCTTGGCCCACTTTGTCAACAATGTTCTTGCAGTTTTGTCGGCAAGATACGTTAACGAAAGGGTCTTTAACTTTTTGAGACAGACGAAGTTTTCTCGTGAGATAGGATCTCTTGAGCTTTCAATAATTATAATTCTAGTTGTCCTTTCAATTTTTTCAATAATCCTTGGCAGGTTTATCATGAAAAGTTTGAAGGAGGAGAACAAGTCTGAAGGTCAGGTTAAGATAAGATATAGGGACGTGGAAGCAATTGATTTATTCAACTTTGTTCCTCTCATTGCCCTTGTGATTTTGTATTTCATCTATCACTACATTGTTTTTTAAGGAGATAGGATATGGATAAGATTAGAGAAGCAGCAGATTTAATTTTAAAATCAAAGAAAGTTTTTGCCCTAACTGGCGCAGGTATTTCTACAGATTCAGGTATTCCTGACTTCAGGTCATCATCTGGATATTATTCCAAGATGGACCCAGCCCTTGCCCTTTCCAAGGACAGACTTTTAAACCATCCAGAAATTTTTTATAAGGAAGGCTACAAGATTTTAGAAGACTTAAATGACCAAGAACCAAACGGAGGCCACAAGGCTCTTGCCAAGATGGAAGAGGAAGGTTATCTTGCTGGTATAATCACACAAAATATTGACAACCTTCATGCCAAGGCTGGGTCTAAAAATATTTACGAAGTTCACGGAGAAACTCGTGGAACCCACTGCATGAAGTGTGGTAAGGAATATCCTTTTACTGTAATGAGAGAAAAGGTTGAAGCTGGAGAAATTCCACCTAAGTGTGATGAATGTGGTGGAGTGATCAGACCTAATGTTGTGATGTTTGGCGACATGATGCCAGATGATTTTGAAAGGGGAGCAAGGGAACTTGACTCTACTGAAACCTTAATTGTAGTTGGATCATCTCTTACAGTTTCACCAGTAAATTTCTTGCCAAACTATGTGGACCACTTGATTATAATAAACAACGACCCAACACCTATGGATAGGCGTGCCGATGTAGTCATCCACGAAAATTCCACTAGGGTATTACAAGAAATTTTGAAGGAGCTTGAAGCTAGATCATGATGTACGGAGATTTTGCTTATTTTTACGACAAGCTCATGTATGACCTTGACTACGAAAAAATTTATAAATTTATAGGAGAGCTTCTGGGGAAAAAATCTCTAGAAGCTGACTTAATTTTAGAAATGGCCTGTGGGACTGGAGGTCTCACAGAAAAGCTAGTCAAGGACTACAAGGTCCATGCCTTTGACCTTTCAGAGGACATGTTGGCAGTTTGTGAAAATAAGATTAGAAGTAGGAACTTAAGACTTTTTAAGCAAAACATGGCAGGTTTTTCTGCCCCATCAACTTATGACACCATAGTCTCAGTTGGTGACAGCTTAAATTATTTAATAGAGAGGGAAGACTTTGAGGCTGCCCTAAAATCAGCCTATGACCACTTAAGAGATGGTGGGATTTTTATCTTTGACTTAAACACAGAGTACAAGTTCAAGAACATTGACCCTGTAACTGTTGACGAAGTTGAAGATGTCTTCTATATTTGGGAAAATATTTTTGATGAAGAATCAAAGCTAAACACTTATGGAGTTAATTTTTTCAGAAACACTGAAGACAATAATTACAAGAGATTTTATGAAGAGCACCTAGAGAGGGCCTATGACCTTTCTTATGTGAAAAATATTTTAGAAGAAATTGGATTTTGTGATATGGAAGTTTATGATGACTATGACTTTAAAGAAGCAAGTGATGAAACTTCTAGATACACAATAGCCGCAAGGAGGTAAATTTGGGATATATTTTAAGAGCAATAGATGAGACAGAAACTATAAAAATTTCTACTGCCATAACAACTGACGTAGTTGAAGAGGCAGCAAAGATTCACAAACTATCAAAGACAACTGCAGCAGCCCTGGGAAGAGTTTTAACTGCAACAGCAATTATTGGATCATGGCAAAAAAATGAAAGGGATTCAGTAACTATTTCCATAAATGGAGATGGTCCAGCAGGTCCAATTGTTGCAACTTGTAAAAACGACGGTTATGTAAAGGGCTACGTTTCAAGACCAGGAGCCGACCTTCCAATAAGAGAGTATGACGGAAAGATTGATGTTGCTGGAGCCGTTGGCCAAGGAACCCTAACTATGACAATGGACGTTGGAATGAAGAAGCCTTACACAGGAACAGTTAACCTGACAAGTGGTGAAATCGCAGAAGATCTTGCAGTTTATTTCTTGCAATCAGACCAAGTTCCATCAGCAGTTGGTCTTGGAGTCCTTGTTGATGTTGACTATTCAATCAAGGCAGCAGGTGGCTTTATAGTTCAACTAATGCCAGACTGTAGGGAAGAAGAGATTGCAAAGCTAGAGGAAAACTTGAAAAAGCTAAACAACGTAACTTCAGTGATTGATGAGTACCACGATGCAGAAAAGTTAATTGAAATCTTAATGGAAGGCATGAACTACAAGGTTCTTGAAAAGAGAGAAATTGAGTACAAGTGCAACTGCTCTCGTGAAAAAGTTGAAGATGCCATTGTGTCAGTTGGACCACAAGAAATTAAAAAAATTCTAGAAGAAGACAAGAAGGCAGAAGTGAATTGCTACTTCTGTAACTCTGTTTACGATTTTGACGAGGAAGACCTTGAGAGAATGCTAAAGAAGGCCGAGGACATAAATAAAAATAGGGAAGTTATTATCCAAGATAATTTTTAGATTAAATTTTTTTATATCTTTTAAAATAGTTTAAATCTATTTGATATTTTGTCCGATTGGTTAGTGAATATTAATTAAAGGAATGTAAGGATCCTATGAGTAGAAAATTATTAGACGTTTTAAAATATGAAAAAAACAATAAAATAAGTGGTGGAATATATCACAAACTCCAAGTTGAATTCACTTACAACTCTAATCACATAGAAGGAAGCAAGTTGACTGAAGACCAAACTAGGATGATATTTGAAACCAACACCCTTGGTGTCAATGAATCAGTAAATGTCGATGACATTATAGAAACCTTAAATCATTTTCAATCAATTGATAAGGTCATAGATTCCTACGACGAAGAATTGACAGAAGCTTATATAAAAGACCTTCACAAGGCTTTAAAAGCTGGCACAAGTGACTCCAAGCTAGATTGGTTTAGGGTTGGAGATTATAAGGCTTATCCAAATGAAGTTGGTGGAAATGAAACGACTTCGCCTGAAGATGTGCCACATGAAATGAAAAAACTTCTAGATTCTTACAATGAGAAGAAAGAGAAAAGACTTGAAGATATAATTGACTTCCACTATAGGTTTGAAAAAATTCATCCTTTCCAAGATGGGAATGGTAGAGTCGGAAGGCTTATTATTTTTAAAGAGTGTCTCAAGTATGACTTTGTTCCCTTTATAATTAGCGAAGACTTAAAATTTTTCTATTATAGGGGACTTGCAGAATACAAAAAAGAAAGAGGATTCTTGGTAGAAACTTGTCTTTCAGCACAAGATAGGTTTAAGGCATATTTAGATTATTTTAAAATCGATTATAGAGACTAAAAGAAAATTTTATAAAAAAAGAAAGATAGCTAGAAAATTTAATCTAGCTATCTTTTTTTTATGTTTTTATCTTATGTTATTAAAAACTTTTTCCATGGGTTTAAAAACCACAAGGACTATGACAGATGAAACTGCAATTTGAATTAGGTTGCCTGGTATTGACGCAAGGGGTGCGACAAGTGAAGACAAGATAAAAATTTCTCCTATGTAGTAAACCACAACTTTTACAAGGGCAACAAGTATAAAAGATGTAATTAAACTTTTAAGATTGTGCTTCTTGTAGTTCATCTTGTTTAAGATGTAGCCCATGATTAGGGCTGAGATCACAGTCATTGGTGACCAAAGAATCCATCCACTTGTTAAGTCAAATAGGCCCATGCCCAAAGCTCCTGCTGTCATGCCCACTCTCTTGTCAAAAAATATGGCAGCCAAGAAGAAGGGGACATTGCCCAAGTGAATCAGGCCTCCGTTGGGGGAGAAGGGGAGTTGGATTTTTACCAGCCAAGTGAATACATATACAAGTGCAATAAATAGTGAAGTGATGACAAGGTCTCTGACCTTAAAATTTTTCATGAGTGCTCCTTTCACATTTTTTTAAAATAATTTAGAATTATTTTACCAGAAATTGTCATATAAATAAAGAGCAAGGTCGACAATACGGCCTTGCTTTAAAAATTTTAATTTATAAACTTTTTGTAAAATTAATTTTTAAATTATGAAGGCACCCTTCTCATCAATATCAAGAAGTCTTACTTCATAAGAATTTGAAAGCTTATCTAATTTATTTTTGATTTGGTCTTCTGAAGTATTGTCGTCTGCCTTTAAGACCACCATAATAGTGGATCCGGCACCACTTAGGTAGTGGCCAAGTGCTTCTGAATCATCAATAATTTTTTCAATATCATCGATTTCTGGAATTAATTTTAACCTGTAAGGCTCGTGAATTTTATCATCAAGGGCAACTTTTAAGTTTTCTTCATTGCCAGAGATTAATGACAAGATTACCATGGAAAGTCTTGAAAGGTTAAAGACAGCATCTTCCTTTGAGTAAGTCTTTGGCAAGGCATCTCTTGCTTCTTTTGTTGGAAGTTTGAAGTCAGGAATTATTGCCAAGAATTTAAAATTATTTGAAACTTCAAATTCTTCTAGGTAAACTTGATCATCCTTTAGGATTGATGCCACAGCATTGCCAAAAATTGCTGGAGCTACATTGTCTGGGTGGCCTTCCATCTTTGTTGCAAGTTTCAAAATTTCCTTCTTGTCAAAGTCTCTCTTCATGACATCAAAGGCAGCCATGATCCCCATGACAATGCAGGAAGCTGATGATCCAAGACCACGAGAAAGTGGAACATTGGTGTCCACATTAAAGTCCACAGGAAGGGCTTCCTCTCCATAGAAGTCAAAGGCATACTTGTAGGCCTTGTAGATTAAATTTGAATTTATATTATTTTCAAATTCATTTTTGTCATCACTTAACTTAAACTCACAAGTGTTGGCAAGGTCAAGGGCAAGACCAAGGACGTCAAAGCCAGGTCCAAGGTTGGCTGAAGTGGCTGGGACGGAAATTCTCTTGCCACGTCTTGCAAATTTTAAGACCTCTTCTTCAATTTCATTTTTAAGAATTTTTGTCTTGTGAAGAATTTTTTTATTTTTTAATTTTTTAATTTCAGATGGAATCTTAACTCCAGTTTTTTCGTGAAGGATATCAATATTTTCAAACTCATCATCTGAAAGATTTTCCCCTAAAGCTCCTAAGACTGTAGAAGAAAACTTGTAGGGACTTGCTGTTGATAAGATTACTGTCTTATGAAGTCCAAGCTTGTCTACAATATTTTTTGCAACTCCTGTGTGGGGATCCATCAAATAATTTTCTTCTTCAAAGACCTTCTTAATAGTTTCCCTTGTCTCATCTTCCTTGGCAAAACCACACAAGAATTCATGGAAGTCGCTCTTAAATTCAAAGAGACCCTTGTCTTTTAAGTCAGCCATTTTTTCTTTAACGACTTCATCAGATGACTTGTGGAAGATTAGTCTTTCAAGGTTTGATGAAACCAAGATGTCCATGGAAGGAGAAATTGTCTTTACAAGGTCCCTGTTGGCATCGTATCTTCCACTAGTGAAAAAGTCTGTCAAAACATTGTTATCATTTGATGCAATGACAAGATTGTCTATTGGAAGTCCCATTTCCTTTGCGTAATATCCCGCCAAGATGTCTCCAAAGTTTCCCGTAGGAACACAGTAGGAGATTTTTTCTCCGCCACTTATTTTTTTATTCTTGACTAAGTCTGCGTAGGAATAAAAATAGTAGATGATTTGGGGAAGGAGCCTGCCAATGTTTATGGAGTTGGCAGAAGAAAGATAAATATTTTCCTCTTTAAGCTCTTCTTTTATCTTTTCATCGTTAAATATTTTTTTCACAGCAGATTGGGCATCGTCGAAGTTGCCATCAATGGAAATAACCTTTGAATTTAAAGATCCTGTTGTATCCATTTGGGCCTTTTGGATGGAACTCACACCTTCTGTTGGGTATAAGACCAAGATGTCAATGTCTTCTGTGTTGTAAAAACCTTCTAGGGCAGCCTTACCTGTGTCGCCAGATGTTGCAGTCAAAATAAGGGTTTTGTCCTTGATACCAAGAGATTTTTTGGCATAGGCCAAGAGGTTTGGAAGAAGGCAAAGTGCAAAGTCCTTAAAGGCAGAAGTCCTGCCATGATAAAGTTCCAGGTAAAAATCCTTTTGGTAAGAAACTTTTGCAATTTCATCTTCAAAGGATGCGTAGGATTTTTCTATAAGCCCTAACAAGTCGTCCTTGTCAAAGTCTGTGAGATAAAGTGAAAGAATTTTGTGGGCCAAGTCTGTGTAAGACAGGTCCAAGTTCTCCATTATGTCAAAGGCAGGGAAGGATTCTGGGACAAAGAGACCGCCGTCTTCAGAGATTCCTTTGACAATGGCTTCTCTGCCAGAAATTTTTAAATTTGAATTTCTTGTTGATAAAAATTTCATAAATCCTCCTCAATTTCTGCCAAGAAAACTTTGTCGAGATTACCAAGGGAAGCTCTCAAGTTATCAAGGGAAACTTTTTTTGTAATTATTAGGTGTTCGTCATTTATAATTTTTTCTTCTTCTATTAAGTCTTTTAGTTCAGGAGAGACTTCAGAAGTCCTCACATAAAATTTGTTTTCCAAATTATTTTCAACTTCATAGGAATTTCCTGCGTCATAAAAAGTTTTTATTTCTCTTTTTGCAAGGATTCTCAAAAGGTCACGCATAACTGCATCGGCAGTTTCAAGCTTGCCTGCTCCAGGACCCTTGAGTTCGTAGGAAGTGAAGTTTTCTCCCCAGACCTTAACTCCGTTAGTTCCACCAAAAGTTTTTGCAAAGAAATTATCCCTAACAAAAGTAGGAATCACAGAAATATTTATCTTATCATTTGCTAGTTCTGACTTGGCAAGGACCCTAATGGAGTAGCCTCTTTCTTTTGCAAAATCAAAATCAGCTTTCTTTACATTTTCAATGCCAAAAGTAAAAATCTCATCTTCATTGATATTTGAATTGTAAATAAGAGAAGATAAAATTCTTATCTTTCTCATGGCATCAAAGCCTCCAACATCAGCAGTAGGATCTGCTTCTGCATAGCCAAGCTCTTGGGCTTCTTTTAAGACCTCGTCATAGGATGAGCCTTCAACTTCCATCTTTGAAAGGATGTAGTTGGAAGTTCCATTTAAAATTCCTTGGATCTTATTCATTTCGCTGAAGAAGGCCTCTTCCATTAGAGGATGGATTACTGGGATTGCACCAGCAACTGCAGCTTCATAAGAAAAATAAATATTTTTTTCTCTTGCAAGTTCATTTAACTCTTCAAAGTATTTTGAAACTACGGCTTTGTTGGCAGTTACAATATTTTTGCCAGCTTCCATTAATTTAACAATTCTCTCATAAGTTTCTTCAAGACTTGAAGTCACATCAATAACTGTATCCACATCAGAATTTAAAATTTCGTCAAAATCATCTGTGAAGGCAAGGTCACCATCAAGGGGAGACCTTTTTTTATTTTTATTTCTAATTAAAACTTTTTCAATTTTTATATCAAAATTATTTTTTAAGAGGGACTCCCTCTTCTTGTATAAAATTTCTTCGACACCTGTTCCCACAGTGCCAAAGCCCATTATTGCAATTTTCAACTTAAACCTCCAAGACTTTTTTAGCAATTTGCACTGCGTTAGTTGCAGCTCCCTTCCTAATGTTGTCAGCACAAGACCAAAGGTTTAGGCCGTTTTCTACAGTGAAGTCACGTCTAATCCTGCCAACAAAAACTTCATTCTTATCAGCTGACATTAAAGGCATTGGATAAACTTCATTGGCAAGATCATCTTCTAGTACCATGCCAGGGTAGTCTCCAATAATTTTCTTCACATCATCAACTTCAAAAGGATTTTCCACTTCAACGTTAATAGAAATTGAGTGGGAGAACTTAACTGGGACACGAACTGTTGTGGCAGTAACAAGGATAGAGTCGTCGTGAAGGATTTTTTTAGTTTCGTTAATCATCTTCATTTCTTCCTTGGAGTAACCATTGTCTAAGAAGACATCAATTTGTGGAATGCAGTTGTTCTTAATTGGATACTTGTAGGCAAGCTGAGTGCCTTCTTCTAAGTCAGAGATTCCCTTTATGCCAGATCCAGAAACAGATTGGTAAGTAGAATAAATTACCCTCTTGATCTTGTACTTGTCGTGAATTGGTTTAAGTGGAAGTACAGATTGTATAGTTGAACAATTTGGGTTTGCAATAATTCCCTTGTTGTCCTTAATATCTTCAGGATTAATTTCTGGAACAACTAGTGGAACTTCTGGGTCCATCCTAAAGGCAGATGAGTTGTCAACAACAGTTACTCCAGCCTTAGCAGCTATAGGAGCGAACTTTTCACTTACAGAGCCACCAGCAGAGAAGAGGGCAATCTTAATATCCCTTCCTTCAAAGGAATCTTCCTTTAATTCTTCAACAGTGTATTCTTTGCCACAATATTCAATTTTTTTGCCAGCCGATTTTTTTGAGCTAAACAAGTATAAATTGTCAATTGGGAAATTTTCTTCACTTAAAACCTTTAACATCATGCTTCCAACAAGTCCAGTTGCACCAACAACTGCTACATTAACCTTCATCCTTAGTCCTCCTTATAAAATTCTTCATAAATTGCGCGAATTGCTTTTTCAAAATCTTGAGTTTCAACACCAATAATAATATTTATTTCGCTGGAACCCTGGCTAATCATCTTTATATTAACCCCTTCTCTTGCAAGGGCAGTAAAAGTCCTAGAAGACACGCCCTTTTCATTGATCATGCCACGACCAACAACGGCAATGAGGGAGATGTCCCTTTCCCAAGAAATGTTGTCTACGTTTAGATAAATCTTTAACTCTTCAAGAACCTTGTCAAGCTTTGGTGTGATATAGGAATCTGCCACAAGGACAGAAACAGAGTCAATGCTTGAAGGCATGTGCTCAATGGAAATATCATTGGACTCAAAAACTGTAGTTAGCTTTCTGAAGAAGTCCTTCTCAGTATTCATATTTACCTTTTCAAGATTTATAACAGTGAAATCTTTTTTGCCCGAAATACCAGTTAAGATATTTTTATTTTTTATGTCACACTTAGAAAGAATCAAAGTTCCTTCTTCGTGAGGGGCATTAGTATTTTTTATATTTATAGGAATATTTTTGTCCCTGAGTGGGAAGATGGCTTCTTCGTGTAAGACCTTGGCTCCCATGTAGGAAAGCTCCCTCAACTCCTTGTAAGTAATTGTCCCAATAGGAGAGGAGTCCTTGACGATTTTTGGGTCAGCAACCAAAAAGCCAGACACGTCAGTGAAATTTTCATACATTTCAGCATCGAGGGCAGAGGCAATAATAGAACCAGTTACATCAGACCCACCACGAGAAAAAGTTTTGACCTTGCCTTCCTCGTTCTCACCATAAAAACCTGGGACAACAGCATTCTCATGTTTAGTGAGAATGTCCTTAATTTTATCTTCAGACTTAGGAAGGTCAACGACACCATTTGTAAATACAATTAAGTCCCTTGCGTCCACAAAGTCAAAGCCAAGATAGGCTGCAAGGACTTGGGCGCTAATAAACTCGCCACGGCTTATAACAAAGTCGTAGCTTGCTCCATTTGTAATCTCATCTTTGACCTCGGCAAGAATCTTATCAATGTCTATATCCAAAACAAGATCATCAACAATATTTTTAAAAACATTCTCGATGATCTTGTAAACTTCATTAAAATTCAATTCGTGCGCACTTAGCTCATGGCACATTGCTAGAAGGTCAGTGACCTTGTGATTGTTGTTAACTCCTTTTCCAGGCGCAGAAACTACGATGTACTTTCTAGCGTCATCTTCCAGAATAATATCCTTAACTTTTTTCAGCTGGCGAGCATCGGCAAGTGAACTGCCACCAAATTTTGCGACTTTCATCTCTTTCTCCTTTGTAGTAAATGTAAATAAGTAAAAAACTTTTAACAAAATGAAAAATTTTTGATTTGTAAATTAATTGTTATTTCAAATAATTTTATAATTAGAAATTAATTGTTAAGTTAAATAAATTTGTTAATTAGAAAATAATTCTAAAGTCAAAAAAATTGTGAATTAAAATTCAATTCTTAAGTCAAATAAATTTGTGAATTAGAAATTAATTCTTAAATCAAAAAATTGTGAATTAAAACTCAATTAATAACTATCAAAAAAAACCTTACATATATAAGTAAAATGTTAAAAGTAATTTTTTCGATTATACAATTATTTAGCCCAGTTGTCAATTGAAAGAGACTTATAAAAAGAGAGGAAGAAAGAAATCTTGAAAAAAAAACAGAAGTACTACAAAAAAATAAAAATAAAAAAATTTATAGAAGACAAAACTTAAAATTAAAAAAATAAAAAAAGGTCGACTTTAATCGACCTATTATTTATAAAAAATTTTCAATTAAATTTTCAATTTCATTCTTATATTTTGAATCAAAAGTAAACTTGTGTAAATTAGAAAAAGTATGAAGACTAAGAATAACTTTGTCATCGTAAAAAGAATCAATTTTGATACTTTCGATTTTATCAAAAGGAGCGAACTTAATTATAGTCGTAGACCACATAAAAATATTAAGGCCATCAGCCCTTATACCAGGGGATGAGATGATAGAAAAAAGTAAAACAATAGATGATAGGGCCAAAAGAAAGTCTAGTGTCGACCTAGAAGAAAACCGATAAGTCATAAAGAGGACAAGAAGACCAAAGAGACCAATAATAAATAAAAACTTCTTCTCAAGCTTAACAAATACAATATTCTTCCTCTTGAGAGAGAAGTTGTAAAAAATATTTATCAAAAATAAAATGAGAATAAAAAATTTCAAAAATCACCTAGATTTATTATAGGATGAAAGGGAATAACTTGTAAAATAATTGATTTTTTAGAATGTAGAATATCTGATATAATTATTACTTGAATGAGTTCAATGTTTGAAATTTATTTTATTTTCTTTAAAGAGAGGGCATAGAATGAAAAAATTACCATATGATGATTCAAGTCCAAGAGATATATTAAGATATGCAAAAAATTTAATTGGGTTGAGATTTGTAGATGTTTTATCTAATAATATTGAAGATTCTAATGGAAGTTTTTTTGAGGAAGAAGTTGTTAGTTACAATAACCCAAGGAAAAAAGGATCGCTAGGAAACTTATTAGAAGAGCATTACTTTTTTTTACAAACCAAACTCTAGTCCAGAGCCAGACTTTTATAAGGCTGGAGTAGAATTAAAGACAACTCCATATGAAAAGACTAAAAAGGGAATTAGGGCAGGAGAAAGACTTGTAATTTCTATGATTCCTAACTATGAGCCTATTGATTTGGAGTTCGAAGGTTCCCACCTAGAAAAGAAAATATGTAAAATATTAATGGTTTGGTATCACAGATTAAAGGGTCAACCAAGAATAGAAAATGAAATAGATTTTGTAAATTTGTATGAACTTTATAGTGACTTGTGCGAAAAAGATTTAGAAATCATTTTAGAAGACTATAAGACGATAGTTGAAAAAGTAGTTTCTGGTAATGCACACAAATTATCAGAAAGTGATACAAAGTATCTTGGAGCATGTACAAAAGGGACAACAGCTAAGAAAAGTTTACAGCCGCAATATTATAATCCAGATATTCCAGCTAAAAGAAGAGCTTTTTCTTTTAAGCAATCTTATATGACATATGTTTTAAATTCATATGTGAAGCCAGGATTAATGAGTTATGATTCTATTTTTGGTAAAGAGGATTTAAAAGAAGGAAATTTTGATTCACAAGTAATATCAAAAATTAATAAATACAAGGGATTTAGCGTAAAAGAACTTTGTACAATTTTTAATTTACCTACAGACAATACTTCAAAACAAATAAATAAAACTTTAGTTAATAGAATTTTAGGTGTTCACACAGAAAATTCTGAAGAATTTGAAAAGGCTAGCATTGTTATAAAAACAATTAGATTACAGAAAAATGGTAAACCAAAGGAAAGTATGTCTTTTCCAAAAGTTAATATAAAAGATTTTGTTCAACAAGACTTTGAGAGTTCTTATGAATATGAATTTTTTGAAACAACACGTTTTTTATTTGTAGTATTTAAAGAGAATAAAAATGGTGAATATGCTTTAGCAGGATCTAAGTTTTGGAATATGCCTATTGATGAGTTAGAAACAACTGGACAGAATGAATGGAATGCATATAAAGAAAAATTTATAAATGGTGTAAAATTTTCTTTAAGCAGGCAAAAAGATGGAAAACAAATTGTTAAAAATGACTTGCCTAAGAAAACAGATACAAAGATATTCCACATGAGGCCACACGCTAGTAAAAGCGCTTATGTAATAAATGGAAGAAGATATGGAAATGGAAAAGATAGCGACATGGATGAATTGCCTAATGGGGATAAGATGACTAGCCAATGTTTTTGGCTAAATAACGATTATATAGCAAAAATTGTTAGTGATATATAAGGAGAGATTAAGAATAGATGAAATTGACAGTAGCAGAACTGTTTGCAGGGGTTGGTGGTTTTAGGGTAGGACTAAATCATATTGACTCAATAGATGAAAATGGTTTGGCAATTGAAAAAGGAGATTGGGAATTTGTATGGGCAAATCAATTTGAACCATCTACAAAAATGCAGCCAGCTTTTGAGTGTTATGTTAAAAGATTTGGTGAAGAAAAAAACTCAAATGTAGATATAAACAAAGTTGACAAAAAAGAAATACCGGATCACTCCCTATTGGTTGGTGGTTTTCCATGTCAAGATTATTCAGTTGCTAGGTCTTTATCTAAAGAAATGGGAATTGAGGGTAAAAAGGGAGTTTTGTTTTGGGATATTAAAGATGTAATAGTTGAAAAAAATCTCCATTTATATTGTTAGAAAACGTTGATAGACTTTTGAAATCCCCAGCATCTCAAAGGGGAAGAGACTTTGCTATAATGTTAAAAACTTTTAATGAATTAGGCTATGATGCTCAGTGGAGAGTTATAAATGCTGGGGACTATTCGATGCCACAAAAAAGAAGAAGAGTTTTTATTTTTGCTTATAAAAATAATTCACAATTTTCTCAATGGGTAAAAGAAGGAAGTTTAAACTTAAATGAAAAGAATATTTTCAATGATTTATTCCCAGTAGAAGAAATTAAAGAACATGAAACAATTAATTTAAATAATTATGAAGATATCCTAGATGTTTCAAATAATTTTAATAATGGAAAATTTTTAGAATCAGGTATAATGATTGATGGAGAAATCGAACATTCTAAAATTATTCCAATATCAGAAAGCAAATACACACTTTCAAGAGTTCTAGATGAAGCTAAAGGATATAATACCTCATTAGATGAATTTGTTGTAGAAGATGAAAAACTTGAAAAATGGAAGTATTTAAAAGGTTCTAAGAGAATCGAAAGAACTTCAGCAAATGGACATAAATATATTTATAGTGAAGGTTCCATGTCTTTCCCAGAAAATGTAGATGAACCTGCAAGAACAATGCTTACGAGTGAAGGGACAACGAATAGGTCGTCGCATATAATTTATGACAAAGATATTGAAAAATATAGAATTTTAACTCCAGTTGAGTGCGAATTAATTCAAATGTTTCCACCTAACTGGACAGATACAATGCCAAGAAGAAATAGATATTTTATGATGGGAAATGCCTTAGTTACTGGAATAATATCCAGACTTGAGCCAAGGTTAAAAGAAATAATTAGTAATGAGAAATAAATAAAAAAAGCAGAGTCTAAATTTTGGATAGACTCTGCTTTTTAAATTCATATAAATAGATAATTAAACTCTGATTAGAAATTTTCTCTTAAACAAAACTCTTCATTGATTTTTATAATTATCAAAACGAAAACTTTTAGTATTGTATAGTAATCTTGTTTATGATCAGAAACATCGTTGGTATTACTACCATGTAAATATCGATTTCTTATCGATAAACCATTGTCATATTTGCGATTATTAAGGACATAGTTCAAATAATTTTGTTCTGGTTTAGAAAAAAGCTTATTTTCTATAATAATTTTTTTATCATTAATTAAAGAGTTTAGAACTTTTTTATTTTTATAATAATTTAAACATAAAACTTCATTATAGTAAAAATCTTTCAATATTTTACATAAATCATTATTTAAGTTTAAATATCCATAAAAATCTTCATATATTATATTCTTGGATTTTAGGTACTTTAAAGTTTCTATCTGATAATTACTAAAGTCTAATATCTTTAATTTTTTGTGTTTTAATAATTGTTCAAAATTATCTTGCATTTTTTCAACTGAAGTATGATTAATAATTGATTGATCAGAGTACAGCAAATTAGATATACCAATAAGCTCTGAATCTAAAATATATCCATATTTACTTGACGAGAAACTGGGTAGATTATCCAAGGAAACAGAGTTTCGCGAAATTTCGATAAGTTCTCTATCTATTGAATTGTAATTAACATATAAATTGTATTGTTTTAATAAAGAGTCCATCTCAGAACATAAATTTCTAACTTTTTCTAGGTATGTGGAATTTTCCGAACATGGAGAAAATTTAAATCCATACACTTCAAATTCATCTTTTAGGTAATCTTCAAAAAACCATTTAAACAAAAATTCTATTTCTACATTGTATTTCTTTAACTCATTCTCATAAGCAATAATTTGTACGGAATGAAGAATTTCTTTTTGTGAGAAAGCAATTCCTTTTTCATAATACTTAATACCTTTTAAACCCGTAAATTTTTCTAGAGGTGAAAACTCACATTCTTTAGATGGAAAGTTGGACCTAAAAAACATATCTGTATAGTTGAATAGATAAATGAAATTATTTAATAAAGTTGGATTATCTAAATTATCCTTAATCCAATCACTACTATAAATAAACCTAGGTACTAAAGGATTATAAGAACGAACTTCAACAATATCAGTAGTGTTGCTAAATTCTACCTCTGCACCAAATTTAAAACCTGATTTTGAATTAAATACTTTATCTATATTCTCCTCATATTTTTTCTTAGCATTTAATCTCATTAAATCGTTTATTGGAAAATCTTTATTTGAACCCGAATTAAATATTATTTTTAGATAATTTGGATTATATGATTGAGAGTTTATATAGCCATTTACAATATCTATTTGTTGTTCTATTGTTAAAGACTTTGGTAAGAAATATTTTATAGGTTTGTCTTCTCTTTCAACAAGTCTGTATTCTATAAGTATTTCAGCAGTTGAATTCGAGAGTCGCATATAATTTGCAATCTCTTTATCAAAGTAATTCACAAGATTTTTGTGCTCTAAAAGATAGGATAAGTGAACTTTTTCATAGTTTAAAAAATTTTCAAACGTCTCGTTTGTTATGTTTTCAAAAATATTATATTTATCAAAGAGAGACCAAAAATCATCAATGTATTGATTGCTGATTTTTGAATATATCAATCTTAAATTCTCAGGTTTAATTTTAGAAAAATAGGAACTTATGAAAGGCATAAATTTTAAAGTAGAACGTTTTAATTCATCATAAGTAGCTTCACTCCAACTTTGAAGTTTTGAACCACTCTTAAAAATTAAATAAATATTGTAAAGTTCTAAAATAACGTTAATATCATCAATCTTTGAGCTGGTTGGATTATTTCTTATAATTTTCTCTGATTTATCTAAATAAAATCCTAAAGATAGGTCATTAATTCCATAGTATTTCACACCATCGTAATTTGATTTCAAAAAACTCACCTCAAAAATATTTCAAAAACAAATAAAAACTTATAATATTAAAACTTCAATTTGAATTAATTATAACTTATTTTTTAAATCTACTACAGAAATAAAGAATTATTATTCAACTAAAAAAGTTTTAGTACAAAAAAGACCCTAGTCGTAACTAAGGTCTTGTAAGTTTCTATTAACTTTTATTCCCACTCTTCTTTTCTAAACGTCCGATATATCCCAAACCATTCAAAATACTATATTCTATTTTTTACAATATCCATAAATCCACCTAATTATAGGGCATTTTTAGATTTTTAGTCCCGTCCCAGTCCCAGTACCGGAGAAACTCTTTTTGAGAATATAGTTGTGATTTTACAACTTTAAATTCATCATTACATAAATATTTAAAATTTACTAATTTTTAATTCATTAATATCAGCATTAGTATATCAAATAATTATTTAATTCATTTTCTCTTATATCTAAAGCATTTCTTTATTACACTCATCAATTATATATTGAGGTATGGTGTTATATTCTCTTGGATCTAATTGAAATAAATAGTCATTTTCTACGTGAAAAGTTTCATTTATAAATTTTCTTATAACATCATTATCATGGTTGTCATTAAATGCAATTCTATACAACTGCAATTTTTCATAATTACTTTCACTGTCTGCATATAAATTCTTTAATATAGTCTTATTTTGTGTTTTCTTTAACTCAACTTCATAATCGAAATCTGGTATTAATTTTTTTTATTTCATCACTTGCTTTGCAAATCTCTTCATTTTTCATTTTCCTACACTGTTCTTTTCCCGAAGATGCATCGAAATATTTAAATATAGGTTCCTCTCTTTTATGGAAGAGATTTGATATCAATTGATAAGAGAATGAATTTTTGTCTTGAATCTCTTCTAATCTTCTCATATATACAAGTTTATTTAAAATATCTATTTCAGATGATATGCTTGATTTAGCAATATCAACAAAAGATTTAATATCATTTTTACTAATATTTTTTTCTGATAACACACCATTATTTGTGGATAGAAATGCAGCTTTAGGTGCTGGATTAAATAGATGACTCATATTTTTAATTGAATCAATAACAGTATTAAATTCATGTGTCAATAAAAGAACAGTCCTATCCTTTAAACATTTTTTGCCCATAAATAGCATATTAATAATAGCAAATTTTTTATTCCCATCGAATGATGATATCGGATCATCTAATATTACCAAATCAGGATTTGTCCTCAATATATCATACATAAATAAAACTAAAGCGAATGCATTTTTTTCGCCATAACTTAAATGATTATTCACTGAATTAACATTACTCGTGTTATCTATATGCTTTAAAACTAAGTGATAGTTGTTGACATCATCATATTCAATTGAAACTCTATACTTATATCCTGCATAATATAAAAAATCATTTATTTCAGAACTATATTCTTCAATTGTCTCTTTGATATGCTTCTTTTGTTTATTTATTTCACCTTGTAACTGTCCTGCTTTTAGTAAAACTTCATCTAAACTAGAATTTATCACTCTAACTTTTTCCATAGTCAACTCAGAGTTTAGGTGTGAGTAATAGGATAAATCAATCTTATATTTATTCAATTCATCAGCAATTTTCTCTGAATATTTTAACGAGTGGAAGCCTATGTTTTTTAATCCATTCAATCGAGTCAATAATACTTCAATCTGTTTTTTAATTTCTGTCAAATAGTTTATTTGTTCTTCAGATATGTTTGTAGCATTTTTAGTGATTTCTTTTATTTTTTTCTGTTTCTATACTAAAATATGGATTTAAAAGCTCAAAGACTTCCAACATCTTATTTAAATGTTCAACAGATTTTGTATCGTATTCTTCACTAACTTTTAAAATTGTTTTTTTCCTAACTTCTTCTACTTCATTCGCACAATAAGGGCATATATTATCCATATCTAAATAACTTTTACCATCCATTTGCCATTTAAGCCATTTAACATTGTTCTCATGTTTTAAATAGCTAGAATATACTTCTAAACCTTTGGGGATATTTTCTATTTTATTTCCCTTTCCTATACCTTTAGCAATTGAGCCAGCTGCAGAATATCCTGATTTAGCTTTACCAAAACCAGAAATAAAGTTCTGAAATGAATTTATTAAATCATCTAATTCTGGATGTTCTTTAAAAGTTAGATTTATTTTTTTTTAAAAGTTCTTTTATCTCTTTTGTATGATTTTCATATTGACTAGTTTTTATAAAAATTTCAAAACTATTTTTTATTAACTCATTTGGTTGAAAAATATAATCTGAAACATATTTTTCATTAAAAATCGCAACGCTATTAAGTGTTTCATTACAGGTAATTTTTGGTTCATGCTTGCTGTCTATATCATAATACTTAAATGGAAGTAATTCTTTCATTTTTGATTCATCGTCTGTTATAGTTGCTTCTATAGCTTTTGCAATAGTTGACTTACCTGTACCATTAATGGCATATTTAATATTAAGTCTTCCTTCAATTAGTTTTATATTTCCTTCATCTACATTGTTGCAATTCATTATTTTTATATCCATTTTAATACCTCAATAATACATTAAAAAGCAATATCAATTTAGTGTCAATTCATATTGCTTCTACTTAGAATTTTGGAAATTATTTGAACAAATCGCTCTTATAAATTTTATTTTATAAATATAATTTATTTATCCAATAACAATCCAAATGCCATCACGCTTTGATTCAATTCTTTCTATCATTTTCTTTTCTTGTAAAGATTTGAATGTCCTTTCGATAGTCCTCTTTGTTACACCTATTTTTTCTGAAAGTTCAATTGATGTTAAGCTTGGATTTTCTATCAAAAGTTCAATCACTTTCTTTTCAGTCTTATTCAAACCGACATTCAAACCGACATTTTTATTGTCTATCTGATCAACTACTTCTTGATTAAAAGGAATAGTACATCTAATATATTTGCTTTCAATTTCAAAAACATCTTTACAATATTTTTCTATAATCGTAGGAATCCCAAGTCCGGTGTGTTTAGTTAGTCCCATATTTAGAAATATCCTCATCAATATTGCGTTTCTACGCTTACTTATTCCATCAAAAAATTGCTCTTTTGTCATTCCATCAGGAAGACCACCATGCGATAATATGTCAAGTCTATGATTAAACATTGAAATCTGTGGCTCAGTGATTGTCCAATCGTTATGAACTAAAGCATTTAAAATTGCCTCATTAACACATTTAGAATCAAATAAATATGTATCTTCTCTGGGTCTTACTGTCGTATCAGAAATACATATATTCTCAGCCTGCAATCTGTTTTCTATTTTTCCACAAGTCGTTAATATGCATCCATACCCATAATCGCTTCTTTAAGATATAGAAGCTTTATTCTGTCCTTGGAATTTCACAAAAATAAAGGGAATATTATTTTTATCAAATAATAGTTCTGCCAGTAAATTATATTCTCCGGCTTCATTTCTTAAATTCAAATTAGTTTCAAAAGATTTATCGTCCAAATGATAATTTTTTTCCGAATAATATATCTTAAGTTCCCTAAACGATAAATCAGATGAATTTGATTTTTTCTTAAGCATGTATTCATTATCTATAAATTTTTTCTCATATCGAATTTTTATCTGCTCTGGTGTCATCTCTTTACAGGTTGTTCCGATTCGTATTGTGCATCCTGTGGAAGAAAATCCATATTTCTTTTGACAATAAATATGATAATGTCCTTTATTTAAATGAATTACTATTAAAGTTTTCCCTTCATCAAATTTAAGCTCTGAACTGATTTAATCTTGTGGGTTCAGTTCTAGTTGAGTTGTTATAATATCAGATATTTTTCTAAGAACTTCATCAACTTTTTCTACACCGACAACAACACCATTATCTTTTACTCCGATAATAATTGATCCTCCTACACTATTAAGGAAAGATACTATTTCCTTTGTAATTGTATCTGTGTATTTTTCTTTTAATTCCATTGTTTCTGACTCTATATATAGGTTCATTGCAGTCCTCCTCTAACATAATTATCATATCATATTGGCGACAGTACGAGAATTCAAACCGACATTTTATTGTCGCATAATTTATTTGCTAAATTATGTACAATATATACACTCAAAAAGACCGCAGTTTGAAGCTACGGTCTAATATTTTGTCCAAATGTAAACCATTTGGAACTATTATTTAGTTTATTCTTTTTAGCTTCCAGTACCATTTGAGTACCAGTAGCCATTTTTCATTCTCTTTATAGCTTGTAATTAAGCCATTTTAGAAAATTTTGCAATTATTCCCATTCAATTGTTGCTGGGGGTTTTGATGTTATATCATATACTATCCTATTTATGTGGTCTACTTCATTTACTATTCTATTTGACACCTTATCCAATATTTCCCAAGGTATTCTTGTGAAGTCGGCTGTCATAAAGTCTGTTGTTGACACTGCACGAAGGGCAAGTGTATAGTCGTAAGTTCTAAAGTCGCCCATTACTCCTACTGTCCTGTTGTTTGTTAGGACCGCGAAATATTGGTTGATGTCTTCTAGTTTTGCTTTTTCTAATTCGTCTCTAAAGATTTTGTCTGCATCACGAAGTATGTCTAATTTTTCTTTTGTGATTTCGCCCATTACTCTTATGGCAAGTCCTGGTCCAGGGAAGGGTTGTCTGTCTACTAGGTAGTCTGCAAGTCCTAGTTCTCTTCCAAGGTCACGTACTTCGTCTTTAAATAGCATGCGGAGTGGCTCGATGATTTCTTTGAAGTCTACGAAGTCTGGTAGTCCGCCTACGTTGTGGTGGGACTTTATTACTGCTGAGTCGCCTAGTCCTGATTCAATTACGTCTGGGTAAATTGTTCCTTGTGCTAGGTAGTCTACTGCTTTTATTTTTTGTCCTTCTTCTTCAAAAACTCTTATGAATTCTTCACCAATGATTTTTCTTTTTCTTTCGGGGTCTGTTACACCAGATAGTTTATCTAAAAATCTTTTTTCTGCGTCTACTCTTATGAAGTGCATGCCTGAGTCTTTAAAGGCTTCTTCTACTTCGTCGCCTTCGTCTTTTCTCATTAGTCCGTGGTCAACGAAGATGCATGTTAGATTTTCGCCAACTGCTTTTGATAGTAGGGCTGCTGTTACTGATGAGTCAACTCCACCTGATAGGGCAAGGAGGACTTTTCCGTCGCCAACTTTTTCTTTTATTTCTTGGATGGATTTTTTTGCATAGTTTTCCATTGTCCAATCTTTTTTTGCTCCACAGATTTCTACTGCAAAGTTTTCTAACATTTTTTTGCCGTGAACTGAATGGTTTACTTCTGGATGGAATTGTAGTGCATAAAGTTTTTTCTCACCATTTACCATGCCAGCTACTGGACAGTTTTCGCTCTTTGCTATTATTTCAAAGCCTTCTGGAACTTTATTAACTCTATCCACGTGGCTCATCCAAACTGTTTCTTCTTTTGCTAGGTCTTTAAAGATTGGTGATTCTTTTGTTTCGATTTCTGTTTTTCCAAATTCTCTTTCTTTTGGTGCTTTTATAACTTCTCCACCAAGTGTGTGGGCCATGATTTGCATTCCGTAGCAAAGTCCAAGTACTGGTATGCCTTTGTCGAAGATTTCTTTTTCTATTTGTGGTGCTCCTTCTTCATAAACTGAGTTAGGTCCACCTGTAAAAATTATTCCTTCAACGTTGTCTCTATTTTCTAATTCTTTTAAGGCCTTGTTGTATGGTACAACTTCGCAGTAAATGTTAAGATCTCTTATTCGTCTTGCTATTAACTGATTGTATTGGCCACCAAAGTCAACTACTAGTATCATATTAACCTCCTCATCATTTAGTACATTTTATAATAAAATTTTAATTTTGTATAGTTTCACATGAGAGTAACTTATTTAAATTAAGTAATTAGCCTATTTATATTGACATTAAATATTAGTAACAATATAATTTATAGAGATGTGTTGAACGGGATTTTTATTGTAAAATATGCCATTTAATGATAGAATAATACGTCAGGTAAAAGGAGTGGTAAAATGGGTTTAATGGAAAAGATTTTTGGTACCTACAGCGATAGGGAACTTAAAAAAATCGAGCCCCTTGTAAATAAAGTTATGAGTCTCGAAGGTGAGATGGAAAAGCTTTCAGACAACGAGCTTAAAAATAAAACTGAAGAATTTAAAAATAGAATTAAGAATGGTGAAACAACTGATGACCTACTTCCAGAAGCTTTTGCTGTTGTAAGAGAAGCTGCTTGGAGAGTTCTTGGCATGAAGCACTTTAGGGTCCAAGTTATTGGTGGTATTGTTCTTCACCAAGGTAGAATTGCAGAAATGAGAACTGGTGAAGGTAAGACACTTGTTGCTACACTTCCAGCTTACTTAAATGCCCTTGAAGGCAAGGGAACTCACGTTGTTACTGTCAACGACTACTTGGCTAGCCGTGATAGGGACTGGATGGGTAAGGTTTATGAATTCCTAGGTCTTAGCGTTGGATGTATTATCCACGACATGGACCAAGAGGACAGGAAGGCTGCTTACAATTCTGATATCACTTATGGTACTAACAACGAATTTGGTTTCGACTACCTAAGAGATAACATGGTTATATATAAGGAAGAAATGGTTCAAAGAGGACTTCACTATTGTATCGTCGACGAAGTTGACTCAATTTTAATTGACGAAGCGAGAACACCTCTTATTATTTCTGGTCAAGGTGATGAATCTGTTGACTTATATGTTAGGGCAAGAGATTTTGTAAACACTCTTAGCCACAGAATCAAGTCTCAAGATGAAATTGATCTTGAAAGATTTAACAGGGAATTCGAAGAAGAAACTGTAGACTATGTAATAGATGAAAAAGATAAGACTGCAACTCTTACTGACAAGGGTATTGCTAAGGCCGAAAAATATTTTGGCATTGAAAACTTATCTGATGCAGAAAACATGGAATTATCTCACCACATCAACCAAGCCCTTAAGGCAGCAGGTACAATGCACAGAGATATTGACTATGTTGTAAAAGATGGCGAAGTAATAATTGTTGACGAATTCACTGGCCGTCTAATGTATGGTAGAAGATACTCCGAAGGTCTTCACCAAGCTATCGAAGCAAAAGAAGGTCTAGAAGTAAGAGCTGAATCAAAGACTCTTGCAACAATTACCTTCCAAAACTACTTTAGAATGTATGATAAGCTTGCTGGTATGACAGGTACTGCTATGACAGAAGAAGGCGAGTTTAGAGATATTTATAACATTGACGTTGTTGAAATCCCAACAAATAAACCTGTGCAAAGAGATGACGACAATGACCACATCTATATTAATGAAGATGCAAAATTCAAGGCAGTTACAAGAGAAATTGCTGAGGCAAATAAGAAAGGTCAACCAGTCCTAGTTGGTACTGTGTCAATTGACAAGTCTGAAGCTCTTTCTAAATATTTAAAACGTGCTGGCATTAAGCACAATGTCTTAAACGCCAAAAATCACGAACAAGAGTCTGAAATAGTTGCCCAAGCAGGTCGTTTCGGTCAAGTTACTATTGCCACAAACATGGCTGGTCGTGGTACCGACATTGTACTTGGTGGTAACCCAGAATATCTTGCAAAGAAGGAACTTAAGAAGCAAGGCATGGAAGATGAAATGCTAGAATATGCAGACTCATACTTCAAGACTGATGACCCAGAAATCATTAAGGCAAGAGAAGATTATCAAGCTCTTGTTAAAAAATTCAAGGTTGAAACAGACAAGGAAGCTGAAGAAGTTAAGAAGGTTGGCGGACTTAGAATTATTGGTACAGAAAGACACGAGTCAAGACGTATTGATAACCAATTGCGTGGTCGTTCAGGACGTCAAGGAGACCCAGGTTCTTCAAGATTCTACATCTCAGCAGATGACGATTTAATTAGACTATTTGCTGGAGACAGATTTAAAGACACAATGGTTAAGCTTGATCCAGAAGAAGACGAACCAATCGAACACAAAATCCTTACAAGACTAATAGAGTCAGCTCAAAGAAAAGTAGAAGGTAACAACTTTAGTATTCGTAAGAACGTCCTAAAATATGATGACGTTATGAACAAGCAAAGAGAAGTTATCTATGCAGAAAGAAGAAGAGTTCTTGAAGGTGAAAACCTAAGAGACGACATCATTGCAATGAGAAATGATGTAATAGATAAGACTATTGACTTCTACAACAAGCTAGATGATAACAACAAAAACTATCTTGACTTTGAATCAATAAGAAACTTTGGTGTGGCTACTTTTGATTTTGAAGAAGACTTCTTAAAGAAACTTGAAAATCCTACAGTGGATTCACTAAAGGCTTATATAAAAGAACTTGCTGATGCAAAATATCAAGAAAAAGAAGAAGACTTCGGCGAAGAAAAATTCAGAGAAATTGAAAGAGTTGCCCTTCTTCAAAATGTTGACCAAAAGTGGATGGACCACATCGATGCAATGGATCAACTAAGAAAGGGAATTGGACTTCGTGCAGTTGGTCAAACTGACCCAGTAAGAGCCTACGCAGAAGAAGGCTTCGATATGTTCGAAGCAATGAACGAATCAATTAAAGAAGACACAGTTAAAATGCTTTACCACGTAGTTAACCCTGAAAGAGTACAAAGGGTTAGGGTAGCAAAGGAAGTTGAAACTGTAAATCCAGATGACGGAAAGAAAAAACCTTACGTTAGAAAAAAAGAAAAAGTAGGAAGAAATGATCCATGTCCTTGCGGAAGTGGAAAAAAATATAAAAACTGTCACGGAAAATATGAATAAGATATAATAGAGAAACTCTGGTAGAGATGCCAGAGTTTTTTTGTGTATATTTTTTGCTTAGAATTTTTTGAAGACATAAATTTTTTATTGAGTGTTAGCTTGCTAAGCCTATAAGTCTTTACAAACTTAAAATTTTTATATGATACAATTAAGACAAAAATACTATTTGAAAAGGAGATATAAAATGAAGGGAAGAGCGACGAATACTTTAAGAAGGTTGGTCCAGATGCCCACCTAATTGTTGCTAGTTACCCAAGACTTTTTGATGTGTCGCCAGGTCTTGGACTGTAAGTAGACGGTGAACTTCCTTTGACAAAGTATGATATGAAAAAGATTATAGACGAAATTGATGGTCTATCCAAATATACTTGTATTGATGATGACCATGCAGAGACTATGACAGAAGAAGAGTTTTTTAGTCGCATTAATTCACTTAAAGAAATCGAAATATTTCCTGCTGAAGAAATCTATAATTTATAATTTGAGAGTAAAAAAAGAACCTGGGCAATAACCCAGGTTTTTTTATCTTATATTTTCTAAAAATCTCGCCACACAATAGGAGGCAGAAGGAACCATTGAATAATATTGGTCTTCATAGGCAAGGGCAAAGGATGAGATATAAATATTTTCTGCCTTCTTAAGTGGAATTGCAAGGATAGAATTTCCGTCTTTAATCATGGACTTATCTTTTTTTGCTAGATAAGCAGAAATTTCTTTTAGGCTAGAATTTTTGTCCTCATTATCTAAGAAGAATTCAAAATAAAGTTGAGGCTTGCCCTCCACATAATCGTAGTAAACATCAACTAGGTTTTTGCCGATTTTTTCTGGACTATGGAGACTCACTCCCAGCTCATCAACAAATTCCATTTCAACAGACCTATAAATATCTTCTATGTCGATAATTTTTTTGCCCTCTTCAGCGTGGGTGTACATGTATTTAACAGAAGCTTGGACTCCAAGGCCAAGCTTGTCCTTTTCAATGGAAACATTGGAACCTCTCTTGATGAAGATCAAGTAACCATCGCTAGTAACAACTGAGCAGTTAAAGCCCAAGAGATTGGATAAAGGAGATTCAGAAAGACTTGGAAAGAGGGGACCATAGAGTAAGTCATCTCTTATAGTCCTCTTGTTCTTGTGGACGTAATCAATCATCCTGTTTGATGCACAAAAGTCAAAGTAATTTGTCCTTGAAGTTTTTAATACGACCTTGTCCTCAAGCTCCGTAAGATCATCAAGCCTGATACACTTGTTGTTGTAAATATTTGAATTCTTATGAACATCCTTTAAAATATTTAAATTTTCTTTTAAGCTTTCTTCCATTTGAAAGATTTCTTCCCTATCTCTCAAACTTATTTCCTTGCCCTTGCAGTCAGCCAACTTTCTTATGGGGAAGACTTGATCTTCATTAAAATTAAAATCATCATCATCTTCATAAAACTTTCTTCTAACTTTTGAAGGAATTTTATCTAGCTTGGTGTTTTTAAATTCATAAAAGTAACCGTACTTTTTATCAAGGGGATACTTTTTTATCAGAGACTTGTAATCATCAGTAGTTTTTAAGGAGTCTTCTTTCTTCACAGAAACAAAATTTATAATTGTAACAATAAAAAAGTCAATCAAGAGGATAGCTATGGCAGCAGTAAAGACTGTTATATCTAAGTATTCATCGAGATCAAAGGTCTTGTAAATTTTTATGGCAAAGAAAAGAACTATTATGTTTAAGCTGAGCCTAATAAAAATATCTTGGCTTATGAGATTTGTCAGGTACTTCTTTAATCTTTTATAAAAAATAACAAATTTTCTTTCTAACATTTTTTATACTCCTAATAAAATTTTGCAAAAAACTGCCTTCTTAACAATAATTATATACAAAAATTATTTTAATAACAGGAAGAAATTATTTGAAAGAAATAAAAAATCATAAAAAAAAGAGGGCCAAGCCCTCTCTTAAAAATATTACATATCTTTTTCTATTAACTTACCTGTTTCATAGTCGTAAGTGTAAGTGATGTCTTTGTTTCCATTAACAACTTCAACACTTACTTCATATTTTCCGTTGTCAAATTCAACTTCGTATTCTCCAGCTTCATAGCCTTGACCTGCGTCCTTTAAAGCTTCTGCCATGTATTTGTCAACTGCTTCGATCATTTCTAATTGTAGGTCAGCTGTCTTAGCTGATGTGTTTTCTGCTTCAAACTCGTCCTTTACAATGTCGCCAGTCACTGCGTCAACTGTAACTTCATATTCGTTTTCAGCATCATAACCATTAACCTTGTAGTAAGCTTTTCCATTTTCAATATCAAGTTGGAAGGATTCAATCTTAGCATCTGCATGAAGTTTTTTGAATCCGTCAAAAGCAATACCAGGGTCTAGGTTAGCAACAGCTCCCTTATTTACAGCTGTTTCTTCTTTTGTTTGTGCATCAGCCTTATTGTCAGTTGCATTTTTGTTAGCATTTGTTTTATTTGCATTAGCACTTTCTTCAACCTTAGTGTTCTTAGCATTAGAATTTGCTAGATCCATTGCTTGGTTTTTTGGTCCACAAGCAGTAAGTGTTAGTGCAAGTCCTAGTCCAAGTGTTGTCATTAAAATTTTCTTATTCATTATAAATTTTCCTCCAATTTAAAGTTCTTTTAATTTTGCCTATACTTATGTTACCCGAAAATGAGAGTGATAAACATTTGTCAAATTATAAATATTCAAAAATTTAATATATGAAACTACTGAGTTTATGGTATAATGAAAAAAAGAAAAATCCCAGACTGAGGAAAATATTTTAGTAAATAGGAGGTGAGATTTTTGGACACGAAATCTAATAAGAAGTCTCTTAGCAATATGGTCTATAGAGATTTAAAAGATAAAATCTTAAAAAATAAATTACTGCCAGGAGACAAACTTATTGAGATGGAAATCGCTTCTAAACTCGATGTATCTAGAACACCAGTTAGAGAGGCCCTAAAAAAACTTGAAAAGGAAGGACTTGTTACAAGTTTTCCAAGAAAATCTTATATTGTTTCAAAAATTTCTGTCAAAGAAGCCAAAAATCTTTATATAGTTAGAAAGTCGCTGGAGCCTCTTTGTGTTGAACTCTTGGCAGAAAAGGGCTTAACAGAAAAGACAAAATATTTCGAAAAGGTCAACGAAGATCTTAGGCTTGCCATTGAAAATGATGAGGAAGAACTTGCCCAAAACTTAATCATTGAATGGAACATGGCTCTTGTTAAGTCATTAAATAATGAAATATTAATTGAAGTTATGACAATGGTCAACAAAAGGCTTTATAGGTTTGGTAATTTTATTTTTAGAAATAAAGAAAATTATCAAAGACACTATGAAAATTTGCAAAAAATTTATAATTTAATCGAAGAGAAAAAACCTGAGGAAGCTAGAGAAGCAAGTGAAAGAACCATTGAAGCTATCTATGAAATGTTTGAAGAGCAAGCAGACTATAGAATGTTTAGAAAATAAAATAAAAAAAACACTTGACAGGAGTGTTTTTTTTATTTATAATTATCTTTGTTGTACTGATGGTACAGACAAGTTAATAAGTTTTGCACCTTTAGCTCAGTTGGTAGAGCAACTGACTCTTAATCAGTGGGCCTACGGTTCGAGTCCGTAAAGGTGCACCATTTAAAAGCCTGTGAATGCAATGTTCGCAGGCTTTTTGCTTTATATTTTAAATTTGAAAAAAGAAAGTTCATAAAATCTAAAGGATAAAAGGAGTAAAGATGATAAGTGAAAGTATTATGGAAAAATTAGAAAATGAGTATATCGCTAGGTTTGGAGATTTATTCCCAAACATGGGAATATCAAGAGAATATGAAAAAGAGATAATATTAACTTGTTTAGATAAAGGCAAGGATGCTTACGAGTTAGGATATTTTGATTTAGAAAAATATTATTAAGAGCACACTGACGATAATGTTAGGGTGCTTTTTTTGTTACAAATAATTATATAAACATGACTGTAAGTAGTGTAGAATTTAAGCTTAAAATTGACACTACGTATGACTACGTGGTAAAATAAAACTGTCAGGAGGTAGGTATACATGCCGATGACACAAGATGAAATGGTCAAGATACTTAAAAAGAATGGTTTTGAAGTAGTAAAAGGTGGCAAGGGTAGTCATGTAAAAATGACAAAGCCTGGCCTAAAAAGACCAATCATTATTCCACATGGGGAACTTCAAAAGGGAACTGAGCGTGGAATACTAAAAGAGGCGGGGCTGAAATAGCCCTACTTCTTATAACAAGAGAGGTGGTAATTATGTTAGTTTCTTATCCAGCTATTTTTTATTATAGTCCAGAAGAGAAAGGTTATTATGTTTATATGCCAGATATTGAAGGAGCAGGCACTCAAGGTGATTCAATAGAAGAAGCTTTATTGATGGCTAGCGATTACTTGGGAATAATGGCGGGCTCTATAATTGAAGGCGGAGATACTTTGCCAAAACAATCAGCCATAAGTGATCTGTCTATTGAAGATAATTTTCCCTTTAAAGATGATCCTGAATTTGATGGGTTTTATGACTATTCAAAGTCCTTTATTTCTCTTGTCTATGTTGATTTAAAGGATTATTTGGGAAGCCAAGAGCTTGTTAAAAAGACCTTATCTATACCTAAGTGGAGTAATGACCTAGGTAATAAATTGAATTTAAATTTTTCTAAGCTATTAACTGAAGCTATTGTAAATATCGCCAAGAATTAAAATTTTGAAATTAAGATTAAACACTCTTTTTTTAAGAGTGTTTTTTAATGTGCGAAGCTTAAACATAGATTATGATATAATAGGAAAATTAAAAAAATAAAATAAAAATTACTTACAATGATCAATCTTCGGAAGAAACTTTTTGTGAACAATTTATTAAAATTTAAAACAAAATAAATTAATCTAAAATTGCGTTATACCTAACTTGATAGAGAATGGTATATTTTATATAATTAATCACATGGTCTAAAACGGAAAACTATAACAAGGGAAGAAATTTAGATTCTTCTTTTTGTTTTTCTTATTTTATAGTATTATATAAAAGAGTTGGTGATTGAATGGGAAATAATGTGATTGGCTTTTATGACAGCGGAGTAGGTGGACTTTCTGTTTTAAAAGTCGCTTTAAATAAAATAAAAAATAAAAACTTCGTCTTCTTTGGGGATACTCTTAGGATGCCCTACGGTGCCAGGACTGACGAAGAGATTAAAAATTATACAATGGAGGTTATGGGTTTTTTCAAAGATCTTGACGTGGACCTTTCTATAATTGCTTGTAATACTGCAACAAGCCACGGCCTCAAGGAGTCCAATGAAAAATACAAGTATCCGATTATTGGGGTTGTTGAACCAGGTAGTGAGAACACTCTTGAGAGGACTAAGACTAAGAAGGTTGCCCTTGTTGCAACAAAGTCTTGTGTGGAGAGTGGCGTTTATGACAAGGTCTTAAAGTCTATGGATCCATCTATTGAACTTAAATCAGTCTACTGTCCTGACCTAACTCTTGCCATTGAGAGAGGCGAGTTTGAAGAAGAATACATGGACGGGATTGTTAAGAAGTACTTAGACTACTTTGGTGACTACGACTTCGACACAATGATTCTCGGTTGTACTCACTATCCCCTAGTGGAAGATTCCTTTAAGAGGGTCTTAAAAAAACAAGGCAAAAAAGTTTTAATGGTTGACCCAGCCTACAAGACTGTCCTTGATGCCATGAACATTTTGAAAATAGAAAAGGACCATGAGGAAGTTCCCAATAGGTCCATTGACTTTTATATAACTGGTGACATTGATATGTTCCGTTCTACTATGGAAAAGATCGTAGACCTTTCAGGTTTTGAGGTAAACTTCCATAAAGTGGACATTAAAGATTTAGAAAAATATAGGTAAGAAAAAAGGCTTCATAAATCATGAAGCCTTATTTTTGTTTAGGTCGTAAATAATTTTAAGTCCGTAGATGCCTAGGTCGTCGTCTCTTATTAAGTCGTACTTACATAGCTTTAAGAGATGGCCATAGGGTCCAGTGATTAAAATATTTGTATTTTCTTTTGCAAGAGAATAAGATTCTACTATTTCATCAATTATCCCAAGGACAGCCTTCTTGTAGCCGTAGTAAAGGCCCCTTTGGATTGCTTTTTCAGTATTTTTACCAATTACATCATCAGGCCTTTTTAATTCAACATGAGGGAGCTTTGCACTACCTCTCACAAGTGAATCTTGAAGCAAGTTGATTCCTGGCAGGATTAGTCCTCCCAGGAATTCTTTTTTTGCATTGATATAGTCAATTGTTGTAATTGATGATGCAGAAACTATTATTATATTTTCTGTGTAGATTCTTGTGGCAGCAACTGCCTTTATGATCCTGTCTGAGCCTACTTCTCTTGGACTTTCACATTTTATGTTTAAACCAGTCTTGACTCCAGCAGAGATAAAAATTGGCTTCTTGCCAATGAGTTCTCTTGAGATTATTTCATAAGAAGAAGAGAGTTCTGGCACCACGTTTGAAATAATTATTTCATTGATGTCAGAGAGTTCTATATTTTTATCCATTAGTATGAGTTTAATCGTGAGTTTAATTTCAACCACAGACCTATTTTTGTCAGTTGTAATTGAAAACTTATCGATTAAGTCATCTTGACTGAAGACAGCGAAGTCCGTTGTCCTATTGTCTATATCAATTGCAAGTAACATATTAACCCCTTCTTGATTTCAAAGCTTTTATAACTGCTGTAGTAATTATAACAGATAGGATAGCTTCAGGTATTCCAGATGTAACTGACACACCAAGGATTGCTGATTTTGCATTTTCTAGTGGAATGTCTAGAGCCTCAACATATCTCTTGGCATAAATTAGATAAATTCCACCAAGTACTAAGACTGTGTTAGTCATTGATCCCACAAAGGCACCTATGGCAATAGGGAAGTCCTTCTCATTTGATTTGAAAGAGTAAACTAAAAATCCAAGGCAAAGGGCAAGTAGGATTACTACAAAAGTAATATTTAGTGTTGATCCACCAGTCTTAATATTCTTATAAAGTAAGTAAACTAAGAAAATTGAAATTAGTCCCCAAAGTCCCTTAGTTAAGTTTCTCAAGTTCTTGTCTTCCATCTTCTTCATTGCAGCATAAGAGTAATAGGAAGTTATCCCAATTAAAACTCTTGGCAAGACAGAAATTAGTGGATTGTAAAAGACAAAGGCAACGGGACTTGCATTTCTTAAAATTGCATTTAAGAGTGATGACACTCCAAAGATAAGTCCAACCATGGCTCCCACCACAGGTCCCTCTGCTATGGCTCCAATAATTACTGGTATGTGCATAGTAGTTGCATTGATAACTCCCAGTGGAATAAGTCCAAGGGGAGTTAGACTAAGAACAACTGTGATGGCACCAAGCATGGCAGCTATCACTAGCCTTCTGTTACGTTCAGTGTTTCGATTCATTTTACCTCCGATAGGGTTCGTGTAGATACCCTTCATTTTTCCATCAATTTTATTTGATAGTCCTATAGCTTACAAGCCCACCTGAATCCTCTGCTGAATAAATTGCATTGGCAATAGACCTAGAAATAGTCTTTGCAGCGAGAATTCCAACTAAATTTATATCTGCTTCAACTTGGCCGCTTGCAAGTGTAAATATTGTATCTCCATCGTTCATGGTGTGGACTGGGTTAATTGATCTTCCATATCCATCATGAGCCATTTGTGAGATCTTATTACAGTTTGCCTTAGTAAGCCTTGCGTTTGTTGCAACAAGAGAAATTGTAGTGTTGGCAGGGCTAAATTGATTATAATCTTTAAGCTGCTTTTCGTAAAGGGCACAAGTGTCTAAAAATTTTTTATTTTTCCTGTCATAAACTCCAGCAATTCTCTTACCTTCTTCATAATCAAAAATATCTCCCATGGCATTAAGGGCAACAATAGAAGAGACAACAAGGTCGCCAACCTTTACAGAGGACTGGCCTATGCCTGACTTCATGGCAAAGTCATTTCCCAAGATTTTTCCAACGCTGGCGCCACAACCTGCCCCAAAGTTTCCCTGAGTTTCATCCTTTTCCTTGGCAGACTTCGCAGCCTCATATCCCATTTTAAAATCGGGTCTGACCTTTGAGTCGCCCACTGCAAGGTCAAATAGGACTGCGCCAGGAACTATGGGAACTATTCCAACTCCCACGTCGAAGCCTGCGCCCTTTTCTTCCAAAAACTTCATGATGCCGCCGCCAACATCAAGACCATAGGCAGACCCGCCAGTTAAGAAAACTCCGTGGACCTTTTGGACCAAGTTCTCTGCTCTTAGAAGATCAGTTTCACGAGTGCCAGGTCCTGCTCCACGAACATCAACTCCTGCAGTAAAACCATCTTCGCACAAGATAACACTTGTCCCAGTAAGGGCAAGTTCATCTTCTGCGTGACCAAGTTTTATCCCTTTAACATCTGTCAAAAAACCTTCGTACATATTTCCTCCTTATTTATAAAAAGATTTTTAGCTTATAAAAACTTCCTAAGTTATCAAAAATTATAATCTTATAAAAACTTATAAAGTGACAAAAACTTGTGAAGTCATAAAAATTTATGAAGTTACAAAAAATTTATAAAGTGACAAAAAATTCCCAAGTCATAAAAATTTATGAAGTCACAAGTAAAATCTAATCACTAACAAAATATCAAAAAACCCCATCAAAGTCGATGAGGTTTAAAAAATTATTTATTTTTTCTCTTTTCATTTACAGACGTAACCTTGTCTTCAAAGGAATAGTCCTTGTCACGTCTGTCGTCAATTTTTACAACAGTGTAGACCCTGTCTGCACCTGCATCAAAAACTGACTCTTGCATTCTTCTTATTACATCGTATAAAACTTTTAAATCGTCATGGGCAATTGTCGTTCCCATTGGATTTAGTTCATATCTTAGTCCATCAACTTCTCCAATAGAGTCAAGGGCACCTGCAATGTACTTGCTCACAGATGTTGTCTTTGTTCCTATAGGTATAAGTGTTAATTCTGCTACTGCCATTTCTTCCTCCTAGTCACTAATCCTTGGCAGGTTCCAATTCTTTTTCACTGCCAAGAGTCTAAATATTAAAACTGTAAAAAAACAAATTATCATGGAAACCTGGTCGCCTAAAAAATTTCTCGTGAGAAGAAAAACTATAGAGCCCAAGATGCAGGCGCCGGCATAAATTTGTTCCTTGAAGATAAAGGGGATAGTGCCTGCCAAGACGTCACGAATCATTCCGCCGCCAACTCCTGTTATGGAACCAACAAAGATGAGCAAAAACTTCTTATCAAGACCTAGGGAAAGGGCAGTTGTCATTCCAGTGATAGTAAAAGACGCAAGACCAATTGTGTCGCTAAGGATCATGAACTCATTCATAAAGATTAGGACCTGTCTTGATGTGAAGTTTTTCCTAAAATAGAAAAACATAAAAACTAGAACTGAAAAGACAGTGGAGATGATTGCGTTAGTTGAATTTTGAAACATATTTGGTGGATTGATGCCAAGGACCAAGTCACGAACAAAGCCTCCCCCAAGGGCAGTGACAAGACCAAGAACTATGACGCCAAGTATGTCCATCTTTTTCTTGCAACCAAGTATGGCACCGGAAATTGCAAAGGCAATTGTCCCGATGATGTCAAAAAATACATTGAACTCTAAATAATTTCCAATCATAAAGTCATTATACCAAAGTTTAAATTTGTGGAAGTGGTAAATTGCAATAAATTAGAAAAAAAATTTTAAACTTTGTTATAATATTAATAGTATTGGAGGAATTATGAGCTTACTTATAAAGAATATTTCTTATTTGGATATAGAGAATGAAAAAATTGTCGATAAGGCAGATATTTTTATAGAAGAAAATAAAATAAAAAAAATTGGAAAAGATTTAAAGCTTGATGCAGATGAGGTCTTTGATGGAGAGAACAAACTCTTAACTCCAGGCTTTGTAAATGCCCACACCCACCTTGGCATGTCTTATTTTAGAAATTATGCCGACGACTTGGCACTTATGGACTGGCTTGAAAATGAAATTTGGCCCATAGAAGCAAAGCTAAACCCAGAAGACATCTATTGGTCTTCTAAGCTTTCTATTATTGAAAACATAAAGTCGGGTGTCACTTCCTTCTGTGATATGTATTACGAAATGGATAAGGTTGGGGATGCTGCTATTGAAGCTGGAATTCGTGGAGTCTTAACTCGTGGCATGACAGATGTTGACGGAGAAGGAGAAGCAAAGCTTAAAGAATTTGACGACCTTTACAAGAACTACCAGGAGAAAGCTAATGGGAGAATTAGGGTTGTCCCTGCACCACACGCAATTTATACTTGTTCAACAGAATTCTTAAAGGAAATTTCAAAAAGGGCAAGGGAAAGATATGACAAGATAATTCACATCCACCTTTCTGAAACTCTTACAGAAGTTGAAAATTCTAAAAAAGAATATGGAATGACACCAATTGAATATGTGAACTCCTTAGGCATGCTTGATAGCCAAATTATTGCAGCCCACTGCGTTCACATCACTGATGAAGAAATTGAACTTGTTAAGGATAAAAAATTCTTCCCAGTTTACAATCCCTCATCAAACTTAAAACTTGCCAGTGGTTTCACACCAGTTGATAAATTATTAAAAAACAATATCACCTTGGCACTGGGAACTGACGGCGACTCATCAAACAACAACCAAGACTTTGTAGAAGAAATGCACATAGGTGGCATTGTAAATAAGGCTGTTACCATGAATGAAAAGGCTGTGCCAGCTATAGAAATTTTAAAAATGGCAACAGTAAATGGAGCAAGGGCCCTTGGCTTTGAAAATCTTGGTTTGATTAAGGAAGACTACCTTGCAGACCTAACAATTTTTGATTTAGATTCAAATTCTTTCACACCGAGAAACAATTTGATCTCAGCCCTAGTTTATTCAGCAAATTCATCTGATGTGGAAGCAGTTATCTGCGACGGCAACTTTATCATGAAAGATAGGGAAATAGTAAAGCTAGATGAAGATGAAGTAAGACAAGTGGTTAATGAAAGATGGGAAGACATTAAGAGGAGATAAGACATAAGACTATGGAAAATAAAATAAAGAATTTTTTAAAAATTATCTTAAAGCTTTTTGTCTTGCTCTTTGCAATTGCCATCTTCACTAGTGGGGTTATGCTGGCCCTGTCCCTAATTTTTTACGGGCAAACTTATTTTAATGATGATTATAAAAATGCAAACCTAATAATGTTAATGGGGACTACAGGTCAACTACTGGCTGCCATAATATTTGTAAAATATGTTTTGAAAAAGAAGATGGACTTCATCTTCTTCAAGAGAGAAGGTCTTGCCAAGAACATTGGACTTGGACTCTTCCTTGGATTCTTACAAATTTCTATCTATGTTTTGCTAGACATGGGAAGGGGAGCCCTTGGATACCAGGGGATTAACTTAGGCAATTTAAATTTAATTTTCCTTGCCTACTTCATGGCCTTCTTTATCCAGTCAACATCTGAAGAAGTTTTGGTAAGGGGAATCCTAACAAGAGTTCTCTATAACAATTATGGAAGAAGGCTCGCAATCCTACTTCCATCAATTTTCTTTGGACTCTTGCACCTGGGCAATGAAGGAGTGACAATTTTATCTACCTTAAACACAATCTTGGTGGGAATATTTTTTGCAAAGTTGTTATTTTATTCAGAAAATATTATGTTGACTTCTGGAGTCCACGCCGGCTGGAACTTTTCCATGGCAATGATTTACGGACTAAATGTTAGTGGCTTTAGCGGCTTTGACAGCTTACTTAATTTTAAAATTTTAAATTACAACTTGTACGACAAAACTTATGGGCCAGAGGGAAGCATCCTCGTGACCTTTATTGAAATTATTAGTATTTTAATTATATTTTATTTGGAAAAAAGAAAGAGAGATAAAAAATGGAAGATAAAAAAATAGTTTACTCTGGGATCCAACCTTCTGGTTCCCTCACTATTGGAAATTATATTGGGGCCCTAAAGAACTTTATTGGCCTTCAAGATGAATACAACTGCCTATACTGTATCGTTGACATGCACGCAATCACTGTGGCACAAGAGCCAAAGGACCTTAGGAAGAACACACTTGATGTCCTTGCCCTTTACCTTGCAGCAGGACTTGACCCAAAGAAGTCAATTATTTACATCCAATCCCATGTGCCGGCTCACGCTGAACTTGGTTGGGTCCTAAATACAATGACAGGCCTTGGACAACTTCAAAGGATGACACAATTCAAGGACAAGTCAAGCAAGTACACTGATGTTCAAGCAGGACTTTTAAATTATCCAGTCCTAATGGCAGCTGACATCTTGCTTTACAACACATCTTACGTTCCTGTAGGCGAAGACCAAAAGCAACACATAGAAATTACAAGAGACTTGGCCCAAAGATTTAATTCAAGATATTCTGAAACTTTTACAATTCCAGAAATTTTGACACCAAAAGTTGGGGCAAGAATAATGTCACTTAAGGATCCTTCTTCAAAGATGTCTAAGTCTGATTCAAATAAGGATGGATTTATTTTAATTCTTGATTCAGAAGACGACACAAGAAAGAAAATCAAGAGAGCTGTCACAGATTCATCTGGCGAGTTTAGATATTCTGATGACCAACCAGGCTTAAAGAATCTTATTAACATTCACGCTTCCTTCTCTGGCATGAGCCCAGAAGAAATTGTCAAGAAATACGAAAACCTTGGCTACGGAGACTTCAAGGAAGACCTTGGAGAAGTTGTTGTTGAAGGTCTAAGACCACTTCGTGAAAGATTTAAAGAAATAAGGAGCGACAAGGCCTATCTTGAATCAGTTTACAAAGAAGGTGCAGAAAAGGCATCTTACCTTGCAAACAAAACCCTAAGAAAGGTTTATAAAAAAGTTGGATTTATCCCTAGATAATCAAGTATTTATTGATTTCAAAGATTTTTTGTGGTATCTTTTATATTAATTAGGGGGTGCCTTATGGCAAAGAAAATAATTCTTGTTCTTGCTGTGATTCTTCTTGGAGGATATTTTGCTTATCCAGGCATTCAAGGCAAGATGAACGAGGCAAGACTTAAGAGAGAAAATCCTAATGCAGAGATTATCGGTAAGGCAGATGGACCGACAGCTATTTTTACCACAAATAATAAAAATACTGATAAAGATAGAGATGGAGAAAAAAATAATAATCAAGAAGCAGACTATGCAGGTGCTATAGGAATAATTGGTGGGTCTGATGATTCCGGGGTCTTATATCCAAAGGTGGAGCCAGATTCTGAATTTACCTTCCAAGCTTCTGATATTTTAAGTGCCAAGAATTTTATTTTTGAATCTTCATCAGTAAAAAGTGACCTTGAGAAAGATTATGACAATGCAGCAAGAGCTTTTGGCTTTGGAAGTGAAGCTAAAGAGCCAGAAAAGGATGACAAGATAGAAGATGTGACAATTATTGGAGCAGTCATAAACTCAAAGGGGTTTAGTGGTGACAAGTTGGTATTAGATATTAACACCTATTCCAATGTTAAAAATTTAATGAAATCTACTTACATCTTAGGATTTGAAGATGAAAATGGAAATGAAATAAAAGAACTAAAGGTAAGAGTAAATTCTTCAGAGCCAGAAGATCATCAAAATGTAAGAGAAGAAATTGGTGGGATTGATAAGTACGATAAGGTAATCATATATTTAAAGCAAGTAGAAGTTGTAGAAAACAATGATTATACAAGTTACCTCACTCCTATACAAAATTTGACAATAGAAAAATAAATTAGCAATAAAAAAGAGGATTGTAAAAATTTATAGATAGAGAGGGACTGGTTGCTGAGAAGTCCTTATAAACTTTACAATTGTAGCTTTTTTTGCTTCTTTGGTGAAATTAGTAGCCAGAGACGACTTATCTCGTTAAAGATTATAGAGTGTTTATTGAAAAATAAAAATTAAGGTGGTACCGCGTCTTTCGTCCTTAGGGATGGAGGACGCTTTTTTATTTTTTTAATTTTATAAAATTGTAAATAATGAAAAAATTATAAATTAGGAGGAAAAATGAAAGAATTAAACAAAACCTATGATCCAAAAGATTTTGAAGAAAAAATCTATGACTATTGGATGGAAAATAATTACTTTAGGGCAGAGGTTGATGAAAACAAAAAACCTTACTCAATAGTAATGCCACCTCCAAACGTAACAGGCAACCTTCACATGGGTCACGCCCTTAACAATACAATCCAAGACGTCCTCATTAGGACAAAAAGGATGCAGGGCTACTCTGCACTTTGGTTACCGGGAACTGACCACGCATCAATTTCCACAGAAGCTAAGGTTGTAGAAAAGCTTAGGAATGAAGGCATAGACAAGGAAGACATTGGAAGAGAAAAGTTCTTAGAACACGCTTGGGATTGGACTCACGAATACGGTGGCAACATTGTAAACCAACTTAAGAAGCTGGGAATTTCTTGCGACTGGTCAAGACAAAGCTTTACACTTGACGACAATCTTTCCAACGCTGTTGAAGAAGTTTTTATAGAACTTTATGACAAGGGACTTATCTATCGTGGCAACAGGATCATCAACTGGTGTCCATCTTGCGAAACTTCAATCTCTGATGCAGAAGTTGAACACGAAGAAAGTGATGGAAATATTTGGTACTTCAAGTATCCTTTTGCAGACAGGGAAGGTGGAATTGAAATTGCAACAACAAGACCTGAAACTATCCCAGGAGACCTTGCCATTGCAGTAAACCCTGAAGATGAAAGATACACTGACCTTATTGGTGAGTACGTAATGATCCCAGTGATGGACAACAAAAAAATTCCAATTATTGCTGATGATTATGTTGAAATGGACTTTGGTTCTGGTGCAGTAAAGATCACTCCATCCCACGACCCTAACGACTTCGAAGTTGGAGCTCGTCATGACCTTGGCCAAAATATAATTATGGACGGCAAGGGATATTTAAATGAAAATGCTGGAGCCTACGCAGGCCTAGAAAGATATGAAGCAAGAGAAAAAATCATAGAAGACTTTGAAAAACTTGGCTTCTACATTGGCAAGAAGCACCACCACAACGCTGTTGGTCACTGTGAAAGATGTCACACAGTTATTGAACCACTGATTTCTAAGCAATGGTTCGTTAAGATGGCACCACTTGCTAAGCCAGCCCTTGAAGAATACAGGAAGGGCAACCTAAACATTGTTCCAGAAAGGTTTGGAAAAGTTTATGAAAACTGGCTAGAAAATATTCGTGACTGGAACATCTCAAGACAATTATGGTGGGGACACAGGCTTCCAGTTTGGTATTCTGATACTGACGATGAAATTGTAATCTCAAGAGAAGACCCATCAAACACTAAGGGATACGAAGGCAAGACTTATACCCAAGACCAAGACACACTTGACACTTGGTTCTCATCAGCCCTTTGGCCTTTCTCAACTCTTGGTTGGCCAGAAAAGACTCCAGAGTATGAATACTTCTATCCAACAAATGTACTTGTAACAGGCTACGACATCATCTTCTTCTGGGTAATCAGGATGGTATTTTCTGCCCTAGAACAAACTGGCAAGCTTCCATTTAAAGATGTATTCCTAAATGGACTTGTAAGAGATGACCAAGGAAGAAAGATGTCAAAATCTCTTGGCAACGGAATCGACCCGCTTGACATCATTAGAGACTACGGTGCCGATGCTCTTAGATTTACCCTTGTAACAGGCAACACACCAGGCAACGACATGAGGTTTTACACTAAGAGGGTTGAAGCAAACAGGAACTTTGCCAACAAACTTTGGAATGCAACAAGATTCTTAATGATGAACATGTCTGATGAAATCGAAGATTCCAACTTTGATGTAGCTAAGCTTCACTACCAAGACAAGTGGATAATTTCAAAACTACAAAAAGTTATAAAATCAATTACAGAAAAAATTGACAAGTACGAAATTGGACTTGCAGCAGACGACATCTACGACTTCATCTGGTCTGACTTCTGCGACTGGTACATTGAAATTGTAAAACCAGTCTTATATTCTGACGATGTGGAAGAAAAAACAAACACAGTAAAAGTTTTATTATATGTATTAGAAAACATCTTGAAGCTTCTCCATCCATTTATGCCATACATCACAGAAGAAGTTTGGCAAGCCCTACCTAACAGGAAGGAAGCTTTGATTCTTGCTTCTTGGCCAGAATATAATGAAGACCTTGTATTTGAAAAAGAAGAGAAGGCAACAGAATATATTGAAAATGCCATTCGTGAAATCAGAAATGCAAGAAGCGAAATGAATATAGAAAATTCAAAGAAGTCAAACACTCTTGTCTACACTAAGGACGATGAAGTGAGAGAAATCTTTGAAGAAATGAAGGGACTTCTTCTAAATCTTGGCTACTCAAACTCTGTAGAAATTACAGATGACGAAGGCAAGAAAAATTCAGAAAATATTGCCATAGTTCTCGACAAGGCAGAAATCCAACTTCCACTTAAGGAACTTGTGGACTTTGAAAAGGAACTAAAGAGACTTCAAAAGGACAAGAAGGAAGCTGAGGGCGAACTAAAAAGAGCCAAGGGCAAGCTTGCCAACGAAGGTTTTGTTTCAAAGGCACCAGCAAAACTCATCGAAGAAGAAAAGGCAAAAGTAATTAAGTACGAAGAGATCCTAAAGACAGTTGAAGGACAAATTGCAAAGGTAGAAAAGAACCTATGACATATCAAGAAGTTGTAAAAAACATAGAGTCCAGGATTGGCAAGTTCAAGTCCAAGGGCAATGTGAGGATCAAGGCCTTCTTAGAAAATATTGGATCACCCCACAAGAACTTAAAGGTCATCCACATTGCTGGGACCAACGGCAAGGGGTCTACAGTTAGCTTTATCAAGGACATCTTAAAGGAAGATTACAAGGTGGGGTCCTTTGTTTCTCCCCACCTCATAACCTACTGCGACAGGATAAAAATTGGGGACACAGAAATTTCCCAAGAGGACTTTGCAGAACTTGGAGACTTTATAATTGAAAAAGAAAAAGACATTGTAGAAGAATACGGCGACCTCAACCTCTTTGAATTTTTGACAATTATGGCAATAATTTACTTTGAAAGAGAAGGGGTAGACCTTGCTATACTTGAAGTTGGCATGGGTGGTCGTGCAGACTCTACAAATATCTTCACAAGTCGTGAAAAATTAATTTCTATTATCACGTCAATTTCCATGGACCACATGGAATACCTTGGCGATACCATAGAAGAAATTGCCGATGCCAAGGCTGGTATCATCCAAGAAGATGGACTTGTAGTAACCACAAACAGAGATCCAAAAATTCTTGGAGTAATAGAAAAAGAAGCCAAAGAAAAGTCTGCCGAACTCTTCTACACCAAGGACCTTGAAAGTGAAATTTTAAAATCTGATTTAAGGGGAATTGACTTTAAATTAAAACTAGATGGGGAAGAAGAGGACTTACAGCTCACACAAATTGGTGACTACCAAGTGGAGAATGCCATAGGAGCAATTTATTCCCTTTACCTCTTAAACAAGAGGGGGATTTTAAAAATTTCTCTTGATGACATTAAAAAGAGAATAAAAACTTCAACTTGGAAGGGAAGGATGGAGATTGTCTCAAGAGACCCACTTATAATCTTAGACGGTGCCCACAACTTTGATGGAATCAAGAGATTAGTTGAATCCTTAGACAATTTTAAATTCAAAAAGCTCCACCTCATTATGTCAATCTTGGCTGATAAGGAACACAAGAAGATGCTAGAAGAAATTTCCTCTTACACCGATGAAGTTGTCTTCGTAAACTTGGACTACAAGAGGGGGACAAGCCCAGAAGAACTAAGTCGTGAGGCAAGTGAATATGGACTTAAGGGTCAGGTCATGACCATTGATGAAGCCTTGGATTATTATAAAAAAACTTATGAGGATGGCGACTTGATTTTAATTACAGGCTCTCTTTACTTTGTAAGTGAAGCCAGGTCCAAGATTTTAAACTACGATTACAGCATATAAATAAAAATAAAAAAAGATTAGGTTTTGAGACCTAATCTTTTTTTGATGGAAAATTTATTTTAACTTATAAAGTTTTATAAAGTATCTATAATTAAGCAAGTTGTTAGAAACTAGGAAGCCACAAATACTTATAAAGTTATAAGTATTCATAAGCATCCTAACACCTATAAGCTTATAAATTTTTTTAATCTTTCAAATATTATTAAACTTAAAAAAAATTATGAAGTCATAAATATTTATAAACTTACAAAAATTAATTTATAAAGAAAGCAAAAGAAAAAGACCGTGGATTCTTCCACGGCCTTATATAAGAGTTAAATTATTTTGCATCTTTAGCAGTTTCTTTAACTTCTTCTTTTCCTTCTTTAACGTCTTTTTTGATTTCTTTTTTAGCTTCTTCAGTTTTTTCTTCGATCTTAGCTTCAGCCTTTAGGCCAATTTTTTCTACAGCTTCAACTAGAGCCTTAAGTTCGTTGTTAGCTTGTTCAAGAGTTGCATCTTTGTCTGCTACAATGTTTTTACCAGCTGCAACAGCGTTTTCGTAGTTAGTTTTAACTTCGTCAGTAGCTTTTTTGTATTCTTCAGAAGCACGAACTTCTTTTTCTTTAGCTAATTCTTTGTTGATAGCTTCTTTAACTTCTTCAAGTTTTGGAGCAACTTTTTCTTCCTTAACTTCTTCTTTTTCATTTACAACAGAAGTTAGAAGAACAGATTTAGTAGCTTCGTCATAACCAACGCCAAATCCAAGTTCTTTTCCAAGATCTCTTAACTTGTAGTAGTTAAGGTCATCAATCTTGTAAGCAGTAGCAGTAAGAGTTTTATCTCCAACTAGAACCTTGTCGTTAGTAAGCATACCCTTAGATTCAGCCTTAACTGGTTTTTGGTCAGATTCTACAACCTTGTAGTCAGCAGCCTTAGTAAGAGAAACAACTCCGTCCTTGTAGTCAACGCCGAATTTAGCTTGAGAGTCCTTAAGAACTGCAGCTAGGTCTCTAAGTTTGAAGTAGTTGTAACCGTCAATGTTGTATCCAGAGATAACAACGTCTTTTCCGTCAAGTTTAACTTTTTGGTTAGTAGCCTTAACGTCAATAGTCTTTACTTCTTTTTTAACTTCTTTAGCTTTTTCTTCAGCCTTTTCTTCTACTTTTTTAGCGTCTTTTTTAGCTTCTTCTTTTACTTCTTTAGCTTCTTTTTTTGCAGTTTCAGCTTTTTCTTTAGCTTCATCTTTAGCTTCAGTCATTTTTTCTGAAGCTTTTTCTTCAGTTTTTTTGCCAGCTTCTTCAGCCTTAGCTACTTTTTCTTTTCCTTCTTCAAGAACCTTTTCCATCTTAGTTGGTTCTTTAACGTCTTTAACAGCTTCAGTAACTTCAGCGAATACTGGGCTTGCAGTAGATAATAGCATTACTCCTGCTAGTGATAGTGATGTTAATTTCTTATTCATTTTAATTTTTCCTCCTAAAATATAAGTTAACCTTATTATACAGAATTCACCCAATAAATCAATTAAAGTAGGCAAATTAGCGATTCATTTTATAAATTTTAATAATTCTGTAACATTAGCTGTTGGAATAAGCGTAAACGAAACCGCCACTTGCATCTACATTTACATCGCCTGAATTAGTGTAGAAAACATAGGTACCAGCATCAGGAAGATAAGCTTTTTGGTATTTATTGAGTTCGCTCTCTTTTAAAAACCTCTTTTTATTTCCCACAAGGTCCATAAAGTCACGGGCAACTTTCCTCGACTCATTTTCACTTAAGTGCTTTTCCAAGAAAGGATATTTTTCATTAGGGAAGTAGTAAAACTTGTAAAATTCTAAATTATTATTTTTATCAAAGATAAATCTCATGGATAAATTCTTCTTTTCATAATCCTTTAAAAATAATTCATAAACCTTGCCATCATCAACTTCTTCTACCCTCATGACACCATCCTTTAAGTAGCCTTCAAGGTCAGTGACCCTTCTTATCTTATTAATAATAGCAAGGTCCTTGGCATCTTTAGATAAATCAATATCACGAGTAGGATCAATTTCATGGCCATTATTTATGGCACAGTAAAATTCCTTTTCATTCCACTCAAGCTTAGCATCCATGGCGTTGGCAAGAGCCCTTGCAGGCACATAAGCAGTGTCATCAAGGATAAAAGTTGGAGAGTCAATAGTAAAGACCATATCATCAATCCTGTACTCCTTGGAGTCAATGTAAAAAACAATCTTCTTGCCTTGATTTAAAATCTCCACTTCTTTTGTGTCGCCCTTCCAGTTGACGTCAGCACCTAAGTTTTCAGACACAAGTCTTAGGGGAATATGGATCCTGTCATTCTTAACAACAAAGTCCTTCTCGAAGACAATGTGATTGATGTTAAGAGTCATCTTTTTCTTTCCATTAGCATAGACACTAGTGAAGAGTAAAAGAAAAGATAATAAAAACAAAAGCTTCTTCTTCATGTTATCACTCCTTTATACAATTATATCATTAAATAAATTTTAAAAACTTACAAAAAGCTTAAGAATTAGGGAAAATAAAAAAGCCCCCCTAAGGGAACTTTTAAGATTTTACTATGAACTTGTTATTTTGATTTTAAACAATAACTTTTTTTGAAACATAATCTTTTATTATTGTAGATAACTTGTGAGCAAATTCTTCCATCTCAGGATTTTTGTAGACAATAGTAATTGCAGAAAAATCTCCTTCGATTTTTACAAAATCACAATAGGAAGTGGAGTTAATCATTTTAAGAGCTGATTCATATATAAAAGTTACTCCCTTATTTGCTCTAACTAGGCTGACAGAATTCATAATGCTAGAAGTAATTTTAATCTTGGAAGGGTAAAAATCATAGCTTTTGAAAATATCATCTACAGATTTCCTTAGATTCTTTTCAGTATTGAGTAAGAAAAAAGTTTCTTTTGAATAATCGAATAAAGAATTTTTGCCTGATTTATAAATAGATTTTGGAACCATAAAATAAATATTGTCATTTAAAGCATAAACAGAATGTAAATTTTTATTGTTTATATTCCTGTTAGTAATAAATAAATCAATCTCATCATTAAGCAAGGCTTCTTCAAAAGATGATGAGTCATATTTTGTCAAACTTAATTCTAAGTTAGGATAAAGTTCTATTAATTTTGGAACTATGTTTGGAATTATATATTGAGACATAAAAGCTAAAGAACCAATTCTAATGTAAGAATTGTTTGAACTCTTAGATTCATTTATTTTTTTATACATTTCTTTTTCTAAAGTTTCAAATTTATCTATGTAGTCAAAAAGTAATTTTCCTTCTTTAGTTAGGATGAGAGGAGATTTTGACCTATCAAAAATAATAAAGCCTATTTCATTTTCAATATTTTTCAAAGATCTACTTAGGTTAGGTTGAGCTGTAAAAAGTTTTTTTGATGCCATACTAATACTTTTACATTCTCTAATGGTTTTTAAAATTTCTATTTTTTTATTATCCAGCACTTATATCACCGAAGATATTATATCATATATTATATAATGTATATAACAATTTAAGTATTTGTAGTGATAAAGCGAGGCTGATAAAATTTAGTTAATGATGTGAAAATGTTTACTTAGTAAAATTTTCTATCAAAAAATGTTAGAAGATTGTGTAATTTTAAAAAAGAGGTGTTTTATGGAAAAAGTAAAAAAGAAAAAGGTTCCACATACTTTAGTAATTCTTATGATTATTATTTTATGTGCAGTTGCTTTAACTTGGATTATTCCAGCTGGAGCCTATGAAAGAATTGAAAATGCTCAAGGAGTGAAAGTAATTGATCCAGAAAGCTTTCACTATATTGAAAAGAGCCCTGTAAATCCTTTAAAAATATTTAATATTAGTTTGGAAGGATTTAATAAGGCAGCAACTTTAATATTTGTAATTTTATTTTCAGGAGCTTCCTTCAATATAATAACAATGAGTGGGGCTTTACAATCCTTAATAGGAGCAGTTTCTAAAAAGACAGAGAGTAAAGAATATCTTTTCATTCCAATACTAACTCTCATCTTTGGACTTATTTGTACTACTCAAGGTGTTAACACCTTTATAGGATTTGCTCCAATCATGGTTATGATTGCATTAGCAATGGGATTCGACTCCATAGTAGGTGCTTCAATAATCTTACTTGGTGGAGCAGTAGGATTCTCAACAGGAACTTTAAACGTTAATACAACAATAGTTGCACAAGAAATTGCAGGTCTACCACCATATTCAGGCTTATCTTATAGAGTTGTGTGCTTTATAGTCTTTTATATTGTTACAAACTTATACTTGGTTAAGTATGCTCTAAAGATTAAGAAAAATCCTGAACTAAGTCCAATGTATGAATTAGATAAGCTTAGAGTTAAGGACGTGGACTCTCACGATGAATTTAACTCTCCAATGAACGCAAGAAAGTGGGCTGTTATCATTTCATTATTTGCTGCATTAGGACTTATAGTTTACGGTGGAGTAAAATTAAAATGGAAATTGGAAGAGACAGCAGTTGTGTTTGTTTGGTTATCAATAGTAGCAGGTTTTGCTGCTGGATTCAAACCATCACAAATTGCAAAGTACTTTGTTGAAGGTGCTAAAAAGATGATTGGTGCAGCTCTTATTATTGGACTTGCAAGAACTGTATCAGGAGTACTCGATGCTGGTAATATAATGGATACTAGTATCCATGCTATGTCAAACTGGCTCAACTTCTTCCCTCAATTTTTAAAGGGACCAATGATGTTCATCGTAAACTTATTAGTTAATATGTTTATAACTTCTGGAAGTGGACAAGCTGCTGCAATTATGCCAATATTTGCGCCTTTAGCAGACACTATTGGACTTACAAGACAAACTGCAGTTTTAGCATTTAACTTTGGGGATGGATTCTGTAACTATGTACTTCCTACTTCTACAGCACTAATGGGTATATTAGGAGCAACAGACATACCTTATGACAAATGGATGGTATTTATGGGTAAGCTATTTGGAATTTGGATTTTAGTTGGTTCTGTTATGATGATAGGTGCACAAGCTATTAACCTTTAAGTAAGAGTAAAGGAGAAAAATGAAAGATTTAATTATAAAAGAAATCGATAAAATAAAAGATAAATTGTTTGAAATGTCAGATGAGATTTTTGATCGTCCAGAACTTTGCTTTGAAGAACATTTTGCAAGTAAACTTCTAGAAGACTATCTTGAAGAAAATGGATTTGAAGTTGAAAGAGGTTTGGGTAGTCTGGACACTGCTTTTAGAGCAAAATATTCTAATGGAGATGCCAAATATAACATAGGACTCCTGTGTGAATATGATGCACTTCCCATGGGACATGGTTGCGGACACCAAATGCAAGGTCCCTCAATAATTGGAGCAGCAGTAGCTGTAAAAAATGCGGTGAAAGATCTTCCCTTTAACTTGATAGTTTATGGAACACCTGCTGAAGAAGGCGGCGGAGGAAAAATGATTATGCTTGATGAGGGTTATCTAAAAGATATAGACTTAGCTCTTATGATGCATGGTGGGCCAGCAACACAAGTTGATGTTAAATCAATGGCATTATCATCAAGATTTGTGAAGTTCTTTGGCAAATCTTCTCACGCAGCCCTTAAGCCAGAAGCAGGAAGGTCAGCCTTTGATGCACTTCTTTTAACTTTCCAAGGTCTAGAATTTTTAAGAGAACATGTTAAAGAAGATACAAGAATGCACTATACAGTTCAAACCCTTCCTGGGCCAGCAAATGTTGTACCAAATGAAGCTGAAGGTCATTTCTCATTGAGATCTTACAACTCAAAATATTTAGATGAAGTTGTGGAAAGATTTGACAATATTGTGAAAGGTGCTGCTCTTATGACAGGAACAACTTATGAAATAAGAGAAGATAGAAGACTTGAATCAAAGATACCAGCATATATTTTAAATGACTTAATAATGAATAATGCTGAAAATCTTGGTGCTCCAAGAATAAAAGGAGCAAGAGAAAAAACTGGGTCAACAGATTTTGGAAATGTGACTTATTTAATGCCAGGATCCTGTGCTAGAATTGCTTTTGTTCCAGAGGGAACAGCTTCTCACTCACAAGAATTTGTGGACTTAGGTAAAGAAAAAGAAGCACACGACTGTGTGGAGTACGGTGCAAAAATAATTGCTACAACAGTTTATGATTTAATTGAAGATCCTAGCTTAATTGAAAAATCCATAGAAGATTTTAAGGAATATAAGTCTAAGATGTAAATAAATAAATCCCCTCTAAAGTTAGGGGATTTTTTAATGCAAAAAAGTCCCCCTAAGGGAACTTTTAAGATTTGACTATGAACTTGTTGCCACAAGATTTGCAAGTGACTCTTATCTTGCCCTTGCCTCTTGGGACCTTCATCTTGAATTTGCATGAAGGGCACTTGATGTACTTGTGAGTCTTTCTATTGTCATATCTCTTCTTTGAAGTGAAGAACTTACTTCTCAGTGGCTCAATAGTGTCTAAGAATTTTTGATTTTCCTTGTATCTTGCATTGATGTCTCGTGAGAGGACCCTATAATAGGAATAAATTATAAGGACTAGGGCAATAGTAGGTAGGCTTGCCTTCTTCACAAAGAGGTTTACTATTAAAAGCACAAGGGCCAGGAAGGTGATGAACCTGCCCAATTGGTCTTGGCCATACCTTCCAATCATAAATTGTCTAAACTTTTCATTGAACTTCACAAAATCAACTCTTTCTAATTTTATAATCTCATAGGTCTAACTTGGCAATGTGGTCTTTGATCACACCAGCTGTCTTTTTAAGTCTACCCAATTCTTCTTCTGTTAAGTCAAGTTCATACTTTTCTTCAATACCATTTTTGCCAATCCTAATAGGAGTTGAGATGTATAGGTCCTCAAGGCCATAGTGACCTTCCATTAGTGCAGATCCCTTTAAAATAATTTTTTCGTCATTGGCAATTGCTTGCAAGATGTTATTTACTGTATTGCCAATACCATATTGAGTGGATCCCTTGCCCTTAAAGATATCCCAACCACGACGGCGAGTGTCATCTTCAACTTGGTCCTTGTCAAAGTCTTCAAAAAGTTCTGGGTGAAGATCTTTATATTTTTCAAAAGGCATGGAATCTATCATAACTTGTGACCATGGGACAAATTGACTTTCGCCATGCTCGCCAAGGACAGTTGCGTTGACAGACTTTGGAGAGATGCCAAGTTTATTGGCAATTACAACTTGAAGTCTTGCTGAGTCTAAAAATGTACCTGATCCAATAACTCTTGAGTCATCAAATCCAGAAACCTTATAAACTTCATATGTGATAATGTCTACAGGATTTGTCACAACGACAAAGATTCCTTTGAAGCCTGCATCAACAATTCTCTTAATGTAATTTCCAACTTCTTTTTTGTTTAGTTCAAGCTCGTGAAGTCTATCTTCTTCAGGAATCTTGCCAGAGCAAACTACTATGACGTCACGGTCTGCCATGTCTTCATATTCGCCAGCCCTGAACTTAACATCCTTTGGATAGAAAAGTCTTCCATCATTTAAGTCAATGGCTTGGGACCTTGCTTTTTCTTTTATGACATCATTTATAATAACGTCACTTGCAATTCCCCTCATGGCAGAAGTGTAGGCTACGATCTCGCCAACAGCTCCAGCTCCAATAATACCTAATTTCATCTTTATTCCTCCTTTTGTCATTTCATTTGAGTCAATAAGAAATTGAATTTTCTTATTAAGAACTTATTATAGTACAGTGTAGTACAAAAAGGAATACAAAGTTAAAACTCACCAATGTAAAAATAAAATAAAAAAATTTTAAAAATATTGTAGATTTTTTTAAATCCACCTGTTATAATAAAGAAGCACTTGAGAGAGGAAGAAAAGTTCCTCAAAAAATATTTTAAAAACTTTAAAAAAAGTCTTGACAAGATATTAAAAAGTGCGTATAATAAGTTTTGTTGTTAAACTTCATGCGGGAATGGCGGAATTGGCAGACGCGCTAGACTTAGGATCTAGTTCCAACGGAGTGGGGGTTCAAGTCCTCTTTCCCGCACCAACATTAAACTCACAAGTTAGCTTGTGAGTTTTTTTATGCTCATTTTTTAGATATAAAATCAAAGCAAAAGAATATTTACAAATACTTTACATTTATAAAAACCTACATAAAAAGAAAAATTTATCGAGTATAATAGGGAAGGGAGGAATTATGAAAAAAACTTTTAAAATAATTTTTGCATTAATCTTAATTTTAATAATTTCTATATACATGGTGGGACTTTTCTTCTTCAGCGACAGATACATGCCAAGGACCTACATCAATGGAAGAGACTTTGGACTTGTAAAAAAATCTGAACTTAAAAAGAACTACGAAGACCTTTCAAGAAATTTTGAACTAGAAATAATTTCAAAGGACAAGAACTTAAACGACAAGATCGCTGCCAAGGACTTTGGATACATAGACTCCATAGGAAGTGAATCCATAGATCAGACAGCCTTTTATTGGCCAGTGGCTTCCCTTGTGCCTAAGCACTACCAAGTAGACCGTGACTTGCAGTACAACAAAGTTGCCCTTGATGAAAAAATAAAAAATTTAAAGCCAGTCTTGGGCCAAAAGGACCAGTCACAAGATGCAAAAGTCGTCTACCAAGATGGAGAATTTAAAATCCAAGATGAAGTTCACGGCAACTTTATAAAAATGGATGAATTTAAAAATGCCGTCCTAGGTCACTTTGGAGATAAAAAAGAAGAACTTGACCTTGAAGAGGAAAATCTTTACCAAGAGCCAAATATAACTAAGGACTCAGAATATATAAAAAATCAACTTGCTTCCTATAAAGAGGTCTACAAGAAAAAAATAACTTTTGACTTTGACGACAGGAAAGAAGAAGTGACAGGCCAGGGGATAATTGCCATGTACTCCAAGACTGATGACGGGACCCTTGCCCTTGACGAAGAAAAACTAAAACATTTCGTGGAAAAACTTGCTGCCAAGTATGACACTTATAGGACAAATAGGATTTTTAACTCCACAGGCCTTGGCCTCATGAAGGTGGACGGAGGTATCTACGGTTGGCTTACAGATAGGCCAGGCACAAGGGAAATTGTAAAAGAAGCCCTCGCCAAGGAAGAACCTGTCACAGTAAAACCTGCCTACAGGCAAGACGCAGTTTCAAGAAAAGTTGATGATATTGGCAAGACCTACATAGAAGTAGATCTTGCAAGACAAAAACTTTGGTACTACAAGGACGGAGCTTTGCAACTTGAGACAAATGTAGTTACAGGTAACCCAAATAGGGGGAACGGAACACCAACAGGGACAGACAGGATTTGGTCTCGTGAAAGGGATAGGTACCTAACAGGCGAAACCTATCGTTCAAAAGTTTCCTACTGGGCGCCAATAAACTGGTCAGGCATAGGACTTCATGACGCAAGTTGGAGATCATCCTTTGGAGGAAATATTTATAAGTCTGGAGGATCACACGGCTGTATCAACATTCCACCAGGAGTTATGAAGAACTTATATCCACAAACCTTTACTGGCATGCCAGTTATAGTTTATAACTCAGCAACTCAGAGGATAAATGACGCTGGGGGCCAAGTAGTAGTTGGCAGACAAGTCCAAGCACAACCACAAGTCCAAGGACAATAATAAAAATAAGAAAACTCTTGATAAATAAGCTTAATCTTTCATTGATTAAGCTTTATTTTTTTATAGCTTTATCTTCAATTGTTATCTTGGCAATGATGCCCCAGCTCGTTGAAATCTAATAAGGAAATAATCTTAGCCAATAAACCACAAGCTAATAAGGTCGTAAGCAAAAAGTTCGGAGACGTTAAAAAAATTTCACTGTTCGAGCGAACGAAGTGAGTAGTTTGAAATTTTTAGTCGGAGTACTTTTTGCGTAGTAATGGGCCGGGCCCCTGCCAGGTCGTTGAAGGTGTTGGGGGTGGCCCGGAGGGGGAAGGACCAATCGAAAGGTCCTAACCCCCTCCGGATAAAGAATAGTAAAGCTCTGCTTTACAAAAAGATTTACAAAGACGAAGTATTTCTTTACAAACTTCACGATGCCCCCTGTGTGCCCAAATGGGTATAACCCCTTCCAAGACTGATTCGTAAAGCCCTGCTTTACAAAAAACTTTTTTATATATTTTTAAAGAAAACTTTCATCAATTTAATATAAATTAAGTCCACTTAAACCTTGCAAAAAAATTCACAAATGTTATAATTAAATTAAGAAATAAATAAAAAATATTTTAAATCTTCAGGGAAGGGTGCAAGTCCCAACCGGCGGTAAAGTCCGCGAGCGAAAGCTGAATTGGTGCAATTCCAATACCGACAGTAAAGTCTGGATGAGAGAATGATTTAAACTTTCATGCCCCGAAGGTTCGGGGTTTTTTTATGCCCCAACAGGAGGTAAAATGAACAAAGTAAATTCAAGTTCTATGTTAAGAACAAAAGACATGACGAAAATTGGAATGCTATCAGTGATAGGATTTATACTAATGTATTTTCAACTACCACTTACCTTTGTAGCACCACCCTTTATGAAGCTAGACATCTCAGACCTACCAGTACTATTGGGGGCCTTCACAATGGGACCAGCCTATGGCATCATAATCGCAGCTATAAAAAACATAATGCACATCATCTTTAAGGGAACAATGACAGCAGGAGTTGGCGAACTATCAAACTTCATCATCTCCAGCAGCTTTGCCTTTGTGTCAGCCCACTTCTATAGGAAGCACAAGACATACAAGGGAGCAGTAGTGTCCTTGACTCTAGGAGTCCTTGCTATGACTGCCCTTGCAATGATCTCCAACTACTTCATAGTCTTTCCACTCTATGGCAAGGTAATGCCAATGGACGCAATCATAGGAATGGGCGCAGCGATCACACCAAGGATTACAGGCCTTTTCTCAATGATGATCTATTCAGTCTTACCTTTTAACCTAATAAAAGGCTTCACAACATCAGCAATAATGATGTTGGTTTATAAAAAAGTCTCACCAATCTTTAAGAATTAAAGATTAAAAGATTAAAGAAAAATAAAAGAAAAGAGCAAGCTGTCAAAGGGCAGCTTGTTTTTTTTGTCCCTTATAATATAATTTACACAAGAAAACTTTTACAAAAATTGCAAAAAAGAGAGGTAAAAAATGAAAATACTTTGCGCAGGCCCAACATCAATAGATAAAAGAGTAATGGAAGTAATGGGGAAGTCCCTTACCAACCCCGACATAGACCCAGAATATGAGAAAAAACACAGACAAGTAGAAAAGAAAATCTCTAAACTCCTAAAGACAGAAGCCACATCCTTTATCATGCTTGGCGAAGGAATGATAGGACTAGAAGGAGCAATATGTAACCTAGTAGAAGAAGGCGACAGGGTCCTTGTCCTTAACAACGGAGTTTTTGGAGCAGGCTTTGCCGACTTCGTAAAATTCTACGGAGGAGAGTCTTACATATATGAAGACGACTTTAGAAGAGGATTTGACATAGAAAAATTAAAAAAATTCCTAGAAAAAGACCACGACTTCAAAGTGGCAACCATGGTCCATTGCGAAACCCCATCAGGCATCACAAACGACGTCAGGACAATTTGCAGGCTCCTAAATTCCTACGGAATCCTGACAGTAGTAGACACAGTGTCAGGCATGGGGGGAGAAGAATTTGACTTTGACGACTACAAGGTGGACATCGCCCTAGGAGGAAGCCAAAAATGCATCTCAGCCCCAACAGGCCTAACACTTGTCACAATATCAGAGAGGGCAAAGAAGGCCATAAGAGATAGAAAAAAACAAGTTCCTTCATATTATATGAGCTTTGAAAACTACTACGCCTACTCCGATGGATTTGCCTTCCCATACACAATGAACGAAAATTTAACTTATGCCCTAGACTTGGCATTAGACTTGCTATTCGAGAAAGACTCTCTGGCCCTCCACAAAGAGTACGCAGAAGTCACAAGAGAAATATTTGAAAAAGCAGGCTTCGAACTCTACGCCAAAGACTCAAGGTCCAATACATTGACAGCAGTTATGGTGCCAGAAGGTTATATAGCAGAAGACATCATCGGAGCCTTGAGAGACAAGGGAATACTAATATCAAAGGGAGCAGGTGACATCTTCGAAAAAGTATTTAGGATAGGCCACATGGGGAACAACATATCCTACGAAAACTTCTTAGAACTATATGAGAAGTTGGATGAAGTCTTTGGGGAACTTGGGATCAAGATAAAGGTGTCTTTAAAAGAAGAATTTCAAAAATTAATGGAAAAATAAGATTTTTATTTTTCTTTATAGAAAATATGGAAAAGAATCTTTTTCACTTCTTGCTAAGAAGTTGGGGCTTAAAGAATTTCATAAAACCTAAGGTTTTAATTCTTCTCTTGGAGGGGATTTAGGGCGTTTCGATCCGCCCTTATCCCCTCCAAACCTCCCCTTAACACCCCCAACGACCTAGCAGGGGCTCGGCCCATTAATACGCAAAAAGTCCTCCGACTAAAAATTTCAAACTCGCTTCGCTCAAACAGTGAAATTTTTTTAACGTCTCCGAACTTTTTGCTTACTGCCTTATTAACTTGTGGTTTATTGGCAAACTTTACGACCTTATAACATCTCAACGAGCTGGGGCATCATTGCCAAGTTGACAGTTGAAGACAAAGTTATAAAAATATTAAGCTTGATCGTTTATTGATTGGGCTTTTTTTAGTATTTATGACATTATTGTCAAAATCTCGGCAAATAGAATATAATAAAGAAAAAGTGAAGGGGGGATAATCTTGGAAAGTTTTAAGGAAATTGATCAAGCACTTGATAAGTTAAGAATAGATATAAAAAATATTTCACCATCTATCCTTGAGAAAATAGAGGAAGATTTTGCACTTAGATTTACTTACGAGTCCCTAAAAATTGAAGGCAGCAGCCTATCCTTCCAAGAAGTCAAAGACCTACTGGCAAGCATCTCTTCCAAAACAGACAAGGAATAAGAGTTTCAAAGTTAGACTTAAAACCCTCTCGAATTTGAGAGCTTTTAAAGAAAAAATTAGGTGATTTTTTGAAAAAAACTAGAAAAATTGAAGAGAATTCATTTAAAAATAGGGAAATTGACTCACTTGAAGATGAAATGGACATAAAGCTTGCAATTTCACGACTAAAATCAGCAAAAAATGAAGAATTTGTCTCACAAGAGGACTTTGAAAAATTATTCGGCGTAAAATTAGATGCAGTTGCTCCTCTTAAAGATGAGGAAATAGAATAAATTTATTTTTCTAAAATAAAATTGCCTTTTAAATGCCAAGTCCATCTTCATAAATATCGAGGTGTAACATGGATAAAAAAATTAAAAATTAATAAAGAAGAAGATAAAGTCTTTGAAGAAGCTAAAAAATTTGTTGAAGAACACATTGATGCTTTTAAAGAATTGGCTGATGGACCTGACACAAATATGGAAAAATCCCAAGAAGCTTATAAAAACTTAGACAATGTAAAAGGTGAGCTTATGGATAAGTATGACAAAGCCTTTAAAGAACTTGCCAAATCAAAAAAGCTACGCTGTTTTCGCAAATGAAAACAAAAGCGTAGCTTTTTTGATATAATATAAAAATTTAAAATAAAAATTAACCTTTAAATTCAAGTTTCAATTGCATTCCAAGTCCACTTGCTAGTTTTTTTAACATTTTTAGACTTGGATTTCTTGTACCATTTTCAATTCTACTGATGTCTGCTTGATTAATCCCAGTTTTTTCGGACAAGTCCTTTTGTGTTAGATTAAGATTATTACGAGCTATAATCATGGCTTCTATAATGTCGTATTCCGGAGCAAGTGCATCATATTCTGACTTAATTTCATCATTTTTTAAAATTTCCTTTTTGTAATCATTGTAAGCTCTCATAAAAATCTCCTTTCAAAATCTTTTTTATATTTAATAGCAAGTTCAATTTCAGATCTTGGAGTTTTATTACTCTTTTTAACAAAACCATTGGTTAAAACTATTCTTTTATCAAAAATAAAAAAATAAAAGATCCTAGTTATGTCACTAGATTGTTTTGTTCTTAATTCAAAAATACCATCACTTAACTTCTTTGAAAAAGGTTCTCTAAGATTATTGCCAAACTTTTCCAATAGATCGATATCTTTTAAAGTTTTCGCCAATAATTTAGGGCTTAAAGAATCTAAAAATTCTTCAACAGGAACTTTGCCATCTTCCTTATCATAAAATATAATTTCATACATACCAGTTTACCTCTTATACAAATATAATATGGTGTATAAGACATATTGTCAAGGGGAAATCTAAAGCCTAAGGCTTTAATTCTACTCTTGGAGGGGACTTAGGGCGTTTCGATTCGCCCTTGTCCCCTCCAAACCTCCCCTTACCACCCCCAACGACCTGTCAGGGGCCTCTGCCAACAACCCCGAGCGGCAGACAGCCTAAAATTCAAAACTCGTTAAGATTACACTTTTGAAATTTAAAAACTAACAATCAATTAAGATTTGATTTCAATTACTCATAAAGTCAATAGCTTAACTCAAACAGTTGAATTTTTTAACGTCTGTCTTGCCTTACGGGGTTTTTCTCCCTCAGTTCGTGGTTTTACCTATGCACTGCTTCAAATTTATGTAAAGTTATTTAACAAAACCTAAAAACGATTAAAAACTTGCAAATCAAAAGAAGCTTAGTCAGTATTGATTAAGCTTCTTCTTTTTTACAGCTTAATAATTATCTATGAGTTTATAAACTTCTATGGCTTCATAAGGAACTACATCTTAATAATGAGCAGTGAGGCTATAAGCTTCCATGACTTCATAAAGAGCTATAACTTTATACTTAAGCAGTGATCTGATCGAGTGTATCTAATGAGCAAAAAAATTGGTTATGCGTTAAAAATTTTCAATTGTTTGAATTCGCGAAGCGAATGAGTTTTGAAAATTTAGCATGGCAGATTTTTTTGGACTCAACGTACGTGGGGTGAAGGGGGTGGTTTGGAGGGGAAAGGGGCCTCACGATGCCCCTAAGCCCCTCCAAGAGCAATCATAAAAGCGTCAGCTTTTAATAAAACTTTTAAAGATAGGGCATTATTTTATTAGATTTTAAAGTTGTAAACTTTTCTCACATTACTTAGGCTGTCTGGCGCTCGGGGTTGTAGGCAAAGGCCCCTGCTAGGTCGTTGGGGGTGTTCAGGTGAGGTTTGGAGGGGATGCCACGCAGGCACAGGTAAGGGCGGATCGAATAAGCCACTCGTACCCGAATGGGTATAAGTCCCCTCCAAGAGAAGAATTTAAACCTTAGGTTTTAAAAAAGGATCTTAAAGATGAAATCTTTTATTAGATTCATAAAGACGAAGTCTTTCTTCTTCTTTCTTACTATAGAAAGAAATCAAAAAATAAATCAAAAACCCTTAGGCTTTACAAAAAATTTGCAAAAAGATTCTTAAAGAAAAATTCTTTAACCAAAACTTTCTTTTTCCCCTTTCCTTTCTTTCCCAAAGAAAAGAAAATAAAAATTGCAATCCTGTAACCCTTTTGTTATAATTCTACATACGGTCAAAAAAGACCGCCTCTATTAGCGCAGAAAAGCGCTAAGTAAAACACAATCACAACATAGTTAAGAAGATATTGTTAAACATGACAATCTATAAACTTTATGTAATGTAATTGTAATTTTACAAAGCAAATTTCTAGTGTATAATAGAGACACAAGAGGAACATGACAACTAAATAAAACCAAAAGGCGATATTTATTTGTCGACCTCTATATAGTCGAGATAGTTCAGTCTCGGCGACAAAAGTTTGAGACTTTTGTAGAATCTACAAAATTTTTAAGGAGGTCGAAAGACAAATGAACAAGAAAATTATTTCTCTAGTACTAGCACTAGTTATGGTACTAGGAACATTCTCAAGTGTCTTCGCCGAAACAACAAAGAAAGCAGAAGCTAAAAAAGCTGAAGCTGGAGAAAAAGTTGAAAAAGTAGTTGGAAAAGATAACAAAATCCAATACGTAATCGACAAAAAACTTGTTGAAGGCTACGAAGACGGAAACTACGGACTTGATAAAAACATCAAGAGATCCGAAATCACAAGATTACTTGTACTTGCTAACGGTAATGAAGAATTAGCAAAACAACTACAAGGATCAATGAAAATCTACTCTGACGTAGATGCTAAGCACTGGGCAAACGGAGTTATCTCAGTAGGAACTACAGTTCCATCTGATGCTAACGGAATTGCTATGCTAGCAGGATATCCTGATGGATCATTCAAGCCAGAAAACGACGTAACTTACGCTGAATTAGCTAAAATGCTAGTAGTTCTTGTTAAAGAAGACCTAACAGCAGACATGGTTAAAAACGCTAAATGGGCAACTTCATGGATGACATGGGCAGCTCAACTAGGAATTCTTGACGACGTAAACGTTGTTGATTCTAACAAAGCAGCTAACAGAGCAGACGCATTCACTATGGTTTACAATGCTCTATATGCAATGAAAGAATTCAAGAGAGTTCCAGCTAACGAAACAAGAGGTATTGTTTCTAACCTAACAAACTCTAAACTTACTCTTAACCAAGATAGCGAAAAAGAATACACTATCACTGGTGATACAGTAATCGTTGATGGTATTAACGTTAGAAAACAAATCGTTAAAGTTAACAGCCTTAACAACCTTGATCTTTACAAAGGATCTCTAGTAAGAATCCTTACTAACGACAAGAACGAAGTAACTCACATTATCGAACTTGGTAACCCAGAAGTGCTTGCAAGAACAGACAAAGAAGGAGAACTTCTTGACACTGACAACCACATTTGGGAAGGCGTTGCTGACGCTACAGTAGAAACAAACTACTACAAGAACATTGAATCTCTAAAAGATCTTGACCAAAAGAAAGTTGACGGAGCATATGCTACTGTAACTCTTAACGGTTCAAAGACTAAAGCAGACTATATCAAATTCCACAAAGCTAATGGAAACGAACTAGCTAACCTAAAAGTTAACGACAAAACTGAAATCTATGTTGCTAACCCATACAACAACATTATGAGAGAAGTTAAAGACATTAATGAAGCACTTTCATTAATCGGTTTCCACAACTATGGAAAAGACTACAAGATTCCTAACGTTTATGCAGGATTCGACACAGATAATCACAAATCAGCTGTAAAATCTTTCGATTCTGAAAGAAGCACTGCTAAAGTTATCGTATTTAACGTAGTATCTAAAGACAACGATGGAGACAGATACAGAGTAATTAACTCTTCTTCTTCTAAGTTCTCTTCTACTCTAGAAGATACTGATGGAAAACTTTACGACAGAGACAACGTTCTTAACAAAGCTAACTTCCCACTAAACTACGGTGACCTACTTGACGTTATCGAAACTCGTGGAGACGTTATCGACAGACTTCTTGACCACAGCGATGAAAAAGCATTCCCTGTAGTTAAAGTTGCACAAATCTTTGACAACGATGAAATCCAAGTTGAAGACAGATTCGGAAACGAAACTCTTCTTTATGTTGGCGATGCAGACATCTTTAACGCTAAACAATACAAAGATTTAGCTAAGGGTGACTATCTACAATTCACAGCTAACAACAAAGATGCTAGAGACATCGAAATTGTATCAATTCTTGATGATTCAAAAGACACAAGAGATTTATTTGATAAATCTGGTTCTGTACTAAACGTAGTACAAGGAATTGAAGATCACACTGTTGTTGGTACAATCAAATGGGTTGGAGAAAAACAAGTTGAAATTAAGATCGAATCTGACAACTGGGATGCAGGTCTTAACAACACAACTAAGACTTACAAAGTTGACAGAGAACTTGCAGATGCTCTAAAAGCATATGTTGGTAAAGATGTTAAATTCAAAGCTGAAAACAAAAACTTTGAAAATGACGTTAGAGCTTATGACTTCATGTTAAATGATGGCAAAAATGTTCTAATCGCTCCAAAAGCTAACAAGAACTTAACTGAACTTGAAAAAGCTGTTCTTAAGTATAAGGAAGAACAAACTTCTACAAAAAATATTGATACAGTTATTGATGCTGTAGAAAATGCAACTTTCGCTGAAAAACAAGCAGCAAAAGAAGAACTTAAAAAATACTTTAACGAAAAAGTAGTTCCTGCTACAGAAGCAACTAAAGATTTCTATAGCAAAACAGTAACTACTGAAGATGAAGTAAAAGCAGCTAAAGAAGAAGTAGCAAAAGCTCAAAAATTAGTTGATGAACTAATTGCTTCAAAAAATAAAGTAAATCTTCAAGCTAGAATTGATAATCTTAACAAGAAAATCGAAGCAGCTGAAAAAGCATTAGCTAAGACTGAAAAACAAGATGCATATGACAAATATGTAGCTGCAATTACTACTGCATTAGGAAATGTTAAATATGACAAAGTAGAAAATGCAAATGTAAATGCTGAAAATATTAAGAAAGCTGTTAAAGCTGACCTTGATAAAGTAACTGCACCAGCAGGAGCTTCTTATGAAATCAAAGAAGTTAATGCAGCAACAGAACAAGTAACTGTTAAAGTTAATTCAACTGAATCAGTTGTTACTTTAGCTGCTGATGTTACAGAAACTGTAACTGCAAAATAATTAGTCTAACTGATTAAGCTTTAAAGATAAAACCTGAGAGGAAACTCTCGGGTTTTTCTTTTTGTACATATATATTTTTTTGGTAGAATTAGGGCAGAGGGAGTTGATATGAAAATGTGTGAAAATATTTTTTATTTTTTAAAGCTACATGGATTTTGTTTTCTTATAATTGTTTCATTAATTATTTTCATATTTTGTAAAAGTAAAAAGAAAGACTCAGAAGAAAAATGTAAAAGTAAACCTATCTGTGACTTTATAGAATCCTATTGTATCTACATATTCACTCTCATTATTTCAATTTTGATCTTGTTTATTTTTCTTTACTATAATTCAAATATTTTAAAATTAATACCAGACAACAAGATAGGAGAGTCTTTGGGCTTAATAATGTCAGCTCTTATTACAGTGACTGGTGTCTTTGTCGGCTTTTACTTTAACAAGAAACAAACTTACAAGGAGATAGTGACTAGGGAGAGGATAGAGTGGTTACATAAGATGCAAAAAGCCCTAGCAGAGTTCTTGGCTATCACTAGCAATCCTAAGGTAACTAATAGGTTTAAGGATAAAAAAGATAGGGCAAGGGAACTCTATTACCTAATCATTAGCAACTTAAATGTGAAAGAAGATAAAGAAAAGAAGAAAAAGAATGAGAATAAAAATGAACGTGATGCTGTAGAGCTCTTGTATAATTACGCAAACTTAAAGGGACTAAATGTTGAATTGAACTTTGTTAAAGATGAAGATAGTGAAGAGAATAAAGATTCTAATGACACAAAAAGTATTGATGAGTTAAGAAAAGAAATAATAAGCAAGTACACAGAAATATTCAACAAAACATGGAATAGGATAAAAAACGAAGCAGATTGAGGTCTGCTTTATTTTTTCTTTAAAGAAAGTTGGAAAGAGGTTTTTTTAAAAGCTACGCTTTTATAATTGCTCTTGGAGGGGATTTATACCCATTCGGGCACGAGTGGCTTATTCGATGGCCCTTACCTGTGCCTGCGTGGCATCCCATCCAAACCTCCCCTGACCACCCCCCAACGACCTAGCAGGGGCTCGGCCCATTAATACGCAAAAAGCCCTCCGACTATTAAATAGAAGAACACAAATTGTCGCAAGCTCCAATTTGCGAACTGACCTACCATCAATTTGCTTTGCAAATTGGGTAAGGTCATGTCAAACTTGCTCGCTAAAAACTTTTATAAACTTAAAATAATTTACCAATAGAGTCAGAACTACCTGGCTCTCTTTTTTATTTGCGAGCTTCGCGTGAACCTAATCAACTCAAAGTTCGCTACGCTCCTTTTCGTTGTAAGGTTCATCGGCTGAGCAATAAATTGCTCAAGCACATTGAATTTTTTTACGGCTGTCTTGCCTTACGGGGTTTTTCTCCTTAAGTTTACGGTTTTACCATTACACGAATTCAAACTTATGTTGAGTTACTTACCAATGCTTAATAAATTGAATAAAGTTTAAAACCAATAGAAGCTTAGTCTGTATCGATTAGGCTTCTTTTTTTTATTACTTCATAATTATTTGTGAAGTTCTATTTTTCTATGACTTAATAAAAAACTCTGACGTTATAACAAAATATGACCCAATAAAAAAGTGTGAGCTTGGAATTTTTTATGAACTCACAACTAGCTATGACCTAATAATTAAATGTGAGCTTGTAATTTTTTTGTGACTTCACAACGAATTACAACTTTATACTCAAAAAATGACCTAATGGAGCGCCCCAGCTTGTTGAAGTCTTATAAGGTCATAAACTTTGCCAATAAGCTAAACAGTTATAAGATTGTAAGCAAAAAGTTCGGAGACGTTAAAAAAATTTCACTGTTCGAGCGAGCGAAGTGAAACGTAGCGAGTAGTTTGAAATTTTTAGTCGGAGGGCTTTTTGCGTATTAATGGGCCGAGCCCCTGCTAGGTCGTTGGGGGTGTTAAGGGGAGGTATGGAGGGGATAAGGGCGAATCGAAACGCCCTAAATCCCCTCCATAAGATAAATAGTAAAGCCCAGCTTTACAAAAATTTCTTAAAGAAAACTTCTTTAAGTCCCCTCAATAAGAAGAATCAAAACCTTAGGTTTTATGAAATTTTTTAAAGACAAAATCTCTTACATAAAAAAGATAAATAGAAGCCTTAGGCTTTATAAAACACCTCTTTAAAAGCGAAGCTTTTACCATAATTTTCAAAAGATTCTTTTCCTATTTTTCTATAAAGAAAATAAGTTTAAACAAATGATTGACAAGCCAAAACAAAAGTTCTATAATATTTTCAAGAATAAAAAAAAGGAGGAGTGGTAAATGGAATTTTTTGAAAAGGAAGATGTGAAAGTTATTAGAGAAGATAATTTTAATAATGAAAAGAATATTGAAAGTGAAAGTTTAATTAATGAAAGATTTGTGACTAGATCCAAGGACTCTAATTCTTTTGATAAGTTTAAGGAGAATGGAGATTCCAAAAGGCCTGGGCCTTTTGAAAAAACTTCTTATGATGATTTTAACAGGGTCCTTAGGTCCGCCCTTGTCGGCGAAGAAAGAGCCAGGGCTAAGATTCTCCATATGCTAGACCCCCTCATTAGGTCTTCTATTAGGAAGTATTGCCCAGTTTATTCAGAGTTTGAGGATCTTTATTCTGATGGCAGGGTCATGGTCCTTGTTTGTCTCGATGATTTTGACGGGAAGAGGTCCTTCTTGAAGTACGTCAAGGAGTTTTTGAGATACACTTATCTTAATAATTATAAGTACCTGACTAATGTGGAGATGGATATTCACGATGATGATTCTGATGAGGAAGGCCAATCTATTTTGGATTCTCTCGATGCTGGTGTGGATATCGAGGGGGACTTTTTGGAGTCTGAGGAGTCAGCCCTGGTGAGGGCTGCCATGAAGTCTCTCACTCCAAGGCAGGAGACTGTTGTAAGGCTCTTTTATTATGAAAGGCTAGGTCTTAGTGAGATTGCAGATTTTCTTGGCATTTCTAAGTGGACTGTGGTAAACCTCAAGCGAACTGGTCTTGAGAATATGCGTAAATTTATTTTAAATTCTTATAAATAGGAGGTGATTTTATGTTGATTGAAAAGAAACTCATTCGTTACAACTATATGAAGAGACAGGGTCAGGCAAGGCCAAGGTATATTGTGGTCCACGACACTGGCAATCCTAATGTAGGTGCTGATGCTATCGCTCACTACAGGTACTTTAATGGTGGCAACAGGCAGGCTTCTGCTCATTATTTTGTGGATGACAAGAGGATTGTGGAGACTGTTGAGACTGCTAATGCTTCTTGGCATTGTGGCGATGGTCATGGCAGGTATGGGATCACTAATTCTAATTCTATTGGGGTGGAGATCTGCATCAACAGGGACGGCAATTATGAGTCTGCTCTTGAGAATGCTAGAAAGATTGTTAGGTTTCTAATGGATTTTTATAATATTCCCCTTGACAGGGTGGTAAGGCACTTTGATGCTTCTCACAAGATTTGTCCCCGCTCTATGTCTGATAACAATTGGAAGAAGTGGTGGGAATTTAAGGCTTCTCTATAATTTTTAAAATTTTTTAAAATAATTTCATTTTACCCTAGCAACTTTTCTTATTTTATTCTATATAGATAGTAGGAGGTGAAAATAATGGCTGTTCAAGTTAAGGAATCTAAGCTAATGCTAAAGTCAGTTTTTACTGATGAGTCTTCTGGCAAGGCGAAGAAGAGAACTGTAACAATCAGTGGTATTAACTCTGAGGCTTCTAAGGATAATTTATATAAGCTTTCTGAAGACCTCAACCCTATTGTTGAAGGTGACTTTGCTACTTCTTCTCTAATTACAGAAGAGATTTTAGGAAAGGTTGAATAAGACTTGGTCTTGTTCTTGTAGTTATTGTTTTGTGAGATGCTGGAGCGTTTCACTGGTATGAAAGGAGAATTTTATGAAGGAAACTAAATCACTTAGGATAAGTTTTACTGATGAAGGCGGAAAGCCTTGGACTTTAACTATCTCAAATCCTCAAGAGGGTATTGTTGAGACTGATGTAAAGAGGGTAACTGATAATATCATAAACAACAAGTTAGTCTCAGGTAAGCTAGGTCTTATCAAGACTTATAATGGGTCAGTGATAGTCACTAGAAAAGAAGAAGCTCTTCAATAAGGTTTGTTATGATGGAAGATTTAATAGCTAACATTTCAAACATTGGCTTTCCCATTGCCATCTCATGTTACCTCTTGGTGAGGTTGGAGAAAAAGATGGAGGAGCTAAAGGAAGTTATTGTGGACCTTTCCAAGGCCCTTGAGGATATTGGGAAGTAGGGAAGGGATTCGAGTTTAAGAAACTCGAGGAAAGAGGTTTTTGGTTTATTTTGGAAAAATAATTTAAAACTCTGGAAAGAATTCTTTTATGGGTTCTTTTGTATTTTTGTTTTATTTTGAAAAAATAATTTAAAATTTTATTTTTATTTTATGTAGGAATTTAGATCAAGCTTTGGCTTGGTTATTTTTTTGTCCTTTTTTATAAAAAGGGAGAAAAGTTTTTTCTTTAATAAGGTTTTTGTAAAGCCAAGCTTTACTATCCCTTTTCCGGAGGGGGTTAGGACCTTTCGATTGGTCCTGCTTGTGCCGGATGGTACCCCCTCCGGGCCACCCCCAACACCTTCAACGACCTGGCAGGGGCCTTTGCCAACAACCCCGAGCGGCAGCCATCCTAAAAATTCAAAACTTGCTCGCTTCAAGTTGTTTCAAACAAAAACTAATAATCAATAGAGTTAGAAAGTCCTGACTCTATTTTTTATTTGCGAGCTTCGCGTGAACCTAATCAACTCAAAGTTCGCTTCGCTCCTTTTCGCTGTAAGGTTCATCGGTTGAGCAATAAATTGCTCAAGCACATTGAATTTTCTTAACGGCTGTCTTGCCTTATGGGGTTTTTCAACCTTAGTTCACGGTTTTACCCTTACATGACTTCAAACTTATGTTGAGTTACTTAACAAAACGTAATAATCTAATTTAACTTCCGAATTAAAAAAAGCTTAATCAGTAAAGAATTAAGCTTAATATTTTTATAAGTTTTTATTCAATTGTGAGCTTTGCAACTGTGATTCCACTTATAGAAATTTAAAACTTTAGGCTTTAGAAAGACTTCTTAAAATAAATCTTTACAATAACCTTTCTTTTACAAACTTTTTAAACTCTTCTTTTCCCATATCTCCACTAGCTACCTTAAGTCCGATTTCAATAACATCCTTATTGCTCAAACTATGTTGAATTTCATTGATTTCTAATAAGTACAAAAGCACCATAACTCCAATTCTTTTATTCCCATCGATAAAACAATGATTTTCTATAAGTGAATATGAAACCTGAATTATCTTATCTAATGTAGACGGATAAAGCTCCACTTCATCATAAGTTTGGAACACACTCTCGACAGAAGATTTAAGTAAGTTCATTTCCCTTATTCCATAAGATCCACCATAGAGAAATATACTTTTTTCTTGAAGTTTTATAACTTCATCTACATTAATATAAATCATTTTGCCAATTCCTTAAAAGCTTCATCATATTTAGTCATAATGCTATCCGCAATTTCATCTAAACTTTTTGAAGCTCCTAAATCGGTTTGATTCAAAGTTAGATTTAAAGGTAAGGCTTGGTCTCTCACAGATTGTTTAATAAACATATTAATTGCTGAAGAAACATTTAAACCCAATTGGGAAACCAAATCGTTAAAAGAATCCTTATCCTTATTATCAATACTAATAGTTAAATTTACTTTAGACATAACATCAGCTCCTTAAGGTAATTATACTTATATTACACATATTTTTCAATGTAATATAATAAAAAAAGAAACTTAATAAATTTTATCAAGCTTCTTCTTTTTATAATTTTCTATTTAGTTATGAGCTTGGCAATTGTGCCCCAGCTTGTTGAAATGTTATACGGTCTTAATGTTTGCCAATAAGCGAAATAGTTATAAGTTAGTAAGCAATAAGTTCGGAGAAGTTAAAAAAATTTCACTGTTCGGACAAAGGTCGCGAGTGAGTTGACATGACCTAACCCAATTTGTGAAGCAAATTGCTGGTAGGTCAGTTCGCAAATTGGAGCTTGCGACAATTTGTGTTCCTATATTTAATAGTCGGAGGGCTTTTTGCGTATTAGTGGGTCGGGCCCCTGCCAGGACGATGGGATAGGGGGGAGGTTTAAGGATCAGGGGCCTCGCCTGCCCCTGGCTCCCCCTCCTTATAAAGAATATAAAAGCGTCAGCTTTTAAAAACTTTTATATTGATTTCCTAAACCCCCTCCGGATAAAGAATAGTAAAGCTTGGCTTTACAAAAACCTTATTAAATAAATCCTTTTATCAAAAAATTCTTAAAGAAATTTTCTTTAGTTCATTGGTACTACTTTTAACTCTTTAGAGACTTTATTAAGCACCTCGCACCCATCTTCTGTTATCAAGACTAAATCTTCTATCCTAACTCCAATTCCTTCTTCTAATAGATAAATCCCTGGTTCTATGGAGAAGATTTGTCCTACTTCTATGAGGCTATCGTTTACTGATGAGACGTCGCCTTCTTCATGGCATTCTAGTCCTATGGAGTGGCCTGTCCTGTGAGTAAAGTATTTGCCATAGCCTTTTTCTTCTATATAAGATCTTGCGGCCTTGTCCACGTCTGACATCTTGTTGCCAGGCTTTGCTGCTGCAATTCCTCTAAGGTTGGCTTCTTTTACTATTTCATATATTTCTCTGGCACGGTCACTTACCTCTCCAATGAAAACTGTACGCGTCATGTCTGATGCGTAATTTTTATAGATTCCTCCAATGTCAAGGACTACACAATCACCGACTTTTCCCTTAGTCTTGTCTGTGGAGTGGTGGGGGTCTGCTGCTGATCTTCCGTAGGCTGTGATTGGTTCAAAGGAAACTTCTTCTACTCCGTTAGCCTTGTAGATTTCCTTTAACTTTTGGGAAAGTTCCTTTTCGCTTAGGCCCTTCACCACCCAAGGGATAAGTTCTTCCATGACCTTGTCGTTGATGGCAGAGGATTCACGCATCAATTGTTTTTCTTCCTCGTCCTTAATTCTCCTCACATGGTCAACTATTGTTGATCCATTTACATATTTTTTGTCTGGGAAGATCTCTTGTAATCTTAGTAGGAACTTTGCAGACCAAAATTTGTCGATTCCTATAAGTTCGTCATCTTTTATAAACTTGGAAAGTTTTTCGATTCCGTCTTCTATGTCGTTGTAACAAATAAAGTCCACGCCAGCCTCTTCTTCTTGAGGGAAGAGCTCGTTGATAAGGAGTTTTACGTCCCCATCCCTGTGGATGTAGAGGGCAAGGGCTCTTTCGCCTGGCTCAATCATCTTGTCTAGGAGATAAAAAATTGCGTAGGGATCTGAGATTATCATGTGGTGAAGATTTTCTTCTTCCATTTTATTTATAAGTCTATAAATTCTATTCTTGTGCATAGTGTACTCCTTTTTCTTTTTTTTAAAATATATCACAAATTTCTCCATATGACTATGGGGAAAAGAATTAGTCTTTAAGAATCTAATAAAAGATTTAATCTTTAGAATCTTTTTCTAAAACCTAAGGTTTTAAGTTTCTATAAGGAGGGGGTGCAAGGGGCGGGCGAGGCCCCTTTCCCCCTCCTTAAACCTCCCCCCTATCCCCTCGTCCTGGCAGGGGCCTAAACCATTAATACGCAAAAAGTCCTCCGACTAAAAATTTCAAACTCGCTTCGCTCAAACAGTGAAATTTTTTTAACGTCTCCGAACTTTTTGCTTACTAACTTATAACTATTTAGCTTATTGGCAAAATTTACAACCCTATTAGACTTTAACAAGCTGGGGCACTCGATCAGCTCACGGCTTAAACCAAAAGTTAAATTTTGTAGTGAAGTTGTGAAAAGTTATCACCCTACAACTAATTATCAAGTCATAATTTCTTAAGAAGTCATAAAAAAATACAAGCTCACATTTAATCCTTAAGTCATAGTTTGTCACGAAGTTATAAAAAAATACAAGGTCACAATTAAATAGAAATTTATAAAAAGATAAAGCTTAACATTTTATTGTTTAAGTTTTTTTAATGAAAGATTTATTAAGATTGTTATGTTTTGTTAAGTAACTTTACATAAGTTTAAAACCATGTAGAGGTAAAACCGTAAACATAAGGAGAAGAACCCCGAAAGGCAAGACAGCCGTCAAAAAATTCAATGTGCTTGAGCAATTTATTGCTCAGTCGATGAACCTTACAAGGAAAAGGAGCGTAGCGAACTTTGAGTTGATTAGGTTCACGCGAAGCTCGCAAATAAAAAAAGAGTCAGGTGGTTTCGACTCTATTGATTATTAGTTTTTTGCTTGAAACAATTTGAAGCGAGCAAGTTTTGAATTTTTAGGATGGCTGCCGATCGGGGTTGTAGGCAAAGGCCCCTGCCAGGTCGTTGGGGGTGTTCAGGGGAGGTTTGGAGGGGATGCCACGCAGGCACAGGTAAGGGCGATCTAATAAGCCACTCGTGCCCGAATGGGTATAAATCCCCTCCAATATGAAACCGTAAAGCTCTGCTTTACAAAAGTTTTTTTAAAAGATGAAATCTTTATAAAGCAATCTAAAGCTTTAGTTTTTAAAGACGAAGTCTCTACTTATAAGCTTCACGATGCCCCTAAGCCCCTCCAATAAGACATATAAAAGCGTCAGCTTTTAAAAACTTTTTTTTAAGATTTTACAATTTTATAAAAATAAAAAAATCTGTAGTTTCCTACAGATTTTTCTCATTGTACGCTTTAGTATGAATAAACCACCAGCTATGCTGGTGGTAGGAAAATAAGCTTTAGCTTCAAGCAAAAAACCTCCCGTGATAAACTATTAATGTTACTGGCAGTAGCATAAATAGAAAAGGGAGGTATCCTAAAATGGATAAAAATAGTTTATCACATACATCATGGAATTGTAAGTATCACGTAGTATTTGCTCCAAAATACAGAAGGCAATTAATATATGGAAGATTAAAACAAGATATAGGAAAAATATTAAGAGATTTATGTGATAGAAAAGGAATAAATATAATAGAAGCGGAATGCTGTCCAGACCATATCCATATGTTGTTGGAAATTCCACCAAAATACAGCATATCTCAAACGATGGGATATTTAAAAGGAAAAAGCAGTCTAATAATATTTGATAGGCATGCAAACTTAAAATATAAATATGGAAATAGACATTTTTGGTGCAGAGGATACTATGTAGACACAGCAGGAAAGAATGTGAAAAAGATACAAGAATATATAAAAAATCAATTAAAAGAAGATTACATGGCAGATCAAATAAGCATTAAAGAATTTGTTGACCCGTTTACGGGTGAGCAAGTAAACAAAAGCAAAAAATAAGGTGCTTTAGCACCAGCTGTGAAAATTGGTGCACGAGAAAGAAAGTTCGAAGCATGGAATGCTGCCGGTAACAGCCCCTTATAGGGGCAAAACAAACCACCGGCTCAGCCGGTGGTTATGATTTTTTTAATTTTGTGTAAGTTCTCTTATTACATTTTCTACTTTTGATGGCATGGTAAATTCGTGGTCGCCTGGTTGGAAGCTAGCGACTCCCAATCTATTGCATTCTTCCACGAAGGCCTTGTCTGATTCTATGGCTCCTAGGTCAAGTAGCTTTTTGCCTACTTGGGCAGGTCCTTCGCCTTCAGCTATGTTTAGCTTGTAAGTCTTGAGTTCAATGCCTGCAATTTCTGCAAGGATTTCTTTTACCTTCATGTCCTTGTCAAACTCATAGGCTCCTGGGACAATCTTGTCCCCAATTTGCATATCTTCTGCAAGGTCCTTATAAGTTGCCATGTCTGCGATTAGACCCTTGGAAATTAAAAGTTCTCCAAGGCTATCTAGATTTGTTCCTTCAGGAACTGTAAAGGTATTTACATTTTCATCTTCTTCGTCTTTTTTATCTTCATCCAATAGGACAACGGGCTTAACAGCTTTTTCTTCTCTTAGGCCTGTTGCTACAAGGATCTCTCCATAAGTTTTTTTAACTTCGTCAACTATTCCAATTTTTATATCTTTTGTGGAAATTGAATTTAGGTAAAGGGAATCCATCCTCCACTTGATTACAAAAATTAGGAATAAGAAGAAAAGTATTGATAATAAAACTTGGCAGAGTTTAATAAAAAAGAGCTTGCCTTTGTTAAAATTATTCAAAATAAACCTCTTTTCATCATGTTTTGATATAATTATATCAGCAAAGGCTTAAAATGAAAAGTTTGGAGATTTTATGAGAAAAATTATTATTAATAAAAATGACGAGGGAAGAAGGCTGGATAGGTTTTTGAAAATCTATTTTGAAAAGGCTCCTCTTTCCTTTATTTATAAAAATTTGAGAAAGAAAAACATTAAAGTCAATGGGAAGAAGGCCAAGCCCGAGGACATCTTAAGTGATGGGGACGAGATAAAATTATTTTTGGCAGAGGAAACTATTGAGAAGTTCAAAAAAGATATAAGGAAGTCAAAAAATTCTAAACTGCCAGATATTTTGTATGAGGATGATGACATAATACTTGTGAAGAAGCCCATCAACATGCTCACTCACAATGATTCTAAGGGATACCAGGACAATGCCCTTGACAGGATGGTGGACTATCTCATTGCCAAGGGAGATTATAATCCAAGGCTGGAGAAATCCTTTAGGCCTGCCTTTGTCAACAGGCTTGACAGGAACACTTCTGGCATTTTAATTGGGGCAAAGAATTTGAAATCCTTGCAGGACTTGAATAAGGCCATAAAAAATAGGGAGATAAAAAAACTCTATGTCACTCTTGTGGCTGGAGAAGTCAAAAAAGATTTTGATGTTGACATCAACCTTAAAAAGACTGGGAACAATGTCATGAAAAAGGCCTCAAGAGATGAGGGCAAGAGGTCTCTTACAAAGTTTAGGGTCCTTAAGTCTAACAAAGACTACTCATTTCTTTCTGTCAACCTAATTACTGGCAGGACCCACCAAATTAGGGCATCCTTGAAGGAAGAGGGCCTCGCCATTGTTGGGGACAGGAAGTATGGGGACCCTAGGACCAACAAGGTCTTTAGGGAGAGGGGACTGGACTCGCAGTTCCTCCACAATTATGCCATAGTTTTTGAGTCAGATGATTTTAAAAATCTAAAAGACAAGTCCTTTGTCTACCTACCTGATGGAAAGATGAAGACCATAGCCGAGGATATTTTTAAGATAAATTTAGGTGATTTATTAAATGAAGAAAATAATTTTTAGGTCTCCCAGGGAAGACTTAGGATTTGAAAAATTAAAGGGCGAGAGGACTTTATTTATCTTGCCCTCTCAATCTGCCATAAATTTTTACATAAGGGACATGCTGGGCAGGGGCATGGACATAAATAAGACTGAGTTCGAGACCTTTGATGGAATTGGAAGAAGAAATAGGGCAAAGAGGCCTGATTCTGTTTTAAAATACCTTGTCCTTTCAAAGATTCTCAAGGAAAACTTAAGTGATCTTAAAATTTTTCCAGAAACTGTGGATATAATTTTGGATTTTTTTGATGACATTGCAGAAAATTATTTGGGATCAAGTGATATTGAGAAGATTCCCGGGAAAATTTTCAAAGATTTGGGGAGAGTCTTTGATATTTATAGGGAATATTTTGCAGCCAGGTCCTTTGACATTTACGGGAGAGTCAAGGAAGAGGCCATTAGGGGGACTAGGTTTGACACCATAATTATTTCTGGATTTTTGGAGTTTGGCAAGTCCGAAGAAGAGATAATAAAAATTTTGTCGGGACTTGATGGGAAAAATATTTTTATAGACATCCCCTTTAATTTTATGGAGTCAGACCTTGTGGATGGACTTATAAAAAATTTGCAAGGCCTTGGCTTTGAACTTGAGGAAAGAGAAGGTCTTGATTACAAAAAGGAAATTGATAGAGAAAAGATAAAAATATTGTCTTCAAAAGATAATTTTTATAACTTATTTTTTTCTAACTTGAAGTTACTTTTAAAGGAAGAAAAAGTTAGTGACCTGACAATTTTAAGTGGTTCTCCTAGTCTTTCAGAAAAAGTTCGCCAAAGGGAAGGCTTTGAAGGTCTAGAATTTAACCTTCCAAGGAAGGAAAGGTCCCTACTTGAAAGGGAATTTATCACGCTTTTAGATTATTTTCTCGACAAGTCCAAGGAAAATACCTTGAAAAGAGTTCGTCTTTCCTATTTCCCTTTGCCACTTGATGTCACAAATCTAGAAGCAAGTCTTATGGCCTATAATTTTAAAAATTTAGGAGACATAGATTTTTCTAGGATCAAGGACCTTAGGCTAAATGAGGGAGAACTGGATGATTTTTTAAGTGGAGTCCAACTTCTTCAGGATGAGAATATTCTTCAAAAGGAAGATGTGACTTATTATCTGGAATTTTTCAAAAACTATCTGGAGACTGCCAGGGGAAAAATTGAAAATGACTTAAAGAGAAATCCTGAAAGTCCAAGAAGACGTGACGGGAGATTTTTGGAAGAACTTGATGAGGTCCTTATAAAAATGGAGGGCTTGGGAGATTTTTATGAGTCCATAGACCTTGATGACTTTGTCTTGATATTAAAAAAATATATGGAAAAGATTAGGCTTGATGAGGTCCAAAACCTTGAAGGTCTAGAAATCTCAAGTCAGGCTTCCAATTATTATAGGGGCTTTAAAAATTTAATATTAATAGGCTTTGACCACTCCTACCAAGAGGACAAGAAGGCAAATTTCATCTACAAGAAGGAGACTCAAGGGGCCATGGAAGACCTTGGACTTGTAAGGGATAATTTTAAGAGAGACTATTTTTATTTGATTTATGATTTACTTGTGGCAGAAAAGGTCTTGATCCTAACTGGCGATAGGGAAAGAGGTTTTTCAAAAGTCTTAAACTCTTTAATTTTTGACTTGGACCTAGAAGTCCTTGAAGTTGAGAAAATTTATGAGACGGGAAGGCTTTACAGGACAAGGGAGGTCAAGGACCACAATTATATAATTGATGATAGAGAGCTTGGGGAAATTAACAAGAAGATTTCTGAAAGGCCTTACTCTGTAACGGACTTTGACATCCTAAAGGACTGCCCGAGACGCTTTCTCTTTGAGAGGGTCTACAGGATAGGCAAGTTGGAAAAAGATTATGAAGACAGGTTTTATCTTGACCTGGGAGAAAAATACCACAGGGTTTTGGAAAAGTATTTCAAAAAAGAAGATGACTTTAATGAAGACAGTTTGTTAAAAATTATTTTGGAAGTTGAAAATCTTGGAGACTTTGATGATCTTTCCTTCTTGGATAAAGTTTCTGTCCTAAATTCTCAAAGGATCCTTGGAGATTATATAAAGAAGGACTTGGAGGGCCAGGCCAAGTATGGTTACAAGCCAGCTTATTTTGAAGAGGGCTTTGAAACTGAAATTGCTGGTCTAAAGATAAGGGGAAGGATTGACAGGATTGATGCCCTTGGTGACAATGAAATCCTCATGGACTACAAGAGGTCTTCGGTGAAAAAGAAAAAAGAAATTGAAGAGCTAAAGTCCTTCCAAATGCCTCTTTATGCTATAGGTAGAAAAAAACTGGGTAAGAATATATCGATGGCGGCCTACGGGTCAGTCAAGAGGGGAGAAGTTTCCACTGTGATAAAAAATTCCGACATCCTGCCAAAGGACGATAGGGGACAATATTATTTCACAGAGGAAGACTTAAATGAACTCCTAAATAAATTTGAAGATGAGATAGGGAGACTGGCTTCTTCTATAAGGTCTGGGGACTATGAGTCTTCAAGTGACTGCAAGAATTGTGATTACCTAGAGATTTGTGAGAACAAGGAGAATTTTAATGGATAAAAAAGAATTGAGAAAGAAATATACAAAAGTAAGAGCAGATGTTGAGGACAAGGAAGGTAAGGATAGGCTAATAAGAGATAACTTGCGACAACTTGATATCTACAAGAAGGCAAAATCTGTTTTTGTTTTTATCTCTTATAAGTCTGAAGTTGATACAAGAGGAATAATTGAAGACATCTTGGCTGATGGGAAGAAACTTTTAGTTCCCCTTGTAAAGGGCAGTGAGATGATTGCTGTTGAAGTAAAGGGGATTGATGACCTTGAGCCAAACAAGATGGGAATCTTGGAACCAAAATCTGGAGATGAAGTGACAGATGTGGACTTAACTATTACACCGGGACTTGCCTTTGACAAGGAAGGATACAGGCTTGGCTACGGTGGAGGCTACTATGACAAGTTCTTCGCCAAGGTAGACACAGTGAGGATGGGGATTGGATATTCTGACCAATATGTGGAAAGCCTTGTTCACGAAGATTATGATAAAGCCTTGGAATATCTTTTGACTGAAGAAGGGCTGATTGAATTTGAATAAGTATAAAAGGACTTATCCAAGAATAGAAGCCAAGACTTGGAAGTGGGTCCTGTCCCTCTTCCTTGCCATAGGGTCCTTCTTCTTAGTTAGCTTGGTCTTTGCTCTTTTTGGGATTGAAAATGAAATCCTCATGGCCCTTTTGATAAGTGTCTTGTCCCTAATGTCCCTTTGGGTGGTGGACAGGAGATTTATTTTAAAAATTTTCTTGCCCCTCAAGATGAAAGACCTCTTATATATATTAATAGGACTTGGATTTTCTTTTGTGGCAGTAATTTTTGCATCAATTGTAATGGCTCAAATGGGAGTCCAAGGTTCAGCTAATCCAATTTTTGATATTTTGACTGATGAAAATATAAAGAGGTTTATTGTTTCCACTATGGTTCAGTTTATTGCCGAGGAAATTATCTTTATCATCCCCTTCTTGTTTGTTATTAACAAGATGAGGACAAAGAATGATAAGTTAAAGACCTTTGTGGCAATACTTGTGTCATCAGTGATTTTTGGGGCCATGCACCTTTCAACTTACAACTTCAACATTGTCCAGGCAGTCCTTGTGATTTCCATAATTAGAACTGGACTTTCCATGTCCTATGTCTTGTCAAAGAACTTGACAGTGACTTACCTAGTCCACATGATTTACGACTGGGTCTTGATTTGGATTTACTTGGCAGCAGGACAAATGGCTTGAATTTATAAATGTTTGTGACTTTATAAATTATTATGAAGTTATGAAAAATTATGAGTTAGTAAATTATTATAAAGTCGTGAAAAAAATGTGACTTTGTAAATCTTAATAAATTTATAGAAAAATGTGACTTTGTAGATTATTATGGAGCCATGAAAAACTAGAAAATTAAAAAACTAAATAAGCTTGTAAAAATAACAAAAACCACGACTTGATAATCGTGGTTTTTTTATTTCGTAAAATTAAATTGAAATTTCCTTGAAGCCATTGCCAAGGATTTCTGATGTGTCAGAAACTGTGACAAAGGCATCCTTGTCAGTGTGTTTTACTATTTGCCTAAGCTTGACAAGTTGTCTTGAAGAGCAGACAACGTAGAGGATGTAGACGTCCTTCTTCTTGTAGGAAGTCACTCCCTTAATATAAGTTGCTCCCCTGTGGACTTCTGCATAAATTTCCTTTGCAATCTCTTCATTATAATCAGAAATAATTAGGACTTGCTTTTGCTTGCCAACTCCCAATTGGATCCTATCAATAACAGTGTAGTTAATAAACATTAGGATAAGTGTGAATAGAACCTTGTCAATGGAGTAAAGGTAACCAAGGCAAGAAACTATTATGAGGTTAATGGCCATTAGGACGTTGCCAATAGTTATGTTAAATTTCTTCTTTAATATAGCGGCTATTATGTCGAGACCACCAGTTGATGTTCCATTCCTAAAGGCAAAGCCTGCGCCAATTCCATTTAAGAGGCCACCAAAGATACAGGCAAGGATGGGCTCCTGAGTGAGATAAAATCCTGGGGCAAGTTTTTCGAAAAAGGAAATGAACATAGATAGAAGAAAAATTACAAGGGTTGAAAAAAATGTAAAGTCCTTATCTAAAAATATGAGACTTAAAATTGATGTTGGAAGGTTCAACAAGAAGACTAGTAGGGGAAGGCTAAGGCCTGTGACATTGGAAGTCAAAATTGATAGACCTGTGAGTCCTCCCGATATAAGTAGGTTGGGTTTAATAATATATGTAATTGAAAAGGCAGTTATTATGCTACAAAAGATTACAGAAAGCAATTTCCTGCCAAATGTTTTAGAAAAAAACCAGTCCTTTAGACTAACTTTTTGTAAGTTCACACTATCACCTCAGTTGTTATGATACACTATATTAAAGGAAATTATAAGCTATAAATTTATTAAATAGAAGGATCTTATATGGAGAAAAAATTGGTAAAATGTAATGAGAAAGCTTGGAGCCTTAAGGCTTTAGCAAGTTAATGAAAATGATTACAGGACTGAAAAATCTAAGATTTTTTAAGTATAAAGATAAATTTCTTAAGAATAAAAATATAGACTAAAAATAATAAAAAAAGGGCCATTGTTTACGAATTGAATTAATAAGGGCAAAAAAAAATAAAATGATTAAACTAAAATTATAATTTCAAACAATTAGTTAAACTTAGTGGCCTTGCTTGAACTTAATATTTCTATTTGCTATAATTAAGACTGTAAGAAATGGTTATCATGATTATACATAAAGGAGAGTGTTAAAAATGACAGATACTTTAAATCCGTTAGTAGCAGCTCAACAAAAAGTTAAGGCTGCATGTGACAAGCTAGGTTGTGACCCAGCTGTTTATGAAATTCTAAAAGAACCTGAAAGAGTAATTGAAATTTCTATTCCAGTAAAGATGGATGATGGTTCAGTTAAAGTTTTCAAAGGTTGGAGATCAGCTCACTCAACAGCAGTTGGTCCTGCTAAAGGTGGATGTAGATTCCATCCAAATGTAAACCTTGACGAAGTTAAGGCTCTTTCACTTTGGATGACTTTCAAAGGTGGCGCACTTGGCCTTCCATACGGTGGAGGAAAAGGTGGAATTTGTGTTGACCCATCAGAACTTTCTGATAGAGAATTAGAACAACTTTCAAGAGGTTGGGTAAGAGGACTTCACAAATACCTTGGAGAAAGAATTGATATTCCAGCTCCAGACGTTAACACTAACGGACAAATTATGTCTTGGTTCATTGATGAATACATCAAACTAAGCGGAGACAGACAAGATATAGGAACTTTCACAGGTAAACCAGTTGGACTTGGTGGATCTGAAGGAAGAAACGAAGCAACAGGATTTGGTGTTGCAGTAGTAACTAGAGAAGCTGCTAAACGTGAAGGAATTGACTTCAAACACGCTAAGATTGCAGTTCAAGGTTTCGGTAACGTTGGATCTTTCACAGTTAAAAACATTGAAAGACAAGGCGGAAAAGTTTACGCTCTAGCTGAATGGGACAAAAAAGAAGGAAACTACGCTCTATACAATGAAAATGGACTAGACTTCAAAAAACTTCTTGATTACAAGAACGAACACCACACACTAATCGGCTACCCAGATGCAAAACAAATCTCAGCTGATGATTTCTGGACAGGCGAATGGGATATCTTAATTCCAGCAGCTCTAGAAAACGTAATTACTGGTGACGTTGCTCAAAAACTTAATGTTAAATTAGTTTGTGAAGCAGCTAACGGTCCTACAACTCCAGAAGGAGACAAGGTTCTTACTGAAAGAGGAATCAAACTTACTCCAGACATCTTAACTAACTCTGGTGGAGTTCTAGTTTCTTACTACGAATGGGTTCAAAACCAATACGGAATGTACTGGACAGAAGCTGAAGTAGAAGAAAAACAAGAAGCTGACATGATGAAAGCTATCGAAGGCGTATTCGGCGTTTGTGACGAATTTGATGTAGTTCCTAGAGAAGGAGTTTACATGTACGCTATCCAATCAATTGACAAAGCTATGAAACTTAGAGGATGGTATTAATCCCTACAGTTAAATAAATGCTAAAAAAGCCGCAAGTTATCTTGCGGTTTTTTTGTAATTAGAATACCCCCGGTTGGACCGGGGGTTCAATTTAGCTTTAGCGATGAATAACAAAAAATAAAAAGACCTCCGTGTTAAAATAAATTTGTGGTTTACCAGAACACAAAAATAACAGGAGGTTTTTTATGAATTTAAATCATACACATAGTTTATCACACACAAAATGGAATTGTAAATACCATGTAGTGTTCGCTCCAAAATATAGAAGGAAAGTATTTTACGGAAGTAAAAGATTGGAAATAGGTGCAATATTAAGAGAGCTTTGCAACTGGAAGGGTGTTAACATAATAGAAGCAGAAGTTTGTCCAGATCATGTACACATGTTGCTAGAGATACCACCAAAATTGAGTGTGTCTAGTTTTATGGGATTTTTAAAAAGGGAAAAGCAGCATAATGATATATGACAAATGGGGTAGCTTAAAATACAAATATAGGGGAAGGCAATTTTGGTGCAGAGGATACTATGTAGATACAGCAGGCAAAAATACAAAAGCAATAAAAGAGTATATTCACAACCAACTTAAAGAAGATGAATTAAGTGGTCAGATAACCATGGACAATACAGACCCCTTTAGGGGTTAGCAAGTAGAGATTGCAAGTGGTAAACCACAAGCGTCCTTGAGGCGCAGCTAGTAAAAAAGGTCCTTTGGACCGCAAAAGCAAAACCACCGGCTACGCCGGTGGATTTTTTATTGTGTTTATTTTTATTGGGAAGGGATTTTTTAATTATTAATTATAAGTTATTGTTAATTAAATCTTTGTAACTTTATAAATACTTGTGACCTGGGAATTTTTTCTCAGGTCATATTTTTTGTAGGCTTATAAGTAACTATGATTTAGAAAACTCTTATTAGTTAATAAATTTCCATGACTTAATAATTTTTTACTAGTTTATAAAAATTTATGACCTAATAATTTTTCGTAGTTTCGTAATTTTTTGTGATTTAGTAAATTTTTATGGATTAACAATTTTTTGTGACTTCCCAAGTTTCCATCAACTTATATTTTTGAAATTATAAATTTCTATAAGATATTAATTTTTATGGTAATAATCTCAATAAAACCAGGTCCAATTTTGACTAGGACCTAGCAACTTGTTATCATTAAGGAAGAAGACCTTTAAGGAGGTAATTTAATGATAAAAAATATAGCCCACATTGGACTAACGGTTAGGGACCTTGACAGATCAATTGAATTTTATAGGGATGTCCTTGGACTTGACTACAAGGGATACATGTATATGGAGGGTGAGTCAACAGACAGGCTCTTCAATGGCAAAGACATAAGGGCCAAGGTTGCCTACCTAAGTCCCATGACAGGAGAAGGCTGTCCTGATGTTGAACTTATTGAGTTTGAAAGAGGAGAAGTTAAAGATGATGAGCCTTCACTTTTTAAGACTTCAATATCAGAACTTTGTTTTGGGGTGGAAGATATAGAAGGATTTTATAAGGACTTACTTGATAAGGGAGTAGGAGTCATGTCTTCGCCACAAGTTTTTGACTCCACAGAATATGGCTTTGGCAAGAGCAAGGCCCTTTACTTTTATGATCCCGATGGGAATATCCTCGAAGCTATTGAGTCTCTTGACTAAAGTTAAATTTATAAGGGAGATTGAGCTAATAAGAAATTATTGGGACTAAAGAATTCATGACTTATAAAAAATAAAAAAATGCAAAAAAAAATCTACTGAAAAATTCAGTAGACTTTTTATTATGGAGGCGACAACCGGATTTGAACCGGTGATAAGGGTGTTGCAGACCCGTGCCTTACCACTTGGCTATGTCGCCATAACAACATTAGTATAGCAGACAATGAAAAAAATTACAAGTGAAAATTTGATTTAAAATTTAAATAGGAAGAGAAGATAAAAAATCCTAGGCATAGTGAGACTTCTAGGATATTATATTTTTAAGGACAATTAAAGGAGGACGAAATGAAACTACTAATTTTAGTTGATAATAATAATGCCATTGCCAAAGATGGCGAGCAAATTATGTTTGTTGATGATGACCTTGAGATGTTCAAGAACTACACTACAAATAATATTATTGTAATGGGACGTAAGACTTTTGACGATATTGGAAGGCAACTTCCCAATAGGATATCTGTAGTCTTCACTAGGTCAGAGAAAGAAGATAAGGAAGACTTGTTCTACGTAGACTCAGAGGAAAAGCTTGATGAAATTATAAAAAAATATCCAAACAAGGAAGTCTTTGTCATTGGTGGGGCAGAAATTGTCAAACTCCTTTGGGATAGGATTGACGAACTTATTGTGACAAGAGTGGACACAGTAGTGGAAGGTGCTGATACCTTTATACCAGATTTTGACGATTTCAAATTAGTTGATAAGACAGAAATAAAAGATCCAAATTACAAGGTCTACCATGAAAAATGGGTTAGGGAAAAATGAAAATTTTAATTGTTGAAGATGAGGAAAAACTTTTAAAGTCCATCAAGGAAGGTCTAGTTCACTCAGGCTACGCAGTTGATACTGCCCTAGACGGAGATGAGGGGTCCTTTATGGCCTTTACAAATTCTTATGACCTTATAATCTTGGATATAAACTTGCCTGGAAAGAATGGTTTTGAAATCTTGGAAGAGATAAGAGACCGTGACAAGGAGGTCAATGTCATAATGTTAACTGCCCTATCAGATGTTGACGACAGGGTTAGGGGACTTGATCTGGGAGCCAACGATTATATCTTAAAACCCTTCCATTTTGAGGAATTAAAGGCGAGGATTAGGTCCCTTTTGAGACGTAAGACCTCAATTAGTGACTCTCTTATAAGGGCCCATGGAGTTGAGTTTGACACAATAAAGAGGACCTTCACAATAAATAAAGAGCCTCTAAAGTTAACTGCCAAGGAAGCTGGGATCTTGGAATATTTATTTTTTAATTTGGGAAGGTATGTAACTGCTGAAGAGTTAATGGACCATGTTTGGAATGATGAGGTGGACCTCTTCTCCAATGTTGTGAGGGTTCACATGTCTGCTCTTAGGAGAAAGCTAAAGGACAGGCTTGGCAAAAATATTATAAGAAATGAAATTGGAAAGGGCTACATTATTGATGAAGAAAATTAAAAATGTGAAGAATACTCTTATCTTCAAACTTATCCTTTCAATTATTTTAATTTTTATTATAATGACGGCGACTTCCAATTATATTATTGGAAGGTATCAGGAAAAGAGAATCCAAGACATAGGGGAAAAACTTATAGTGGAAGAGACAAAGAGGGGAAATGAAGATTATTTTATTGTCCTTGAAGACTCAAAGTTAAAGTCCACAAGGGAGATTAAAAACTTTTCCCTAATAGTTATGGGGTCTACCATTGCCCTTGGGTCCTTGGTTTATTATTTTTTAGTTTCTAGAAGCCTTAAGCCCTTAAAGGAATTAAAGGAGAGGGTCCAAGAAATTGACATTGACAATGTAAGGAACCAAGAAAATATCTACATGCCTGGTCAGTCACAGGAGATTAGTGACCTGTCTCTTGCCTTTCAAAAGTCTATGGATAAGATTTATGGGTCCTATGCAAGGGAGAAGGCCCTGTCATCATCTATTGCCCATGAGCTAAACACCCCAGTGGCTGTTATGAAGTCTTCTCTTGAGATTTATCTAATGAAAAATAAAATTGAAGACCAAGAATTAAAGGAACTTCTGGAAAATTTTGATGAGAATATCGACAGGATTTCAAAAATTATTGAGTCACTTTTATTTTTAAATCGAAGGGAAAATGCAGTTTTAAGAAATTTTAACATAAGAGACTTGGTGGAAGAAATTGCCTTTGACTTGGAAGAACTAGCTGAAGATAAAAGTATAAGAATAATTTCTAAAGTGGCGAGTAAAGAAATTTACACCAGCGATATCCTCTTGGAGAGGGTTCTTTACAATCTTGGGAAGAATGCCATCTCTTACAATAGAGATGGAGGAGATGTGGTCTTTGATTTCTCTGAAGATGATGAAAATTATTTTATGTATGTCAAAGACACAGGCCCTGGGATTGATGAAGAAGATAGGGAAAAAGTTTTTGATTTATTTTATAGGATAGATGAATCGAGAAATAAAAAGACTGGTGGCTATGGAATTGGCCTAAATCTTGTGAAAAATATTGTAGAAAAGTTAGGCGGCAAAGTCCTGATTAGTGACAATGTAAATGAAGATGGAGAAATAAGGGGGACAGTCTTTGATGTGAGACTTCCTAAAATAAAAGAAGAGACCCAGTGAGGTCTCTTTTTTAATAATTATTTATAAATTTTTTTGAATTTAGTGGAAAAATCCTGTAGAAGGGATGGGACCTTATACTTTTTATCTTAATTGGTCCAAATTCTCTTGAGTCAACAGACCCTCTGGGGCTTCTGTTGTCGCCAAGGACAAAGAGCTCATCTTCTTTTACATTAAAGACTCTTGTGGGAGACAGGGTGTAGGGTTTTTCCTCAAAATATTTTTCTTCTAAAATTTTTCCATCAATGTAAATTGATCCGTCGTAAATTTCGACTTTCTCTCCAGGAAGTCCAACAATTCTTTTGATTAACATCTTCTTCTCTGAAGGAGACTTGAAGACAATTATGTCCCCTCTTTTGTAATCTTTTTTGAACCTGTAGAGGGAAGAAGAGAGGATTATGTCATTGGGCTTCACTGTTGGATACATTGATGTTTGCTGGACTCTCACCACGTTAAAAAGAAAGCTTCTTACAAAAAGGGCGAGAAGGACAGCAATAATTATAACTTTTATGTATGAATAATCTTTTTGCATATTTACCTCCTCTTTCATTATAGCATTTGTGAGAATTGATAAAAGAGACTTTTTTCGTGTTATAATGTCCTTGGTGAAAAAATGATAATTTTAAGAAATATAAAAATTCCCTATGACAAGGACCAAGGGTTTTTGAGGGAGAAAATAGAAAAAGAAATAAATAAGAAGGATTTTGACTTTAAGATTTACAAAAAATCTCTCGATGCAAGGAAGGGATTGAATTTTGTCTACCAAGTTGTCATTGGCTTAGATCTTGATGAAATAGACAAGAAAGTCCAAAAGAGACTTAAGAATAATCTGGCAGTCTTTAAGGAAGAGAAGCTTCAAGTTGAAAACAAAAATGGAGTCAAGTCAGCAGTAATTGTTGGAACTGGACCTGCAGGACTTTTTGCAGCCTACCTCCTTGCAAAGAAGGGTGTCAAAGTGACCCTAATTGAGAGGGGGAAGCCAGTTGACGAAAGGGTCAAAGACATTGAAGAACTCCACAAAAAAGGAGTCTTAAATGAGGAGTCCAACGTCCAATTTGGGGAAGGTGGAGCAGGAACTTTTTCTGATGGAAAGTTGACTTCACGTTCCAAGGACAAGAGGATGGGTAAGATTTTCGATATCTTCGTTGACCATGGTGCTCCAGAAGAAATTCTCTATGAGCAAAAGCCTCACATTGGGACAGATATCTTGCGTGACGTCATAAAAAACATGAGAAAAGAAATTGAAGACTTAGGTGGGACCTACCACTTTAGCGAGAAGTTTTTGGACTTTGAGCTTGAAGAAGGAAAGGTTAGTAAAATTATAACCGACAAGGGTGACTATAAAGCCGATGCCTACATCTTGGCCCTTGGAAATTCTGCACGTGACACTTTTAGGACCCTAGATGGCCATGGACTTATTGAGTCTAAGCCTTTTGCAGTTGGCTTTAGGATTGAACACCTGAGAAAGGATATTGAGCTTGCTCAATTTGGGATGAATTCAGATAAACTGCCAGGAGCAACTTATCAATTAAATGTAACTGATAAGGACTTTGATCATTCAGTTTATACTTTTTGCATGTGCCCAGGTGGCTATGTTGTCAACTCCTCTTCCATTGAGGGACAAGTTTGCGTAAATGGAATGTCCTACCACGACAGGGATGGGGACAATTCTAACTCGGCTGTAGTTGCAACAATAGACGAAAAAATTTATGGTCAGGGAAATCTTGCTGGCATGAACTTTCAAAATGAGATTGAAAAAAATGCCTATGAAATGGGAGGAGGCAAGGCCCCAGTCCAAAGGCTAGGGGACTTTATGGAAGGTAAAGTTACAGAAAAGCTTGGTAAGGTCAAGCCGACTTTTATACCAGGATATGTCTTTGCCGACCTAAATGAAATTTATCCAGAATCTATTAACAAGGCTATAAAAAATGCCCTAAAGGTTATGGACAAGAGGGTAAAGGGCTTTGCAAGTGACGATGCAATCTTAACTGGTGTTGAAACTAGGACTTCTTCCCCAGTGAGAATTGTGAGAGAAAATTACAGGACCGAAAAATATAAAAACCTCTATCCCATTGGGGAGGGAGCAGGTTATTCTGGTGGAATAATTTCTTCTGCCCTTGACGGGATAAAGTGTGCCATAGAAATTTTAGAAGGAGATAAATCATGTTAAATATAGTATTTTATGAACCAGAAATTCCCTTTAACACAGGTGCCATAGCTAGGACTTGTGGACTTACACAGTCAAGGCTCCACCTCATAAGGCCCCTGGGTTTTTCTGTTGATGACACGCATCTAAAGAGGGCAGGCCTTGACTACTGGCATCTTGTGGATATTTCTTATTACGATTCCTATGAAGAACTTGTGGAAAAGTATCCTGATAACAACTTCTACCTTGCTTCGACTAAGGCAAAGAAAAAGTACACAGATGTTGAATACAAGGATGGGGACTTTATCGTTTTCGGTCCAGAAACTCGTGGTCTGCCAGAAGATTTAATTTTTGCAAATTATGAAAATGCCATAAGGATTCCTATGTTAAAAGACTTTGGCAGGAGTTTGAACCTATCAAACTCTGCAAATATAATTTTGTTTGAAGCCCTAAGGCAACTTGATTTTTTAGATTTAGAATAAGCTTATAAATAATAGAAAGGATTTATTGTGAAGGAAGTAAGAATCTCTGTAAGAAATTTAATAGAATTCGTCAAGAGGTCTGGCGACATAGACAGGAGATTCTTTTCCAACAAGAGGGCTGTGGAAGGGATCAAGGCACATCAAAAGGTCCAAAGAGAATACTCCAAGGACTTCTTGACAGAAGTTTTTTTGAGGACCACAGAAGAAATTGAGGGAATAAATTTTACTGTTGAGGGCCGTGCCGATGGGATTGAGGTCACAGACCAAGTGACAGTTGATGAAATTAAATCAACTACAAGGGAGCTAGAGGACCTTGAGAAAGAAGAAAACATAATGCACTGGGCCCAAGCCAAGTGCTATGCCTACATCTATGCCAAGGACCATGAACTTGATGAGATAAATGTCATGCTGACTTACTATCAGTTGGAGTCAGAAGAAATTTTAAACATAAAAAAGACTTTCACTTTTGGAGAACTTCGTGATTTTTTCATGGGAACTCTTGTGGAATATCTTGAGTTTTCAAAAAGGATAGTTGAGTGGAAGGACACAAGGGACCAGTCTATAAAAAAATTAAAATTCCCCTTTAAGTCCTTTAGGAAGGGGCAGAGAGAACTTTCTGTTGCAGTCTATAACACCATTGATGATGAAAATAAACTGTTTGTTGAAGCCCCAACGGGGATTGGCAAGTCAATCTCCACAATATTTCCAACAATTAAGGCCATGGGAGAGGACAAGATTGACAAGGCCTTTTACCTTGTGGCAAGGTCTACTGGTAAAAACGCAGCCAAGGACGGACTTGAAAGACTTTTAAATAAAAAACTCAGGTTAAAGCTTACAATTGTCACAGCCAAGGACAAGATCTGCATCAACGACAAGGTCGCCTGCAATCCCAAGGACTGTCCCTATGCCAAAGGTCACTTTGACAGGGTCAATGATGCTATAATCGACATCTTTGATGCCTGCGACAACTTTACAAGAGAAAATATTGAAAAGTTTGCAAGGCTCCACATGGTTTGTCCCTTTGAATACCAGCTTGACCTACTAGACTTTTCTGACTTTATTGTCTGCGACTACAATTACATATTTGACCCAACAGTATATCTAAAGAGATTTTTTGAAAATTCCATGCTGAGGTTCACCCTCCTAGTTGACGAGAGCCACAACCTCCTTGAAAGGGGGCGGGATATGTATTCGGCAGAAGTTTCTATTCCTGACCTTGAAAGATTAAGGGAGATCTTGCCAAAAAAGAGGAAGGCAGCGAGAAGACACTTGACTCAAGCCCTTGAAGAATTTCAAAAGTTGGACTCACGCAAGACTTTTTATTCTTATGAGTCTTTTATCGGATTTAATGGGGAAGTGGAGAAGACAGTTTTTTCCATGAACGACTTTTTGACCAAGGACAAGGACCAAGAAGATTATGAAGAAGCCTTGGATATTTATTTTGCCCTCTTTAACTACATCAAAATTTTGGAGTACTATAACAAGGATTTTGTTTCCATAAAGGACGAGGACAAGATAAGGATAAAGTCCCTTGACATTGCTCCAATCTTTAAAAATATTTTGAAGGCACCAAGGTCTTCCATATTTTTTTCTGCAACCCTAAACCCAATTAAGTATTATGGAAAACTTCTGGGGGCAGACGAAGAAACTTCCTACTATAAGATTGAATCTCCCTTTGACCCAAAAAATCTTTTAGTCCTTCGCAACAATAAAATTTCTACAGTTTATAGGGACAGGGAAGAATCAATTGACGAAATAATTGATAACCTCAGAGAATTTTCCCAAGATGATGGCAATTATATTTTCTTCTTCCCATCCTATTCCTACATGGAAGCAGTCTATGAGAGATATGTAGAAATTTATGGAGATGTCATCAAGCAAGAAAGAGAAATGACAGAAGGAGAGAGGGAAGAATTTTTAAACAACTTTACCTTCTCATCATCAACTAGGGCCTTTGCAGTTATGGGAGGAGTTTTCTCTGAAGGCATAGACTTAATTGGGGAAAGACTAAGGGGAGTTGCCATAATAAGTGTTGGCCTGCCTGGACTTTCTTACGAGAGAAATATTTTAAAGTCCCACTTCCAAAAAAAATACTCAAGGGGCTACGAGTACGCCTACATCTATCCAGGCATGATCAAGGTCATCCAATCAGCAGGCAGGGTCATAAGGACAGAAGATGATAGGGGGAAGATTCTCTTAATAGACAAGAGATTTTCACTCCCACCATATAATTTATTACTTCCTCACCACTGGCAAATTTTTGATTATGAAAAGCTAGATCAAATGAATTTGATTTTAGAAAACTTTACGAAAGAGAAAGGTAATTAAAATCACAAAAAAATAAAAAAGGAGATTATACAATGAATTTAGATAGGAAAAAAATTTTAGAAAAAATTGGATATGCAGTAATAGTTTCTTTTATTATTTTTGTTTTTTTGGCATCAGTTAAATTTAAAGGAACTTCATACTCTTTTTTTGTATTTAGGTCTCTTTTAAATCCTATTTCAATTTTTATTGGATTTAGTTGTTTATTTGGTATCCATATTAGGGATTTTTTTAAAGATTTAATCAAGGGAATAAAAGAAATAAAAGTACAAGAGTTAATTTTATTTTTAAAATATGTTTTTATTTATCAGGGAATTATTATTTTAACAACAAATTTGGATGCTTTACAAGAAATGAGCAATGATTCCACTAGTTCTATTGATTTATATGTAAGCATTACAATGATATTATTTGTATTATTTGAAGAGTATATCTTTAGATATATAGTACAAAGGAAGTTAATGAACGTCTCAAGAGATTATGGAATCCTAGTTATGGCAATAGTTTTTGGACTATTTCATTACGGAAAATATAAATCAGGTTTTTTATTTGGTATTGCATTAGGAATTATTTATGCAATAACAGAAAACATCACTTGTACTGTAATAATTCACTATTTTTTAAATTCAACAATATCCATGAGGATTGCGGTATTTTGTCAAAATCTTTTTATGGAAAAGAATATTGAATTGGCACAAATAAATAAGATGACAGGATTTATAAGTCTACTTTTGGGGATTATTTTAATTTTTGGACAATTTTTGTTAAATAAAAAATATGTAGCTACTTTTAGTCAAAGGGAAAAGGAAACTATTAAAAAAGTATTGCAGGAGATTAGATATTTACCTGAACTTATAAAGATATTCCCACTTAATATAGGGCTTCTTTTTAGATTCTTTATTTTTCTACAAAAATATATCTAAGAATTTAATTTTTTGAGTATAAAAAATCATTTTTTTGTTAGGAAACTTTAATGGGACAAAAGCTTAAAAAATAGAGAAAATTTACAATAAATATCTTTACAAAAGAAGTCTTATGTGATAATATTGTTGAGTAAATTAGGAGGAGCCAAAGGCGGCTCTTTTTTTTAGCACTGGAGGTGTTTTTATGGCAGATAGAGTAGTACTTGAGTGCACAGAATGTAAAAACAGAAATTATGTGACATATAAGAACAAAAAGAATACTACTGAAAGATTGGAACTTAAAAAGTATTGTAAATTCTGTAAAGAACATACAACACATAAGGAAACTAAGTAAGGAGGATTTATGGCTACTAAAACTACACCTAAGACTGAAGAGAAAAAAGGCGGTCTAGGTAGATATTTTAGAGGTGTGAAATCTGAATTCAAAAAAGTTGTATGGCCTACTAAGGATACTGTAATCAAATATTCTATTATAGTAATCGTGGCAGTTATTTTGTCATCACTACTATTACTAGCATATGATAAGATCATAATGTTTTTATTTGGTTTTATTTATTGATTGGAGTGTTATAGTTGGATACACAAGAGCTTAACAACAATGAAGCTTCAAAATGGTATGTAATACACACTTATTCAGGTTATGAAAAAAAGGTAAAGGCAAATATGGAAGCTATGGTTCACAATCGTGGCATGGAAGATGTCATCTTCGACATTAGGATTCCTATGGAAGACTATGTGGAAACAAAAGATGGCGTGTCCAAGGCAAAGGAAAGAAAGATGTTCCCATCTTATGTCCTTGTAAACATGATTATGAATGACGAAACTTGGTATCTTGTAAGAAATACAAGAGGTGTAACTGGTTTCGTTGGACCTGCATCTAAGCCTGTACCCCTAACTGATGAAGAAGTGTTACTACTTGGAGTTACTGATAACAAAGAGTTATTCGATAATTACGAGATAGGGGAGTTAGTCAAGGTTATAAATGGACCCTTCAAAGACTTGGTGGGTAAAATTGACGACTTCAATTACGACAAGGAAAAAGTTAAAGTTTGTATCTCCATGTTTGGAAGGGATACAATAGTTGAATTGGATTTCAATCAAATTATTAAAGAGTAAGAGATGTGTGGGAGGGTAAACCCGCATTACCACAAGGAGGAAATAAAATGGCAAAAAAAGTCATAGCATTAGTAAAATTACAAATTCCTGCAGGAAAAGCTACACCAGCTCCACCAGTTGGTACAGCACTAGGACCTCATGGTGTAAACATCATGCAGTTCACAAAGGAATTTAACGCAAAGACTCAAGATCAAGCAGGTATGATTATCCCTGTTGTTCTTACAGTTTATCAAGATCGTTCTTTCACTTTTATCACTAAGACTCCACCAGCAGCAGTGCTTATTAAGAAAGCTCTTAATTTGCCAAAAGCTAGTGGTGAACCTAACAAGAAAAAAGTTGGAAAGCTAACAAAGGCACAAGTTGAAGATATAGCTAAAACTAAGATGCCAGATCTTAACGCAGCAAACTTAGAAGCAGCTGTTGAATTGATCGCTGGTACAGCTAGAAGTATGGGTATAGAAGTAGAAAGATAAGTGGGAGGCTGAGCCGTAGGTACCACGAAGGAGGTAAATATGCCAAAAAGAGGTAAAAAATATCAAGAAAGCGCTAAGCTTGTAGATAGATCGAATTTATATGATGTTAATGAAGCTCTTGACTTAGTTACAAAAACTGCTAAGGCAAACTTTGACGAAACAGTAGAACTTGCAGTGAGACTTGGTGTAGATCCAAGACACGCTGACCAACAAGTTAGAGGTACTGTAGTACTTCCTAACGGAACAGGTAAAGAAGTTAAGGTACTTGTTCTTGCTAAGGGAGACAAGATTAAGGAAGCTGAAGCAGCTGGTGCTGACTTCGCTGGCGGAGAAGAATTAGTTGAAAAAATCCAAAACGAAAACTGGTTTGGATTTGACGTAATTATTGCAACTCCAGATATGATGGGCGTAGTTGGTAAAATCGGTAGAGTTCTTGGACCAAAGGGACTTATGCCAAACCCTAAATCAGGTACAGTTACATTTGATGTAGAACAAGCTGTAAAAGAAATCAAGGCTGGTAAGGTTGAATATAGAGTTGACAAGGCTGCTATTATCAACGTTCCAATCGGAAAAGTTTCTTTCGGAGCTGACAAACTTGCTGAAAACTTCAAGACAATTGCAGATGCTATTATTAAAGCAAGACCAGCAGCTGCTAAGGGTCGTTATTTAAAATCAGTAACAGTTTCATCAACAATGGGACCTGGAATCAAAGTAAATGGTTCAAAATTAATGGAAAAATAAAAACACCTAAGATAAATAAAACCCCTCAACTTCTCATGAAGCGAGGGGTTTTTTTAGGACTTAAGTTTGTAAACTTAGGTCTTTTTTTATGAGAAATAAAAAAATAGTAAAAAATTAAGGGGTTTTATTTTCTAAAAATACTTGCAATTTGTAGAATAAAAACTTATAATATTGAAGTTGATTTAAGTATTTTACGGTGGTTACCGAAATTTTCAGGTAGTTTTTATCTGATGCTAAAGTTTACGACTAAGAGCCTTTTATATGCCTGATGTGGCAGATAAAAAGCGAAAAAGTAACTATTATGCTCAGAGTTTTTACAAGAAAAAATCAGCAAATAAAAAGCATCAACACCACGAGATTGCAAAAGTACGAAGGTTATCCTTACGACCGACAGCAGTCTTTTTTTGTTGGTTGGATACCCTTCTAATATTGCAAAATATTAAGGAGGTGTTAAAATGCTAAATCAAAAGCTGACTTGGTTAAAATTAACAAGAGCAGGATTAATTAGTATTATTTTAGGATCTATGATTGAGGCTTTTACAGTTGTAAACATTCATATCCCATCTCAAATTACAGAAGGTGGAATCCTAGGACTGGCAATATTATTTTATAGGACCCTTGGTATAAACCCATCGATCCTAAGTTTAATAATGGATGCGATTTGTATAATTATTGGAATAAATATTTTTGGAAAGGCATTTTTAAGAAAGACTTTATTAGCTTCTATATTATTTGCCGTTTTTTATAAAATATTTTCCATTATGGGACCAATACTCCCTAATCTTTACAGCTATCCACTTTTGGCAGCTATAGTTGGAGGTATTGGAATTGGACTAGGTTGTGGACTTGTAGTATCTCAAGGAGGAGCCACAGGTGGAGACGATGCCCTGGCCCTTGTAGTGTCAAACAAGACTAAGATGAATATTTCTTACGCCTACTTACTAATGGACGTAATAGTCTTAGTAATGTCCTTAACTTATATTCCATTCACTAGATTAATTTACTCACTAATTACCACAACAGTATCATCTGTTTTAGTAGGTCAATTTGAGATTAATCCTAGTAGCCCGGTGGAAAAAACAAATCTTTCCATTTAAAATTTATTTTAAATGAGAGTTTTCCAAGTTTATATAAAAAAGTGGCTTGACTACTTTTAATAACATAAATAGTGCATGATTGGAAGTAATTTCTATCTTGCACTATTTTTTATTGTAAAGAATTAAGACGCCGAATTTCTTTTGGGTTTAGAATCTATGAAAAATTAAGTCTTAAAAGTTGAAATGTCTGTGAGAGTGTAGATAAGATTATAAAAAAAGAATTTTTCAAATTCGCAGCTCTAAAAAATTCTTAAAATCTATTATGTAGGAATAATAAAGTCAAAAGTTGAGAAAATATTTTAAAATATTATTAAAAATAAAACAGTAAATATAAATAAACCCCTTAACTTCTTATGAAGCGAGGGGTTTTTTTAGGATTTAAGTTTATAAACTTAGGTCCTTTTTTAATATAAAATTTTATAGCTTTTGTAAGTCACGAGTTAAGAACTTTCTTAGTAGGAATATTACAAAAACTGTAACGGCAAAATCAACTGATAAGAATGATGCGTTGTAAGTTATTGAATAAACCCAAGAGTTCATACCAGCAGGTGTGAATTCCTTGAAGAAAATGACACCTGATAGGACGTGACAAACAAATCTGCCTAGGATTCCTACAAGAGATCCAAGTAGGATTGTCTTAATAGAGTTAGTTTTCTCAAACTCATCCTTATAGAGTCCTGCAAGTCCAAGAAGACCGTAGGCCAAAGGATAGTCTAATATAGCTTGGACTGGGTGATAAACACTGCCGCCAAGAATAATAGACATGACACCGTAAACTGCACCTACAACAAAGCCTTTTACTGGTCCATACCTTAGGGCAAAAATAATTAGTGGAATCATCTTGCCAGGAGTAATAGATCCACCATTAGGCAGCTGATAGAGTTTAACAGTACGAAGAATAAGAGCAAGAGCTATACAAACGGCTCCCTCAACTAACATTTTTGTTGTCCAATTTTTATTTGTTTTTTGCATAAAAAAATACCTCCTTTGCACAAATACTTAAAGAGGTTTAGACACTTCCCTCCGCAAGCATTACCTTGATTGGTTAAAGGGTATAATCTCAGCCTTCTGGCACCCCTAGTGCAAATAACATTATAAGATAAGGAAAATATATTGTAAAGGAAAAGAGATAAGGTTAATAAAGTTTTGGTTTCTTTTTAATACAAGTTTTGAGATAAGGGTAAAAATTTAAAATTAGTGAGATGTAAAATATAAATGATTTGTAAAATTTTTAAGACCTAAGAATTAAATATGACTTCACAAGTAATTGTTACTTAAGAATTAATTGGGACTAAAAACTTAATGGTGACTTAATAAAAAACTATGACTTAAGAAATAATTGTGACTTCACAATTAATTATGACTTAATAAAAAATTATTAACTTGCAATATTTTATGAGTTCATAAATTTTTATAATTTAATGAAAAATTATGCCTTAAGAATATTTTTTAAAGATTAAAGTACATTATAAATAAGAGAAAATTTTATACAAGGGTCTTAAATAAAACTTTATAGGCTATGAAGATAGATGAAAACTTTAAAAATCTAATCCAATCCTATATAATAACTAGGACATAAGAATAAAATAAAAATAAAGAAAGAAATTTAAAATAAATGTAAATAAGCATTGACAAAAAACTAAAGACTATATATAATACTTATGTTACTAAGCCGCAGACAGTAGGTGGCCCTGCCATAAATCCTACCGAGGTTTGAAATTCGGATTTATTTGATTTTCACATCTCACGGCGGCGTGAGATTTTTTTATTTTGGGGGTGACAAATTGAAAGAAGAAAAACTACAATCAAAACAAGCCCTAGTAGATGAAATTAAAGAGAAAATTCAAGGAGCACAATCTATCGTTCTTGTAAACTACAGAGGTCTAACAGTTGAAGAAGTAACTGAACTTAGAGCTAAGTATAGAGAAGCAAATGTTGATTACAAGGTTTACAAAAACACAATGATGAGACGTGCTTTTGAAGAGTTAGGTGTTGAAGGTTTAGAAGACTTTCTAAAGGGACCAAGTGCCGTTGCATTTGGTATGGAAGACCCAGCATCAGCTGCAAAAATTTCATCAGAGTTTGCAGAAGATCATGAAGCATTAGAAATTAAAGCAGGATATGTTGATGGAAAAGTATTATCACTTCCAGAAATCGACGCACTTGCTAAATTACCATCCAAGGAAGTTCTTGTTGCACAAGTACTTGGCGGCTTAAACGCTCCAATCCAAGGATTCGCAAATGTACTAAATGGTACATTATCAGGTTTTGCAAGAGTTATTGCACAAATCGCAGACAAGAAAGAAAACGAAGCAGCTTAATTTGCTAGAAAATTAAGAAAAATTATTATTTAAATTTACGGAGGAATAAAATGTCAGAAAAAGTAGAACAATTAATTGAACAAGTTAAAGAACTTACAGTATTAGAACTTTCAGAAGTAGTTAAAGCTCTAGAAGAAGAATTCGGAGTATCAGCAGCAGCTCCAGCAGCAGTTGCAGCAGCTCCAGCAGCAGGTGGCGCAGCTCCTGCAGCAGCAGCTGAAGAAAAAACTGACTTCGATGTAATCCTTGCTGAAGCAGGACAAGAAAAAGTTAAAGTAATCAAAGTTGTAAAAGACATTACTGGACTTGGACTTAAAGATGCAAAAGCAGTTGTAGACGGAGCTCCTAAGGCAGTTAAAGAAGGCGCTTCAAAAGAAGAAGCTGAAGAAATCAAAGCTAAACTTGAAGAAGTTGGAGCAACTGTAGAAGTAAAATAATTTAACTTAGTTAAATTTTATAAGAATTTAAAAGAACTGTCCCAGACGGGGCAGTTTTTTTATAGATACATAGTCAACTTAAAACAATACAAGGATAACAAATGAAAATTAAAGAACTAACTCTTATACCAATTCTTGGGACTATAATTTTTTTAACAAGTCTTATAAAAATTCCAAGTATTTTTCAAGGTGCAGAATTTCAAATGTCTGCACCAATTTCAGTACTAATTTCAATGACATTTGATCCCAAAATTTATATTTTAGCTGGCTTAATAGGATCCTTTTTATCTTTTTTTACGGGTATATCAAATATTTATGGAATTATTGTGGCCTTGGTTTTTAGGATAGGTGTACTTGTCTTTATACTGCTAATAAAGAATAAAAACTTTTGCCTATTATTTGCATCTTCTTTTGGGACAAGTCTATCGAGAATAGTTTTATCAAAATTATTAGGACTACCACTTATAAGCCTTTTGATACCTGTCCTTCCAGGTATGATAATCAGTGGTGTATTAGCAAAGTTATTTTATGAAAAAATTTATGAAAGATTGTTAACATATAATATTTTGGAGGAAAGAATTTGAAGTATAGTGTTAAGATGAGAGCATCTAAAAATAATAATAAAGAGAACTTACATATTGGTGGGGCTGAAAGTATAGTTGATGAAGAGGATCTTTTAAATATAATAAACAGTCTTGCATCAAGAGGATTAAATCATTCAAGAGGCCAAGCAGATTTTGTGAATATAAAAATAAATAAAGTTAGAGAAGAGGACATAATAAACATAAGGGCTTTAAAGACTAAGACTATAGAAGTGGATACAAAAGAAGAGGGACTTGTAGTAATGGAAAAACTTTTGAATTCTATGGGGATAGAGAATCCTCAAATAGTTATAGACTTGTTAATTAATACGAAAAATATGAGGGGAGCTATAATTTTAAATATTTTAAGCCTAGAAAGAATGGAAGGCGACTTAGACAAGGGAGTCAGAGTAACAAATATGGATTTTGCTAGCAGGAGAGATATCTCCAATAAAAACCATTTTAAAGAAGCTCTTTGTCTTGCAACAAAAACCTTAAATGCAAAGGCAATAATCGGAGAGGTTTGCATTTCAGATGATCCTGATTATGTCACTGGATACCTAGCCAATAAAAAGGAGTATATTAGAATTACAAAGTTAAAGGAGAGAGGAGATTTAAATGGTGGAAGAGTTTTTCTCTATGATCCTCGCCTTGACACAATTGAGAATACTATAGATTATTTGAAAAATCAGTTGGTGATAGTACATGAATAGTATTTATATAAAAGAAAAACTACAAAAACTTGAAAAAGAACATCTTATAAGAGAAGAAAGAATTTTTGAAAGTCCCCAACTGGCACAAAGTATGATTGATTCAAAGGAATATCTTTTATTTTCCTCAAGCAATTATCTTTCACTTGGAGAAAATAAAGAAATTTTAGAAAAAGTAAAGAAAAGAATGGACAGTATTGGTCTTGGCAGTGGAGGCTCTAGACTAACAACTGGAAGCCACAAAGTTCACAAAGATTTGGAAAGAAATCTTGCTGAGTTTATTGGATATGAAAATAGCCTTGTATACTCAAGTGGTTTCATGGCTAACCTTGGATTTTTAACTTCAGTATGTGATGATGAAACTATTGTATTTTCTGATGAAAAAAATCATGCATCTATAATAGATGGGATTAGATTAAGCAAATCTAAAGTAGAAGTTTATAAGCATTTGGACTTTAAAGATTTAGAAGAAAAATTAAAAAAATATCCTAATAGAAATAAAGTTTTAGTTTCTGATGGTGTTTTTAGCATGGATGGAGATATTCTGCCTCTTGATGAGTTTTGTAGATTAGGAGAAAAGTATAAAGCTTTGACATATGTTGACGATGCACATGGATTTGGTATTTTAGGAGAAAATGGAAAAGGAATAACAGAAATATATAAAACTTATCCTGATGTAATGCTTGTAACATTTTCTAAAGCCTTGGGCGCAAGTGGTGCGGCTCTTTTGACATCAAATTTAATGAGGAAGTACCTCTATAACACCAGTCGTGAATTTATTTTTTCGACTTCTATAAGCCCTGTTGACACCCTAATTATTTTAGAATCTTTAAATTATATTAAGTCTAATAAGAAAAATATAAATAAGTTGAAGGATAATGTTTCATATTTAAAGAAAAAGCTGGAAGAAAATAATTTTGATATTGGTGGAAACTCTCATATAATTCCTATAAAAGTGGGAAATGAAAAAAGAGCTCAGGAAATATTCAAGAAACTAATGGATTCTGGAATATTTTTATCAATAATAAGATTTCCAGCAGTTCCAAAAAATGAAGCAATTCTAAGAGTAACACCTATGGCTAATCACAGTAAAGAAGATTTAGATTTTCTCTTGAAAAAATTAAAAGAATTTGTTAAATAAAAAAAGAGAACTCATTTTTGACTGTGAGTTCTCTTTTCTTTTTTGATTTTTAATTTGTGGATGGTTTTACTAATAACTAATTTTTGAAATATTATTTGCGAAGGATTCTTAAGAGTTCGATTTCTTTTTTGTGGCCTTCTAGGTCTTGGGGGGTTTCAAGATAAAAGGGAAGGTCTCTTAATTTTTCGTGGTTTATTATTCTCTCGATTGCTTCCAGGCCAATTTTTCCCTTGCCTATGACTTCGTGTCTGTCCTTGTGGGCTCCTCTTTCGTTTTTGGAGTCGTTTAGGTGGATGGCGTAGAGTTTATCGAGACCTATATATTTATCAAATTCTTCTAAGACTCCATCTAGGTCATCTATTATGTCGTAGCCGGCCTCGTGGACGTGGCAGGTATCCAGACAGACTCCAACTTTTTCTTTTAAGTTCACTCCTTCTATTATTCTTCCAATTTCTTCAAACTTTGATCCAACTTCTGTACCCTTGCCTGACATGGTTTCAAGGAGGACTAGGGTCTCTTGGTCTTCTCTTAAGACTAAATTTAATTGGGCTGAAATTATTTCTATTGCCCCATCAATGCCAAGACCTGTGTGGGAACCTGGGTGAAGGTTGTAGTAGGTGTTTTCAAAGTATCTGAGCCTTTCCAAGTCTTCTGCCAAGACTAGGTTGGCAAACTCTCTTACACTTTCTGTTGATGAACAGGGATTTAGGGTGTAGGGAGCATGGGCAAGTAGGGGACCAAAATTGTTTTCTCTTGCAAGGTCCATTAGTCCTTTTATGTCTTCTTCGTCTAATTTCTTCATCTTGGAACCTCTTGGGTTTCTTGAGAAAAATTGAAAAGTTGTGGCAGAAATTTTTAGGGCATCTCTTCCCATATTGGTGTAGCCCCTTGATGTAGAAAGATGGGGACCTATTTTAAACATATTACCTCCATAAAATAAAATTTAATAATATAAAAAATTTTCTTAGTTTTTAAAAACTTTTTATAAAAAGTTTAGTGGAACTTATTCTCACTTGGGTCGTGAAATTTAACTACTTCAGCAGGAACTCCCACTGCAGTTGAGTTGGCAGGGATGTCCTTAAGTACCAGGGCGCCTGCCCCAATTTTTGCTCCTTCGCCAATGACTACTGGACCAAGGACTGTTGCTCCTGTTCCAATTATGACGTTGTTTCCTACTGTGGGGTGTCTTTTCTTTTCCTTTTCATTGCCTGTTCCACCAAGGGTTATGTTGTGGTACATGTGACAGTTGTCCCCAATCTCGGCAGTCTCTCCAATGACCACAGCCATGCCGTGATCAATGAAGAGGTTTTTGCCAATTTTGGCACCAGGATGAATTTCAATCCCAGTTTTCTTCCTGGCCCTTTGTGAAATCCATCTTGCAAGTGTAGTGTGATCTTTTTGGTAAAAGTAGTGGGCAATTCTGTGCCTAACCATGCAAGAAACTATGGGATACATAAAGATTGCTTCGAATAAACTTTTACAGGCTGGGTCCTTTAATAAAATAAATTCCCCATATTCTTTAATCCTTTTGAAATAATTAGTCATTCTTAAAAAGGTCGGTGGACATATATCTTTCAGCTGTATCAGGTGCTACTGTGACAATATTTCCACCAAGCTCCTCTTGCATTTTTAGTGCACCTACAACATTGGCACCAGCTGATATGCCAACAAGTAGTCCCTCTTCACGAGAAAGTCTTCTTGCCATTTCTATTGCTTCTTCTGACTTAACTGTGATTGTCTTGTCTAATAATTTTGTATCTAGGACTCCTGGCACAAAGTTTGCTCCAATCCCTTGAATCTTGTGGCCGCCAGCTTGACCTCTTGTAAGAAGTGGAGATTCATCTGGTTCAAGTCCCCAAACTTTTATGTTTTCATCCTTTGATTTTAAATATCTTCCAACTCCTGTTACAGTTCCGCCAGTTCCAATTCCTGCTATAAAGCCTGAGATGTCCTTTAGGTCTTCATAAATTTCTGGGCCAGTTGTTTCTTCGTGAGCCACAGCATTGTATTTATTTTCAAATTGGTTTGGCATGAAGTAGTTACCTGTAGCTACAAGTTCTTTTGCCTTATCAACAGCTGCTTGCATTCCACCTTCTCCTGTAAGGATTAGCTTAGCTCCAAAGGCTTCAATGAGTCTTCTTCTTTCAATTGACATAGACTCTGGCATTACAATATTTACCTTGTAACCAAGTGCACGACCAATCATGGCAATGGCGATGCCTGTGTTGCCACTTGTTGGTTCAACTATTTCCATGCCTTCCTTTAATGATCCGTCTTCGATGGCACCCTTGATCATGTAAAGAGCAGCCCTGTCCTTAACTGATCCTGCTGGGTTAGATTTTTCTACCTTTACAAAAATCTTTCCTCCACCAATGTTTTCTAATTGTACTAATTTTGATTGTCCAACTGTCTCTAATAATTTTGTCATTTTCTTTCCTCCAATAAATCCATAAAAAAAAGAGTATATGAAATCATATACTCTTAAAATCTTTCTTAATATCTAATAAAAAGTTTAAAATATTGATTCACATTCAAATAAGTCCTATAAAATTTTTTATAGAACAACAACAGAATGCTTGGCTTGTGAAATTTTTAAAGTTATTTAAGTTTTTCATTTTTATCGCCTCTTCAATATGGTTCGACTATACTATTATAATTTTTATTTGTCAAGTGTAAAATGAAAATTATTTAATACCTACGGTCTTATCCATATATAAGGAGGGGGTTAAGGGGCGTTGCGAGGCCCCTTTCCCCCTCCTTAAACCACCCCTTTGAACCCCACGCGCTGGAAGTCCAAAAAAATCGGTTATGCTAAATTTTCAAAACTCACTCGCTTCGCGAGCTCAAACAGTTGAAAATTTTTAACGCACAACCGATTTTTTTGTTCATTTTATGCACTCCCACAAGTTTTTAATTTAAGGCTGACGTCTGATTATGAGAAGTAAAGGGAAGACTCTTGCCATGTCGTTAACTTGTTAAGATAGGCCTGAAGGAAATATCAATGAGGCAAAATTAAAGGCGGTTTGAAAAACAACTAATGTCCGATTGTGCATAAGATTCATTTAATTCTTAAAATAAAACTTGATAATAAAAAATTCTAGTCTATTAAAAACAAGTCAATTATTTTAAAATTTTAAATTATTTTTACAAAAATAAGGGAAATATTCTCCAAGAGTCTGAAATATAAATTAATTGTGAAATTTTCTTGAATATAAGAGTCAATCTTAGTTATAATGTAAGCAGTAAATAAAAAGAGGTGTTTTATGAAAGTTTCAGTTATCCTGGCAGCAGGAGAGGGAACGAGAATGAAGTCCAAAAAACCAAAGGTACTTCATGAAATTCTTGGAAGACCCATGCTTTTTTATGTCCTAAATTCTTGCAAGCACTCTCAAGTTGAAAAGAATCTTGTGGTAGTGGGACACAACAAGGAAAAAGTCTGTGAGGCCTTTGAAGATGAAAAAGATGTGGAATTTATTGAGCAACCTATTGGTGATGACGTGCCCTATGGCACTGGCTATGCCGTTATGAATGCTCTTGATAAGATAGATGATGATGACACAGTTATTATTTTAAATGGAGATACTCCTATTATTTCTAATTCAACTATTTCATGCTTTTTGAAATATCACGAAGAGAGAAATAATGATATAACAGTTTTGTCTGCTGATATGAAGGATCCTACAAACTACGGCAGGATTGTCAGGGATGAAAATGCAAATGTTGTTGCAATAGTAGAAGAAAAAGACGCAAGTGAAAAGCAAAAGTTAATCCGTGAAATTAATTCAGGTATTTTTGCCTTTAAGGGTTCTTCTCTAAAGTCAGCTCTTTCAAAGATTGATACTGACAATGCAGCTAATGAGATGTATATTACTGATACTCTTGGAATTCTTGTTGAAGAAGGCAAGAGGGTTGACTCCTTTAAGTTAAGGGACACAAGAGAAATCCTTGGAGTTAATTCAAGATACGAGTTATCTATTGCAGCAGAAATCCTACAAAAAAAGATTAACAAGGAATACATGATAAATGGTGTTGGGATAATTGATCCTAAGTCCACATATATTGAATACGGGGCTACAATTGAAAGAGATGTCATGATTTACCCAGGCACTCGCATTGACAAGAAGTCTGTTATAAAAGAAGGGGCAGAAATTTATTCTTCTACAATAAAAAATTCAACAATTGGAGAAGATGTCCTTATTAGGTCTTCTGAAATAGAAGATTCTTCTATAGGAAGAGGAACTACAGTGGGACCTTACGCCCACTTGAGACCAAATTCTCATGTTGGAGAAAATTGTAAGATTGGAAATTTTGTTGAGGTTAAAAATTCCAATGTTGGAGACGGGTCAAAGATGAGTCACCTTGCTTATATAGGCGATGCCGATGTGGGTAGTGGAGTTAACATTGGCTGCGGAGTAGTCTTTGTTAATTATGATGGAAGAGACAAGTTTAGAGCCAAGGTTGGGGACAATGCCTTTATTGGTTCTAATGCAAATTTAGTGGCACCAATTGAAGTAGAGGACAACGGCTATGTTGCTGCTGGATCTACGATTACAAAAAATGTTTTGAAGGGTCAACTTTCTCTTGAGAGAGCACCTCAAAAAAATATAGATGGTTGGGTTGAGAGAAAAGGATTTATCAAATAGGAGGACATGGAAATGAGCACAGTTAATGGAGATATTGTAGTATTTACAGGAAATTCTAATCTTAGTCTTGTAGATAAAATTTGTGAAAATATGGGAATTGAAAAGGGCGCTTGTACTGTGTCCACATTTTCTGATGGAGAAATTTCAATTGATATTGGAATTTCTGTAAGAGGTAAGGATGTTTTTGTTATCCAATCAACTTCTTCACCAGTTAATGACAACCTAATGGAACTTTTAATTTTAATTGATGGTCTAAAGAGGGCATCAGCAGGCAGGATCAACGCAGTTATCCCTTATTACGGATATGCAAGACAAGACAGGAAGACTAAGGCAAGAGAACCTATCACTTCAAAGCTTGTTGCAAACCTAATTACTAAGGCAGGAGCTGACAGGGTTGTTGCCATGGACCTTCACGCTGGTCAAATCCAAGGTTACTTTGATATTCCAGTTGACCACCTAACTGCTGTACCTTACCTTGCAAGATACTTCAAGGATATTGTTAATGAAGATGACTTTGTAGTTGTTTCTCCAGACCTAGGTGGAGTTACAAGAACTAGGAAGTTTGCCAATGAATTAAATCTTCCAATTGCCATTATTGAAAAGAGAAGACCAAAGGCAAATGTGTCTGAAGTTATGAATATTATTGGTGATGTTGAAGGTAAGTCAGTTATACTTGTTGACGACATTGCTGATACTGCTGGAACTATTACTAAGGCAGCTGACGCACTAAAATCTAGAGGTGCAAAGAAAGTTTATGGAGCTGCAACTCACGGAGTGCTATCAGGCCCAGCTATTGAAAGACTAGAAAACTCATCTCTAGAAAAATTTGTAATCACAGATACTATTGAACTTCCAGAAGAAAAGAAAATAGATAAGATTGATATTGTGTCTGTTGCTCCAATTTTTGCATCAGCAATTAAGAGGATCAACACATCACAATCAGTTAGTGAAATGTTTGAATAAGGTGATTAAGTGTATATAATTGCAGGACTGGGAAATCCCGGCAAGAAGTACGAAGCTACTAGGCACAACGTGGGTTTCTCGACAATTGATGTCCTTGCGGATAAGCTTAATATAAAAGTTAATAAGATTAAATTTAAGGGGCTTGTAGGTGAAGGGAGAATTGGATCAGAAAAGGTCATTCTCCTAAAGCCCCATACTTTTATGAACAATTCCGGAGAATCAATTGTAGAAATTTTAAATTTTTATAAATTAAAACCAGAAGACTTAATGGTTGTTGTGGACGACATTGACATTGAATTTGCCCAGCTAAAGATAAAGAAGAATGGATCGGCTGGAACCCACAATGGGCTTAAGTCTATTGTAAATTTAACAGGAAGCAAAAATTTTGCCAGGTTTAAAATTGGTGTTGGTAAAAAACATCCCAATGAAGATTTGGCAAGTTTTGTTCTGTCTAATTTTCCATCAAAGGATAAAAAACATATTGAAGATGCCATAGATGCTTGTTCAGATGCCATAATTGAAGCAGTGGACTCTGGCATAGACAAGTCCATGAATTCTTATAACAACAACATTTATTGAGGTGAAAATTGATTTTTTTAATCAATAGTGTAAAGAACTTAGAATCTTTTAAAGAATTAGATAATTCAATAAAAATTTCAAAGAACACTGCAGTCTTTGGTTCAGAGGAGGCAGTGCTCTCTCTTTTTGCGCCCACTTTTTGTGCTGGGGGAAAGAAAGTCTGCCTAATTTCACAAGACAGGGCCAGGGCAAGAAAGGCCTATGAAGACATTGAGTCCATATCAGATGAAAACTGCGTTTACTATCCAGAGAAGGATGTATTTTTCTACGACAGGGACTCAAAGTCCAAGGAGAACACCAAGAAAAGACTAGAAGCCATGGCAGAAATTGCAAGTGGGAGGGCAAATATTGTTGTCACAACCCTAAATGCCTTGACTGCAAAAATATCAAGACCAGAAATTTTTGCCTCTTATAAAATTCTCATAGAAGTTGGCCAAGTGGTGAATCTTGATGACCTTCCCAATAAGCTTGTTGAAATGGGTTACGAAAGATTTCCAAGCGTTGAAGGTCTTGGCCAGTTCTCTATAAGAGGTTCAATAATTGACATTGGGACTCAAGATGCCAACTACAGGATAGAACTTTTTGACGATGAAGTTGATTCCATTAGGTCCTTTGAAATTGAAAGTCAAAGGTCTCTTGATAAGTTAGAAGAAATTACAATCTATCCCATAGAAGATTTGATCCTAAGAGAAGATGAGAAAGAAAAAATTGCTGAGAGAATAAAAAAAGATATTTCAAAAACAAAACTTGAGGGAAAAGAAAAGGACAGGCTAAGTGAAAAGTTTTTGAGATATGTAGACAGGCTTGAAAACCAAGAGACAATTATCAACAAGGACTTGATCCTTCCCTATGTAGACCAAGACCAAGTGGGATCTTTTTTAGACTACTTAGATGATTTTATATTTTTAATTGAAGAGCCATCGAGGATTGTGGAAAGAGAAGAAGAACTTGAGCTTGCCAATGGAGATAAGTTTGCCATCTTAATCGAGAATGGTGAAGTCACAAAGGCTCACGAAAAAACTTTTTACAATTATAAGGATATAATTGACAAGTTAAATGAGAAGACTTTAATAACTTTTAACGCCCTCTTAAAGCCACCAAAAATGTTTAAGCCTCAGGACATTGTAAACATCAAGGTCAAGAGCGTGACAAACTATATGTCAAAGATCAAGCTTTTTAAAGAAGACTTGGACTATTATGGAAATAATAATTTTAAGGTAATACTTCTTGGAGCAACGGAAAAAAGGGCCAAGAGACTTTTTGACCACCTAGTGGACTTAGGATATTCTCCTCATCTTGCAAAAAACACAAAAAATGAAAAAATTACTTCCAACATTGTTGTCACTACTGGTGCCTTAAATGATGGAATAGAATTTTCTGACTCAAAAACAGTTTTTATAAATTATTCAGAAATTTATGGGTCCTTTTCAAAGAAGAAAAAGAAAAAAGTTCCTAAGAAGAAGGCCCTAAATTTTGAGGACTTGAAGATTGGAGACTATGTAGTTCACGAGGCCCACGGTGTTGGAAAATATGTTGGGACAACAAGACTTGAAGTCTCAGGAATCCAAAAGGACTATATTTTAATTGAATATGGTGGAGAGGACAAGCTCTTCCTCCCAATTGAAGCCTTAGATTCTATTTACAAGTACGTACAAGAGGGCAAAAGACCGCCAAAGGTCAACAAGTTAAACTCTCTTGACTGGAAGAAGAAAAAGGCTCGCGCAAAAAAATCCATTGACGACATGGCAGACGAGTTGATAAAACTTTATGCCACTCGCGAAAACACCAAGGGCTTTGCCTTTAGTGAAGACTCCCAATACCAAAGGAAGTTTGAAGATGCCTTTATCTACGAAGAAACTTCTGGCCAGTTGAAGTCTACTGAAGAGATAAAAGAAGATATGGAGAAGCCATCGCCAATGGACAGGCTCCTCTGTGCCGACGTTGGTTATGGAAAGACAGAGGTTGCCCTTCGTGCAGCCTTTAAGGCAATACTAGATGGCAAGCAAGTTGCCATTCTTGTGCCAACAACTATTTTGGCCCAACAACATTACAACACAATAAAAGAGAGGTTTAAAAACTTCCCTGTGGGAGTTGGACTCCTTTCAAGATTTAGGTCAAAGAAAGACCAAAAGATGGATCTTGAAGGCCTAAAGGATGGAAACATTGATATAATCGTAGGAACTCACAGGCTCCTTTCCAAGGACGTCAAGTTCAAGGATCTGGGACTTTTAATTATAGATGAAGAGCAAAGATTTGGTGTCCGTCACAAGGAAAAACTCAGGATGCTAAAGGAGAATGTGGACACCCTAACTCTTACTGCAACCCCAATCCCAAGGACCCTACAAATGTCCATGATAGGGATTAGAGACATGTCAGTTATTGAGGATCCACCTGAAGAGAGATTTCCAGTAGAAACTTATGTCTTGGAGTACAACAACCTAATGGTTCGTGAAGCCATCCTAAAGGAAATTGAAAGGGGAGGTCAGGTTTACTTCCTCTACAACAAGGTCTCAAATATGGAAAATAAACTCCTAGAACTTAGGAAGCTTGTTCCAGAAGCGACCTTCTCCATGGCCAATGGTCAGATGACTGAGAAAGCTCTTGAAGACACAATGATTGACTTTATAGAAGGGAATGTTGACGTCCTAGTTTGCTCAACAATAATAGAAACAGGCATGGACGTTCCCAATGCAAATACAATGATAATAACAGACTCAAATAGGCTTGGACTTTCACAACTTTATCAACTCCGTGGAAGGATAGGCAGGTCATCAAGGATTGCCTACGCCTACTTCACCTACGACAGGTCAACATCAATCTCTGAAGTAGCACAAAAGAGGCTCCAAGCTATAAAAGAATTTACTGAGTTTGGTTCAGGTCACAAGATTGCGGAGAGGGACCTTGAGATAAGAGGTTCAGGCTCTATACTTGGATCAAGACAGTCAGGCCACATAGAAAAAATTGGTTACGACCTCTACATGAAGTACCTCAAGGATGCTGTCATGAAGTTAAAGGGACTTGACGTCGAAGAAGAAATTGAAACCACAATTGACTTAAAGCTTGATTCTTTTATACCAAAGGACTACATTGCCGATGACAAGACAAGGCTTGAGATTTACAAGAAGATTTCTGTTCTCACAACAGAAGAAGAATATTCAGACCTTGTTGACGAATTAATAGACAGGTTCTCCGACTTCCCTGATGAAGTTTCCAACCTAATGGACATTGCCCTCTTAAAGAACAAGGCGCAAAGGGCAAAAGTTTCATCAATTCTTGAGAGAAGAGGAGAATATAGGGTAAGAGTAGAAGGCGAGGTTCCACTTCCTGCCATAATGGAAATAAATAACGAGTTTGAAAATATTTCCTACTCCATGGGAAATGACAATGAAATCATCTTGACTAAGTTAAAATACCCTCTTGATGAGCTTAAAAAGTTGGTTACAATTTTGTATTTACACAAAAAGGACACAAAAACTTCTAAAAAGTAGTGTATAATGGAAACATTAAATGATAATAATTAAATAGAATAAGGAGAGAAATATGTTTTTAAAGAAATTTGGTAAGATAGCAGTGACTATTGCACTTGCAGGTTCACTTGTGGCTTGTAGCGGTGCAAATAAGGATGCAGCAGCAAAGGTTGGTGGAGTTGAAATCCCAATGGAAGATTATTACAAATCTTATGCAGCAAGGGTAAATCAACTTACTTCAATGTACGGCGAAGATGTTCTTAAGAACAAGGAAGATGGAAAGAAATCTACTGACGAACTTTTAAGAGAACAAGCAATCACAGACCTAACAACAACTGAAGCTATTAAACAAGATGCAGAAAAATCAAAGATTACAGTTTCTGATGAAGAAGTAAATAAAAAGCTTGACGAAATCAAGACACAACTTGGTGGAGAAGAAGCCTTCAACAATTTCTTAAAAGAAAATGGACTTCCAAAAGAATATGTTGCAGAAAACATGAAAAATCAAATGTTAGTTGGCAAATATACTCAAGAAAAATTAAAAGAACTTGAACCGACTGAAGAAGAAGTTAAGAAGCACTATGAAGACAACAAGGATTCTTACTACAAGGCAAAGGCATCTCACATCCTAGTAGACGACCTAAAAGAAGCTAATGTTTTAAGAAAAAAGATTCTAAAGGGAGAAGACTTTGCTAAGCTTGCAAAGGAAAATTCTAAGGATACAGGAAGTGCACAAAATGGTGGATCACTTGGCGAATTCACAAGTGGACAAATGGTTGAAGCCTTTGACCAAGAAATTGCTAAGATGAAGGCTGGCGACATTTCTGAACCTATAACTACACAATTTGGTTACCACATCATCAAGCTTGAAGAAAAAACTCCTCTAGAATTTGATGCAGTTAAGGACCAAATCAAGGCTGAGTTACAACAAGAAAAATTCAAAGACTATATTGACAAAGTTAAGAAAGATGCTAAAATAAAAACTTACGTTAATACTTCTAAAGAAGTTGAACTTCCAGATGAATACAAGAACTTTGGAAAGGTAGAAAAAGAAGGCCAAGCTAAAGAAACTAATGCAAGGACTGAAGCAGCAAACAAGAATGCAAAGGCTAATGCAGGAAAAGAAAATGCTAAGGCTGAAAACAAAAAAGAAACAAAATAAGATTTAAATCAAAGCCTGTGAGTAAAGAGCAAAAGGATTTTAGTCCTCTCTTAGGTCACAGGCCTTTTATTTTTATTAACAGTTAAAGTTTTGTTTAAGTTAAAAATCTATTTATCAACAAATAAAACAAAATTCTGGTATAATGAATAAAAACATTGTTAAAGGGGTGAAGCAATGAGTTTTTCATCAGAAGTCAAGGATGAAGTTGCAAAGATAAAAGTTGATGACTACAAGTTAATTTTATCGGAGCTTGCTGGGGTGACTCCCAAGTGTGGAATTTTAAATTTTAAAAATAATAAAATTTCTATGGAGTACATTACAGAAAACGCTCCTGTGGCAAGAAGACTTTTTACATTTTTGAGAAGGTCCTTTGGTTTTGACGTTGAAGTAAAAAATGTAAGGTCAACTCAACTTAAAAAAAATGTATTTATTATCTATATATCTCAAGATGAGTCTTGCAGGTTACTTCTTGATGAGTTAAAATATATAAAGGGTGCAAGCGTATTTATGATAAATTATGCGCCCACTGACCTCATAAAAACTAGTAATGAGAAAAAGGCTTACATCCGTGGTGCCTTTATGGGTTCAGGGTCCATAACAGATCCCAAAAAAGGATATCATTTGGAATTTGTATCGGAAAACGAATCCAACGCTTATTTTTTATCTGAAACAATTAATGCTTTTGGATTTACTTCAAAGGTAATTATGAGGAAGGAAAAATACATAATTTACATTAAGGACTCAGAACAAATTTCTGACTTCTTATCTCTTATTGGTGCCTATAATTCTGTTTTAAAATACGAAAACGTAAGAGTTATAAAGGAAATGAGAAACAATGTAAATAGGATTGTTAATTGTGAGACGGCCAACTTAAATAAAACAGTTAAGTCATCTTACGACCAGGTAGAAGACATAAGGCTCATTGACAAAGAAATTGGGATAGAAAATTTAGATGAGGATTTGAAAGTTATAGCCAAGATTAGACTTGAGAATAGGTCTATGAGTTTAAACGATATTGCAAACTCTCTTGAGCCAAAGCTTTCAAAGTCCACGGTTAATTATAGATTTAAAAAACTTAGGAAAATTGCGAATAAGTTGAGGGGTGTATGAAATGATAAGTAAAAAAGTTGTACTTAATAATAGTGACGGACTCCACGCTAGGGCAGCTGCACTATTTGTAAGAGAGGCCAATAAATTTGCTTCTGAAATAAATCTTGAAGCTCATGGTGACAAGGTAAATGGCAAGTCCATTATTGGAATCATGTCTCTTGGTGCCTTCACTGGCGAAGAGATTGAAATTGAAGCTGATGGAGTAGACGAAGAAGAAGCTGCTCAAAGATTAGCCTACTTAGTTGAAAAAGAATTTATAAATCTTTAATTTAATAAAAATATTTTATTTGGAGTTTTGCTTGGTCAAAACTCTTTTTTCATGTCCTTTTATTTGTCTTTGGCCTTTGATAAAATATATTAAAGATTAGTAATGAAATTTTTTATTTTTTAATTTGTGAATGAGAAATTTTTGAAACTTATTAGGAAGTCTTAAATTTTTTTAGGCTAAATAAAATTTAAAAATTAGAATGATTAAAAAAATAAAATTTGTGATTTATAGATTAAGGATGATCCTATGAATAATTTTGTCCACCTACATCTCCATAGTGAATACTCCCTCTTAGATGGTTCTACGAGGATAAATCTTTTGCCACAAAGAGTCAAGGACCTTGGCATGGATGCAGTTGCCCTAACTGACCACGGCAATATGTACGGAGCCATTGCCTTCTATAAGGCCTGCAAGGATGCTGGAGTAAAACCCATCCTAGGTTGCGAGGTCTACATATCAGAGAAGGACATGACCCTTAAGGACAGGACCAACAAGAGGTACCACTTGATTCTCTTGGCAGAAAACAATGAGGGCTTCAAAAATATTATGAAGATAGTTTCCATTGGCTACGTCGATGGATATTATTACAAGCCCCGTGTTGACAAGGAAGTCTTAAGAAAATATTCCAAGGGAGTTATTGCAACTTCAGCCTGCCTTGGTGGCGAAGTTCAAAAACAACTTTTAAATAGGGACAGAGATGCTGCAAAAAAAGCTGCCCTTGAATACAGGGAAATCTTTGGAGAAAATAACTTCTTCTTAGAACTCCAAGACCACGGCATACCTGAACAAGCAAGAGTAAATCGTGAACTTGTTCTTCTATCAGAAGAGCTAGGGATTCCCCTAACTGCATCAAATGATGTCCACTACTTAAAGAAGGAAGACTCAAAGAGTCATGACGTCCTTCTTTGCATTCAAACTGGAAAGACAGTCAACGACACAGACAGGATGAAGTTTCCATCAGATGAATTTTATCTAAAGTCTCCTGATGAAATGGCAGCCCTCTTCCCAGAAAATCTTGATGCCCTAGAGAACACTGTAAAGATTGCAGAAAGATGCAATGTTGAAATAAAATTCCACGACCTACACTTGCCAGAGTTTATTGTTCCAGAAGACTACACTCACGAAGAGTATTTAAAGAAACTGGCCCTTGAGGGAATGATGGACCGTTATGAGAATGTAAGTAACGAGATAAAAGACAGGTTTGAGTTTGAGTTCAACACTATTAAGAACATGGGTTATGTTGACTACTTCTTAATTGTTTGGGACTTTATAAGATATGCGAGAAAGCATGAAATCCAAGTTGGACCTGGAAGGGGTTCGGCTGCTGGGTCCATGATATCTTATTGTCTTGGCATAACTGATGTTGATCCCTTGAAGTTTGACCTTCTTTTTGAAAGATTTTTAAATCCAGAGAGGGTCTCCATGCCCGATATTGATATAGACTTTTGCTATGAAAGACGTGAAGAGGTTATTGAATATGTAAACAGGAAGTACGGAGACTCTCACGTTGCCCAAATAGTTACCTTTGGAACTATGGCTGCTCGTAATGCCATAAGGGATGTGGGTCGTGCCCTTGATATGTCCTATGCCAAGGTGGACTATATTGCCAAGCAAGTTCCTCAAGCCCTTAACATGACAATAGAAAAGGCCCTTGATGTTTCAGAAACTTTTAAGGGAATCTACGATGGAGAAGAGGACTCCAAACTTTTAATTGACATGGCCTTAAAACTTGAAGGCCTCCCAAGACACACTTCAACTCACGCAGCTGGTGTTGTAATTTCTAAAGATGAACTGACAGAATATGTTCCCTTGACTAGAAACGACAAGATTATAGCAACTCAGTTTAACATGATTGAGCTTGAAGAGTTGGGGCTTCTGAAGATGGACTTCTTGGGCCTAAGGACTCTTACTGTCATTAGGGACGCAATTAATTTAATTAAAGAAAACCAAGGGAAGACTATAAATTTTGACAACTTTGACTACAACGACCCAGATGTCTTAAAGATGTTTGCAAGATCAGAAACTCTTGGTGTCTTTCAATTTGAATCCTCTGGCATGAGGGCCTTCTTAAAGGAGCTAAAGCCAGACGAATTTTCTGATTTAGTTGCTGCTAACGCCCTCTTTAGGCCTGGACCAATGAAGCAAATTCCAAAATTTGTTGGGTCTAAGCACGACAAGTCCACAATTTCCTATATCCATCCAAAGCTTGAGCCAATACTTAAGTCAACTTATGGTTGTATAGTTTACCAAGAACAGGTAATGCAAATTGTTCAACAAATTGGTGGTTACTCTCTTGGCAGGGCCGATATTGTTAGGCGTGCCATTTCCAAGAAAAAGATGAAGGTAATGGAAGAAGAGAGGAAGAACTTCATCTACGGCAACAAGGAAGAGGGAGTTTGTGGTGCCATTGCCAATGGAGTTGACGAAAAGTCTGCCAATGAAATTTATGACTTGATAATAGACTTTGCCGACTACGCCTTTAACAAGTCCCACTCTGTGGCCTATTCAGTAGTTGCCTACAGGACTGCTTGGCTAAAATATTATTATCCAAGAGAATTTATGGCGGCACAAATTTCTACCTACACAAACGACATTAAGCAAGTAAGCCTTTATATAGAAGAAATCAAGAGACTGGGCATAGAAATCCTACCACCAAATATAAATTATTCCTTTAGGAAGTTCACTGTTGAAGACAAGAAGATTCGCTTTGGCCTAAAGGCTGTTAAAAATGTTGGTGACAACTTAATAGAAGTAATTGTAAAGGCTAGGGAAAGGGGACCTTACAAGTCTCTAAAAGACTTTGTTGATAGGATCAATGCCCTTGACAAGTCTGCCCTTAATAAGAGGGCAGTTGAATCCCTAATAAGGTGTGGAGCCATGGATGACTTTGAGGGAAATAGGGCCCAGTATCTTGCAATTTATGAGGGAGTATTGTCTTCTTCATCAAATACTGCAAAGAATAATGTAATGGGTCAATTTTCACTCTTTGAAGAGGCCAACTTCCAAGAAGACCTTCCAAGACTTCGAGACTTCCCACAAAAGGACAAGCTTGACATGGAAAAGGAAGTTATAGGTATGTATATCTCTGGCCATCCCTTAGACCCTTATAGGGAATTAATCGAGAAAAATTCTACAATAAACACAAATCAAATTTTTGAAAAGTACAGGGAAAATCTCTTGAGAAGGTCTAGGGTTAAGGTCGGTGGAATTTTAAAATCCAAGAAGACTATGATTACAAAGACCAACAAGATGATGGCCTTTGCAGCCCTAGAAGACATATATGGGACAATTGAACTTGTAATTTTCCCCAATGTCTATTCACGTTACAAGGATCTAATTGAAGATGAGAATGTGGTCGTAGTTGAGGGTCACTTCCAAGAATCTGAAGTGGAAGAACCAAAGATTTTGGTAGATTCAATATCAAAACTTAAGATGCCAACAAAAAACAAATTATATATTTCTGTTGACTCTATGAAAAATGAAAGTATAAATGAAATAAGAAAAATTTTAAAAGAATATGAAGGATCTACTCCTGTTGTCTTCTTTGAAGAAGAAACGAGGAGGGCCTTTGGGACTGATTCAAGCCTATGGGTTGACGACAAGTCCTTTGACGAAATTCAAAATAAATTGATAGCATATACTAAGACTAGAGAAAAAATTATTTTAAAGTAGGTGACTATGAGACTTGCAATTTTAACAAGTGGCGGAGATGCTCCAGGCATGAATGCCACAATAAGAGCAGTAACGAGGACCTGTATCTTCGAGGGGATAGAGGTCTATGGAATAAGTGGAGGCTATGAGGGCCTAATTGATGCCAAGTTTGAAAAACTAGTAGTCTCTTCTGTTGCAGACATAATCCAAAGAGGGGGAACAATTCTTTCTACCTCACGTTCTGAAAGATTTATGACAGAGGAAGGACTTGAAAAGGCAATAAATTCTTTGAAAATTTTTGAAATTGACGCCCTAATTGTCCTTGGAGGCGACGGAAGTTTAAAAGGAGCAAAAAAATTAAGGGACAGGGGGATAACTGTAATTGGAATTCCTTGTTCCATTGACAATGACCTTGCCTACACAGACTTCACAATAGGTTTTATGACGGCAGTTGAAACTGTCACAGAAGCCATAAGTCACATTAGGGACACAACTGATGCTCACTGCCGTGCCAATGTAGTTGAAGTCATGGGTCGAGAGTGTGGAGACATTGCTCTCTTTTCTGGAGTATCTTCTGGAGCTGAATCAATTATTGTTCCAGAAATTGAAACAAATATAAATGAAATTGCTGAGAAGGCTCTTATGGGGAAAAATCGTGGCAAGAGACACCACATAATTATTATGGCCGAAGGTTGTGGGTCTGCCTTTGATTTTGCCAAAGACTTCCAAGACTTAACTGGGATTGAAACGAGGGTGACAGTCCTTGGTTATATCCAAAGGGGAGGAGCTCCTTCTATCTTTGACAGGATTCTTGCATCACAATTTGGATATCTTGCAGTTAAGGAAGCAAAGGAAGGAAATTCTAGAGTTCTTGGATTTAAAGATGGAAGGTCCATGACCTTGACCTTTGAAGAAATGTTTGAAGCGAAAAAAGTTTTTAGGGAAGACCTATTAGACATCCTAAAGACTGTTTCTATATGAGGTGGAAAATGAAAAAGACAAAAATTGTTGCCACTATTGGACCAGCAAGTGAGAGTGAAGATATTTTAAAAATCCTCTTCACTGAGGGAGTAAACGTTGCGAGACTTAACTTTTCTCACGGGTCCCATGAAGAGCACAAGATAAAAATTGACAGGATAAAAAAACTGAGGAAGGAAATGGACCTTCCTATTGGAATAATGCTTGACACCAAGGGACCAGAAATTAGGCTGGGAGAAGTCAATGGAGAAGTTTCTCTTGAAATTGGAGATAAATTCATCCTAACCACAGAAGACCTTCTTGGGGACAAAACTATTGCCAGCATTTCCTACAAGGACCTTTACAAGGATGTGAAGGTTGGGGACAGGATCCTAATAGATGATGGACTTGTTGAGCTCCTTGTAAAAAATATTGAGGGAGAAAAAATTATTACAGAAGTGGAAAACTCTGGAGTGATTTCATCCCACAAGGGAGTTAACGTGCCAGGAGTTGACATCAAACTTCCTGCCTTAACTGAGAGGGACATTGAGGACATAAGGTTTGGAGTAAGAGAAGACATAGACTTTATTGCAGCGTCCTTTATAAGGTCGAGAGAAGACGTCCTTGCCATAAGGAAAGTTCTTGAAGAAGAGAGTGACTATACGACAAAAATTATTTCAAAGATTGAATCCCAAAAGGCTGTGGAATTAATTGATGAAATCATAGAAGTTTCTGATGGAATTATGGTTGCAAGGGGAGACCTTGGAGTTGAAATAGAAACAGAAGCTGTCCCTATAGTTCAAAAAGAAATTATAAAAAAATGTAACGTTGCAGGCAAGACAGTAATCACTGCGACACAAATGCTTGACTCTATGATAAGAAACCCAAGGCCAACTCGTGCTGAAACAAACGACGTTGCCAATGCAGTCTTAGATGGGACAAGTGCAGTAATGCTTTCAGGAGAAACTGCCAGCGGCAAGTATCCTGTTGAGGCAGTGGAAACTATGAGAAAAATTATAGAATACACTGAAACAACTATTGACCATGACGAAATCTTGGAAAATAGGATTAAGGACGTGGAAAATTCCATGACAAACTCCATAGGTAGGTCTGCCTGCGTAATTGCAAGAGACCTTCACGCCAATGCCATAATTACTGCAACAACATCAGGTAACACTTCAAAGGCAATTGCAAAATTTAGGCCAGAAACATCAATTATTGCATCAACTCCCTTTGAAAAAATTAAAAACCAACTTAGCCTTGTCTGGGGAGTTAGGCCTGTAAAAGTTTTAAACTTTAAGGACACAGACAACCTAATTGATGCCTCTATGGAAGTTGCAGTTAAGAAGGGATTTTTAAAATCTGGAGATTTAGTAGTTTTAACTGCAGGAGTTCCTACAGGAATTGCTGGATCAACTAACCTCTTAAAGATAGAAAATGTTTCAGAAATTCTCGGCAGGGGAACAGCTATAGGAAAGAAAAAGAAAAAGGCCAGGGCTATTGTTGTAAATACTTTTAAAGAGCTTGAAGCAAACTTCGAGCCTAAGGATATAATCATCTGCAATGGAACTGATGGCAGGATGATTCCTTATATGGAAAAATCTTCTGGCTTTGTAACAGAAGAAGCTGGCTTTACTTCCAATGGAGCAGTTTCTGCAATTTCTCTTAACAAGACTGCCATTGTTGGTGTAAGGGACATCACCAAGCTAATAAAAACTGGGGACATTATAACAATTGATGGAACTGATGGTACAGTTAGGAGATAATTTTTTGTGACTTTTTAATAAATTATAAGGTCATAAAAATTTATGAATTTGTGAAATAATGTTAGGTCATAAATTAAGCTGACTTAGTAAAAATGTGAAATCATAATTGACCATGGCTTATTGAAAAAATTTGAAGTAATAAATTTTATATAAAAATAAAAAGACCTCTTTTTGATGTTTATCAAAGGGGTCTTTATTTTTGCCTTATTAATTTTTTTATACTTTCTTCTCTTTCCTTGAGGTTGGAATTTATATCTAATAGTTTTGACTTAAACTTTTTTGATTCTTCAAGCACTTTTAAATTTGCAAGCCTTTCAGATTCGTTGAGATCCTTAAAGTAAGCATTTAAGTTTCTATCAATTAATTCATAAATTTTATCGAGCCTTTCAGAACCATTAACTAAGTGGTTCACTGTTAAGATTAAATCCAATGTAAAGCAAGTGACAAATAAGAAGAGAATAATATTTATTAGCTTGTCACTTGACAGGGAGAGGAAGAAAAATAAAATTGGAGTAATTTTCTTCACGATTAAAATATTTGCCAAGCCAAAGATTAAAAGTCCATATAGGCAAACCCTCCTCTTGATTTGGAAGGGGTAGTTGGAATAATCCCACCAGCGCTTGTGGAAAAATCTTTCCAAGAGATAGCCAATGATGTACTCAATTAGGCAGGACAAAAAGGCCGAGTAAATAAAAATCCATAGGCTGGACTCAAAGTTCTTTAAAAGGCCAAAGGAGAGGCTGGCTCCTAGTCCATAGATGGGGCAAATGGGTCCCAAAAGAAAGCCTCTGTTGTGAATTTTATCTAGCTCTATGGCAGAGCAGGGGAAGGTCTCCCAGCACCAGCCAAGGAAGGAGTAGATAAAAAATATTAAGTAAAATTCTTGATATCTCATGGTCTCACCAGCCCAACTTTTACAGGGATTCCCCTAAGGGTCTCAGCAAGAGACACATACTTGTCGGAGTATGTTACAATCCAGGACTCCAAGTATTTTGGTGGAAGGGGAGTCAAGGGAAACATGTGCTTGACGATGATGTCCCTCTCAACCTTATTTAGTCTTAGCTCGGACTTGGCATTGAGATAGGCCTTCATGGGGTGAGTGAAGCCGTGATTCCATCTTTCTTTCTTGCCGTCGTGCCAGTCATAGAGGAAGTAATCGTGTAAGAGGGCGCCCCTAATCATGGAGTCCATGTCCACGTCAAGGTCATATTTTTCTGCCACTTCAATAGATTTTTTGGCAACAGAAATTACGTGAGAGTAGACTGAGGTGTCTCCATGTTGGATGAAGTTTTTTGTTTCTAAAAATCTTGTGTTGTCATTTAAAAATTTGACAATTTCTTCTAATTTTTTTATATTTTCCATTTTCATCTCCTGGACTTATTTTAAAGTAAAAATGTAAAAATACTTTTAAATTTTGCTTAAAATTTTATTAATTTTTTGTGAATAATTTTATATTTTTCCAAAAAAATAAAAGTCATATTTCTATGACTTTTATATTCTACTAAAATTTTGTTTCCATGTAAATTCTATTTTTTCCTTCAGCCAATATATCTTTAACTTCTTTTAATTTTTGTCCTTCCTTGTCAAAAATTAGGACTGATGTAATCTTGTCGATGTCCCTGTCAATGAGTCCGTACCTATTTTTGATTAGGTCGATTTCTCCCTTATCCCTACTTGTGAATTCGTAGGATATGTCGTCTTTTCTCTTTAAGACTGTTGGTTTTGTTCCAGTTTTGTTTAAGAAGTCTGCAATAGAATCTGGTCTTAGAGAAGTCTTGATTTTTTCAAGAGGAAGGTCTGTGATTTCTTCTTCATTTAAAGTTTTTTGTCTTCTTGTGTCTTCAAACTTAACCCTAGTGTTTAAATCCTTAGATGTCCAAGAATTATTTTTTAGGGAAGTGATAAGGTCAGGGTACTTGCCAGTGCTTGTAAGATTATTTTCAAGTTTTGGATTTTCTTCCTTGATTTCTTCTTTAACTTCCACAGGATTTTCCTTTGCTTGGGCCTTAGCTTCTTGAGTTTTTTCTTTCACATCTTCTTTTGCTTTTTCAGTTTTTGCTTCGGCTTCGTCCTTTAGGTCCTTGGATTCTTCCTTAAGATCTTCGGCTTTTACTTCAGCTTCTTTTTTTATTTCTTGAGCCTTGGCCTTAGTCTCAACCTTAGCTTTTTCAGCCTTTTTTTCTAAATTTTTGGCATCTTTAGAGATGTCCTCTTTTACTTCTTGAGTCTTAGCTTGTGCTTCAGTCTTTTTTTCCTCAGCCTTTACTTCTGTCTTAGCCTTTAAGTCCTTGGCTTCTTCCTTAAGCTCCTCGGCTTTTACTTCAGCTTCTTTTTTTACTTCTTGAGCCTTGGCCTTAGTTTCAGCCTTAGCTTCTGTGGCCTTTGTTTCTACTTTTTTAGCATCCTTGGAAATATCTTTTTTAAGCTCTTGAGACTTATCCTTGGCTTCTTCTTTAAGCTTTTTACTTTCTACTTCAGCCTTGTCCTTTAAGTCCTTGGCTTCTTTTTTTGCCTCTTCAGCCTTTAGCTTGGCATCTCTTTCAAGTTTTTTAGCTTGGACTTCAGTTTTTTCCTTTATGTCTTCAGTCTTTTTCTTTAAGTCATCTACTTTTTTTTCCTTTATGTCTTCAGTCTTTTTCTTTAAGTCATCTACTTTTTGATTTGACTTTTTCTTTTCTCTTCTCTTCTTGCCTCTGTCTTTTTTCCTTGAACCATCGTAGGCTTCTTTTTCCTTTACTTCAGGAGCATTCTTAAAAAAAGTTTCTTCATTAGTCCTTGTCTCACTCATCTTATGTAGATCTTCTTTTTTAGAATAATTCTTAGCTTTACTTGATGTGTCAATAGATTTTTGATCCTTGCCTCTCTTATTGACAATGGACTTTCTCCAGAAAATCAAGCAAACGATTACAACAACGGCAATTATGTATACTTTGTCTTTCATATAAACACCTCCAATTAATTAACATTATATCACTTTATTAGGAAAAGACTACTTAAACTGTATAAAATTTTAAAAGTTTACAAAAAAACAAGACCCAAAGGCTCGAGTCTTAGTTCTAAACTTTATCATTTAATTTTCTATAGATTTCTTTTGTCTATTTTCAATTTTCTCTCTCACTATTCCAACAACATCTATAACTTCACGCACGCCCAACTTGTAGAGGCAGAAGACATAAACTGATGCTGCAATAAGGACTACTAGCATTAGGAAAAGTAATCTTAGAAGAGTTTGGACTCCACCTGATGTTAGTGCCATAATGAGTTTCTCATAAGGGAAATAGGATAAAGTTATTACTCCCATTACAAGAGATGCCATTATTGTTTTAACAAGTGCCTTGATGTAGGACTTTGTTCCAAGATTTCCTATTTTTCTCTTCAAAAGTATGAAGGAAATGAAAACTGCAATTGTTGTTGCAATGGAAACGGAAGCTGCCAGTCCATTTGTACCAAAGTGTCTTGCCACCAAGAGGTTGAGTCCAACGTTAATAGCCACATTAGTTACACCAACATAGAAAGGCGTCTTTGTGTCTCCAATAGAATAGTAAATCCTATTTAAGACGTTTATAACAGAAATTGAAATTAATGATAGAGAATAACACCTAAGTGTTGATGTTGCTGCAATACCATTGTCCGGAGTAAAGGAACCTCGAACAAAGGCAATTTCTATTATAGGTCTTGCCAAGATAATTAGCCCCACAGTTGCAGGGACAGTTATAAATAAAACAGTCTTAACTGAAGCATTCATAACTTTTTTGCCACGCTTCATGTCGCCTGCCCCCAAGGTCCTTGTTAGGATAGGGAAGACTATGGCAGTGATGGCTGTGATAAAAATACCAATTATCATGGTGTTCATCTTGTTTGAATAATATAAAATTGATGCTGCACCCTGGCCCATGCCTGAGGCAAGGTTCCTATTAACAATTGTGTTAATGTCATTTACTGATACAGAAATGAAAACTGGGAGGGCGAGGACAATTGCTTCCCTAACATACTTATCTTGGAAATCTGCCACAAGTCTTGGCCTGTAACCAATTTTCATTGCATTAGGTAAGAGGAACAAGAATTGTGCCAAGATACCTAGGACTGATGCAATTGTAAGCCCAATGATCCCAACGTGATGGGAAAAAAGTAGTAGATAAACTATATAGGTTAAGTTAAGTGGAATTGCAATGGCACCAGTTGCTGCGAACTTGCCACCATGTTGGAGGTAACCTTCCATGACACCAACCCAAGATGAAAATAAAACTACGGGCATTCCAACTTGTATTAACTTAACAACAATTGCATAGGTTTCTGGATCAGCTTGTGATGCAGATAAAAGTGCAATTTGATTTGGAAATAAGATTCCAAGAATAATTAGGACAAAGGACACAAGAGATGTAACCATTAAAAGGTTATTAGTGAAATAATTTTTCCTACTTGGTCCATGGTCGCTTTCTGCCTTTTGGGCAGATGGTATATATGTTGTTGCTATTGCCTGAGTGACAAAGCTTGCTATCATTGCTGTAGCTGCTTGAGCAAGAGAAAAGGCATCCATTTCTTTGCCGGCACCAAAGACATAGGCAGTCAGTGATTCTCTAAAAAATCCAAAAACCTTACCCAATAAAAGAAAGGCTGTTATGGCTAGTGTGGACTTTGCAATTCTTGAGCCTGTGTTGGTCTCGTTACTTTTATTTTCCAATTTAAAATCTCCTTTATAAGTCTTATCAAATTATAATTTGTTTGAATTTTTATGTCAAGTAAGGTTATTTTCTAGACTTTTAAAGGATTTTATTTTTGTGTTATTATATATAAGATACATTATTAAAATAATGAATTTTATATAAAGGAGGAAAAATGAAAAATAAAAATTTAATAAAAAAAGTTGCTCCATATTTTTATAAGTATAGGTTCACACTTTTTCTAGATTTATTTTGTGCAGGTCTAACAACTGCAAGTGAAATGATCCTGCCACTTATTCTTAGGGCCTTAACAAATAAGGGAGTTAATGATTTAGCTTCTATGAGCTTTGACTTTGTTATGAAGTTGGCCCTTATATATGTAGGAATCAAGGCAATAGAAGTTGTGGCCCAATACTTTATGACATCCATTGGCCACATCATGGGGGCAAAGATAGAAACAGACATGAGGAGGGACCTCTATGCCCATCTTCAAACTCTTTCGGATACTTTTTACAATGAAACTAAGGTTGGGGTCATTATGTCGAGGATTACCAATGACCTCTTTGACATAACAGAATTTGCCCACCACTGCCCGGAGGAATATTTTATTGGGACCATAAAGATAATTATTTCCCTAATTATTCTTTTAAACTTCAACGTAAAGATGACTCTTTTAATTTATATCATGATTCCACTTATGATTTACTTCTCAGGTCACTTTAGGAACAAGATGCGTAAGGCCCAAAAGGACCAAAGAGTCCACGTTGGTAATTTAAACTCTGCTATTGAAGATTCCCTTCTTGGAATAAGAGTTGTAAAGTCCTTTGCAAAAGAAGACCTTGAGAAGGAAAAGTTTACCCATGAGAACAACAAGTTCTTGGGAATAAAGAAGACCTACTACAGGTCCATGGCTGGCTTTAACACAGTCAATAGGATTTTTGATGGTTTGATGTATCTTATCTTAATAATTTCTGGTGGTTACTTCCTAATGAAGGGTGAAATTGGACCAGAAGATTTAATTGTCTATGTAATGTACGTTCAATCCCTTCTTGCAACTGTTAGAAGAATTATTGAATTTACGGAGCAATTCCAAAAGGGAATGACAGGTATTGAAAGATTTTCAGAAATTATGGCAATAGAAGCTGACATCAAGGACAAGAAAGATGCCATAGAGATAAAAAGTCTTAGGGGAGAAATTACCTTTGACCATGTAGACTTCTCTTATGGTCAGGGCGAAGAAAAAGTCTTGGAAGATTTTTCTGTTAACATTTCTCCTGGACAAAAGCTTGCCATCGTTGGACCAAGTGGTGCAGGTAAAACCACAATTTGTAACTTGATACCAAGATTTTACGACGTTGACAAGGGATCAGTTAAGGTGGATGGTCTTGATGTAAGAGATGTTCAGCTTAAATCGCTTAGAGAAAACATTGGAATAGTCCAACAAGATGTATATTTATTCTCTGGTTCAGTTAGAGACAACATTGCCTATGGCAAGGAGGGAGCAAGTGATCATGAAGTCATAAAAGCTGCCAAACTTGCAGGAGCCTACGACTTTATAAAAAACCTACCAGATGGTTTTGACACCTATGTGGGAGAACGTGGAGTGAAACTTTCTGGAGGACAAAAGCAAAGAATTTCTATTGCCAGAGTTTTCTTAAAGAATCCACCAATTTTAATCCTAGACGAAGCAACTTCTGCCCTAGACAACAAGTCTGAAGTTGTTGTTCAAGATTCTATTGAAAAATTATCAAAGGGAAGGACAACTTTGACGATTGCCCACAGACTTACAACAGTTCAAAACGCAGACCTAATTCTCGTAATGACTAAAGATGGAATAATCGAAAGAGGTACCCACAAGGAATTAATGGAAGAAAAGTCCTACTACTACAACCTCTACACCAAGGGTGGTAGGTTAGAATAAAATTTTTTGGGGTAATATCTTACTAAGATGAAAGGAAAAAATCTTGTGAGGTGAACTATGAAAGATTATATAGAAATAATTAAAAAGAGAAGGTCCTACTACAACTTGTCAGAAGATGTGGACCTTACAAATGAAGAAATAAAATATCTTGTGGAAGACGTCATGAACATAACTCCATCACACATGAATGCAGAGACAACTAGGATTGTCTTGCTCTTCGATGACAAGTCTAAAGACTTTTGGACAAGAGTCAATGAAACTTTTGACAATTCTATAAATGAAGAAAAGTTCCATGGCTTTTATCATGCCAAGGGAACAGCCCTAATTTTTATAGACATGAATGAAATTTGGGATCAAGAGATAAATATTCCTTCATATAAAGATTATTTTGAAACTTGGGGTCACCATTCAGCTGCTATGCTTCAACTTAATCTTTGGCAAGCCCTAAGGGATGAAGGAATTGGAGCAAGCAACCAACACTACAATCCAGTAATTGATGAGTGGGTTAAAGAAGATTATGACCTTCCAGACCATTGGGAGCTTGTGGCACAAATGCCCTTTGGAAAAATCGAAGAAGAACCAGACCCAAAGGATAAAAAACCAATAGAAGAAAAATTAAAAGTTATTGAATAAGAGCTAGGTCCAAGTGACCTAGTTTTTTTATTTTTCTATACTTCTTGTAATAAAAAAAACTTATGCTTATAATTAAATTATCAGGGGAGCGCATGCTGAGATTAGGTTTATCCTTAAACCCTTTGAACCGGGACAGGTAATGCTGTCTAGGGAAGGCTGCCTCTATTTGTAGAGGCTTTTTTTATTGGAAAATTTTATAAGGAGGTTAAGATGAAAATATCAGTAGCAATACAAATCCTACCAACTACTGCTGAAGGAACTACAGAATCTGTGGTCCAAGTAGTTGACAAGGTAATAGAATATATTCAAAGCGAAGAAGTTGATTATGTAGTCACTCCCTTTGAAACAGTTATAGAGTTAGACGACTTTGACAAGGCCTTTGAAATCTTAAAAAACTGTGTGAAGTTAGCAGGAGAAATTTCAGAACAAGTGGCTTGTTATTCCAAGACTTTTTATTCTGAGAAAGGAATATTGACAATTGAAGAAAAAACAGGCAAGTATCAAGGATAATATCTCAGCAGCTTCTTTGATAGTAATTATTTTAGTCCTTTGGCACTTGGCGACAACTTATGGAGGGGTATCGGCCTTTATGCTGCCCAAGCCCCTTGATGTTGTCAAGGCCTTTGTAAATGACTTTCCAACAATTTCATCCCACATGTGGACAACCTTGACAGAAGCCTTTTTAGGTTTATCTGTTGGTGTGACCCTGGGTTTTATTGTGGCACTATTAATGGATTTATCAGACACACTTTATTCTGCTTTTTATCCAATTTTAGTAATTAGCCAAACTGTTCCCACAGTTGCAATTGCACCCCTACTTGTCCTTTGGATGGGTTATGGTGTAATGCCTAAAATTACATTAATTGTAATTGGAACTTTTTTCCCAATTGCAGTTTCACTCTTAGAAGCCTTTAAGCAAGTAGATCCAGACAAGACAAAGCTTCTTAAGGCTATGGGGGCAGGCAAGTATGAAATTTATAAGTATATTAAATTTCCAGAAAGTCTTACAAACTTTTTTGCTGCCTTTAAGATAGCTGTTTCCTATTCAGTAGTAGGCGCAGTTATTGCCGAGTGGCTAGGTGGCTACAAAGGACTGGGAGTATATATGATAAGAGTTCAAAAGAACTACTCCTTTGACAAAATGTTTGCAGTTATATTTTTAATTTCGGCAATTTCTCTAATCTTAATGAAGTTAGTTAGCTTTATCCAAAGAAAGACAATGCCGTGGACGGAGGCAAAATGAAAAATTTAAGAAAACTATTAATTTTAATCCTTGTTGGACTTTTCCTAACAGGATGTGGCAAGAAAGATGATGCAAAGGCAGGAGAGGGCAAGGATCTTCCAAAAGAAAAGGTAAGCTTTTTACTTGACTGGGAACCAAATGTAAACCACGCAGGTCTTTATGTTGCTATGGACAAGGGCTTCTTTGAAGAAGAAGGCATAGAAGTAGAAGTAAATCAACCACCAGCAAATGGTGCTGAATCATTAGTTGCATCAGGTAAGGCTGACTTTGGTGTATCTTATCAAGATACAATTGCACCAGCTTTTGCCAGTGACGAACCACTTCCAGTAACAGCTCTTGCAGCAATAATAAACCACAATACTTCAGGAATTATTTCTATGAAGGAAACTGGAATAGAAAGACCAAAGGACATGGAAGGACACAATTATGCAACTTGGGGACTTCCAATTGAGCAAGCAATATTAAGACAAGTAATAACAGATGATGGAGGAGACTTCTCTAAGGTTGAGCTTCTTCCAGAAAATGTTGTAAATGCAGTCCAAGCTATTAGTGGCAAAATCGATTCAGTTTGGGTTTTCTTCCAAGTTGATGGGGTTCTTGCAGCAAAGGAAAATGTGCCAATTAACTACTTTGCCTTTAGAGATATCAGTCCAGTGTTTGACTACTACACACCAATCCTTATTGCAAACAACGACTTCTTAGAAAATAAAGAAGATGTGGCAAAGAGATTTATGCGTGCCTTTGTAAAGGGTTATGAATATGCAGCAGAAAATCCTAAGGAAGCGGCAGAAATTTTAGTTAAGATAAATCCAGAACTTGACAAGGACTTTGTGGAAAAGGGAATGGAATATCTTGCTGACAAGTACCAAGACGACGCTAAGTACTTTGGACAAATTGATCCAGATAGATGGAACAATTTCTACCAATGGCTATGGGAAAACAAACTAATCGACAAGGAAATTCCAAAGGATTTTGGATTCACTGACGATTTTGTAAATCCAGAAAAATTAAAATGAGTGAAAAATTAGAAATTTTAAGAGTAGAAAATGTTGACAAGTCCTTTAACGACAACTTGGTCTTAAAGGACATCGACATAAAATTAAATAAGGGAGAATTAGTTTCTCTTGTGGGAGTATCAGGCAGCGGAAAGACAACCCTCTTCAATATTATTGCTGGACTCTTGGAACCAGATAGGGGCAAGGTCTATCTAAAGGGAGAAGATGTCACAGGCAAGGCAGGTAATATATCTTACATGCTTCAAAAGGACATGCTCCTACCCTATATGACGATTATAGACAATGTTTCACTTCCTTTAATTCTTCGTGGCAAAAAGAAGAAAGAAGCAAGAGAAGAAGTTTATGGACTCTTTAAAGACTTTGGCCTAGGAGGCTGGCAAGAAAAATTTCCATCACAACTTTCTGGTGGAATGGCACAACGTGCAGCCCTTCTAAGGACCTATGTCTTTTCCAATGAAGTGGCCCTTCTTGATGAACCCTTTTCTGCCCTTGATGCAATAACTAAGGCTTCTATTCACAAGTGGTATAAAAATATTATTAATGAAATTGGAATTTCTACAATTTTTATAACTCACGACATAGAAGAAGCAGTAAAACTTTCTGATAGAATTTATATTATGGGGAAAAATCCTGGAACAATAATTGAAGAAATACAAATCAGAGAAGATTTTCATGAAAACTTTTTCGAGGATAAAAAATTTATAGAATACAAAAAACATATTATTGAAAAACTTGATAAACTCATATAATAAGGGGCTTGGGCCCCTTTTTTGTTTACAAATATTTTTTAATATATTAAGTTTTTTTCAAAAGACAATGTTTGCATATTAATGAAATTTAGATTATAATTTAAATACGTTATTGCAATGATTTATTTGACAAAAGGAGGAAATAGATGCAATACTTTGTAGATTTAAATAGTGACATTGGAGAATCCTTCGGTGCCTACAAAATGGGAATGGACGAAGAGATAGTAAAATACGTTACTAGTATTAACTGTGCTTGTGGTTATCACGCAGGCGATCCACTTATCATGGATGCTACTTGTAAGGCAGCGGCTGATAATGGCGTAGAAATTGGCGCTCACCCAGGTTATCCAGACTTAATGGGATTTGGTAGAAGAAAAATGGCTGTAAAACCTGAAGAAGCTAGAGCTTATATGCTTTATCAAGTTGGAGCTCTTTCAGCTTTTGCTAAGGCTCACGGCAAAAAACTTCAACACATGAAGCTTCATGGAGCATTCTACAACACAGCTTGTAACGATGAAGCTCTTGCAAATGCAGTTTTAGACGCAGTTGAAGAATTTGACAAAGACCTAATCCTAATGGTTCTTAGTGGCTCATACATAGCTAAAGAAGGTAAGAGAAGAGGACTTAGAGTTGCACAAGAAGTTTTCGCTGATAGGGGATACAACGAAGACGGAACTTTAGTTAACAGATCTCTACCAGGAGCTTTTGTTAAGGATCCAAAGGAAGCAATACCAAGAGTTGTAAAGATGATCAAAGAAAATAAAGTTGTAACTGCAAATGGTAAAGAAATCGATATAGTAGCAGATTCAATTTGTGTTCATGGCGACAATCCAGAAGCTCTTGAATTCGTAAAAAATATTCGTGAAGGACTTAAGGCTGAAGGTATAGAAATAAAACCTTTAATTAGTTTCTTATAATAAGGAGGATAAAATGAGTAAAAACAAAGGTAATTGGTCTGTTCTTTTAGGGGCAGCCTTCCTAATGGCAACATCTGCCGTAGGACCAGGATTTATGACGCAAACTGCAACATTCACTACAAATATTGGAGCAGACTTTGCAGCAGTAATTTTAATTTCGATTATATTTTCTTATATTGCACAACTTAACGTGTGGAGAGTAATAGCAGTTTCTAAGATGAGAGGACAAGACATTGCCAACAATGTATTACCTGGACTTGGATACTTTATAGCTTTTCTAGTTGCACTAGGTGGCTTGGCATTTAACATAGGTAATGTTGGTGGAGCTGGACTTGGACTTAATGTTATCTTTGGAATAGATGTAAAAATTGGTGCAGCTATTGGTGGCGTAATTGGTATTATTTTATTCTCATCAAAATCAGCATCTTCAATTATGGATAGGGTAACTCAAGTATTAGGTGCCCTTATGATTATCCTAATTGCTTTTGTAGCAATTAAGACACAACCACCTGTTGGTGAAGCTCTTAAAGCATCGGTAAACCCAGTTGGTGGATTTAACAGCATTGTTTCTCCAACACTTACACTTATTGGTGGTACTGTTGGTGGTTACATTATATTCTCAGGTGGACACAGACTTATTGATGCTGGTATCACTGGAGAAGAAAATCTTGACCAAGTAAATAAATCTGCATCACTAGGTATTGGTGTAGCTTTTGTAGTAAGGGTTTTATTATTCCTTGCAATCTTAGGTGTTACTAAGATGGCTAATGCACAAATTGATCCTGACAACATTGCAGCTTCTTCTTTCTTAGCAGCTTCAGGTGTTGTTGGTTATAAGATATTTGGTTTTGTATTTGCAGCAGCAGCCTTTACTTCTGTAGTAGGTGCAGCATATACTTCAGTATCTTTCCTAAAAACTTTATTTAAATTCGTAGCTGATCACGAAAACATGGTTACAATTGCCTTTATCGTAATCTCTACAATTATGTTTATCTTTATTGGACAACCACAAACTCTACTTGTAGTAGTTGGTACACTTAACGGACTAATCCTTCCAGTTACACTTGCAGTAATCCTACTTGCATCTAAGAAAAAGTCAATTGTTGGTGACTATGTTCACTCTAATGTGCTTTTCATCTTAGGTTGGATTGTAGTAGCAGTAACTGCTTTTATGGGTATTCAAACTATAATAGCAAACGTTGGAAAACTATTTGGTTAATTAAAGATAATTTCACATAAGTATAGGAGTAAAAAATGTATGATAAAATAAAATTTCTAACTGCTGGCGACTCTGCCATAGTAATGGAATTTGGCGACACTATTGAAAAAGAAATAAACGCCAGAATTGCCGCAGTTGTAGAAAGTTTAAAAAAGAAAAATATTGACGGGATCTTAGACATTTTGCCAACTTACAGGTCTATATTAATTAATTATGACCCAGTAAAGATTTCCTATGGCGAAATGGTTGATACCTTAAAGGGACTTAGCAAAGCTGACTCAGGTGAGCAAAGTGACGAAGTTAGACTTATTGAAATCCCAACAATTTATGGTGGCGAATATGGTCCAGATATTGACTTTGTAGCTGAGCACGCAAATTTATCTAAAGACGACGTCATAAAGATTCACTCTGGCACAGATTATTTAGTTTATATGATGGGATTTATCCCAGGTTTTACTTATCTTGGTGGACTTGATGAGAGAATTGCAACTCCAAGACTAAAGAGCCCAAGATTAAAGATAGAAGCTGGTTCAGTTGGTATTGCAGCAAATCAAACTGGTATGTACCCACTTGAATCTCCAGGAGGATGGCAATTAATAGGAAGAACTCCACTTAAACTTTTTGATGATACTAAGGAACCACCTGTATTCATCCAAGCTGGTGACTACATTAGATATGTCCCAATTGATCAAAAAGAATATGACAGAATTAAAGAAGAAGTGGAAAAAGATACCTACAAGGTTTCAATTAAGAAGGTAAAGAGGGGTGATCTTCATGAGTAGTATCGATGTAATTAACGGTGGAATTCTAACAACAATTCAAGATGCTGGTAGATATGGCTACCAAGAATTAGGTATTCCTACATCCGGTGTCATGGATGATTACAACTACAGACTTGCCAATATCTTAGTTGGAAATAAACTTGATGAAGCTGTCCTTGAAATGACATATTTTGGACCAACTCTTAAGTTTAACGAAGAGCTTACACTTGCAATCACAGGTTCTGATATGAACCCAAAAATAAATGGTGAGCCTGCACCTATGTTTGAAACTATAAAGGTTAAGGCTGGCGATACTTTACAATTTGGAAAGGCCAATGAAGGTGTCAGGGGCTATCTTGCCTTTGGTGGATCTATAGATGTGCCTGTAGTTAATGGTTCTAAGTCAACTCACATGAAGACAAAAATGGGTGGTATTGACGGAAGAGCTTTAAAACCTAAGGATACATTAAAGATTAAAAAATCTAAAGACAAGACAATGAGAAGAATACCTGAAAAGTATCTTCCTAAGTTTAACCACTGTAATGTTCTAAGAGTTGTTCTTGGACCTCAAGATGACTACTTCACAGAAAAGGGAATCCACGACTTATTTAAATCAGGTGGCTACCAAGTGACTAAGGACTTTGACAGGATGGGAATTAGATTAAAAGGAACTGCTATTGAACACAAGGAAACTGCAGATATTATTTCTGACGGAACTAACTTTGGTTCAATCCAAGTGCCTGCTAATGGTCAACCAATTATTCTTGTAGCAGATAGGCAAACTACTGGTGGTTACACAAAGATTGCTAACGTAATTACACCAGACCTTCACAAGCTTGCTAACATGTCCTTCCTAGATAAAATTTTATTCCAAAAAGTTACTATCGAAGAAGCACAAAAGGCAACAGTTGATTACAAGAAAAACTTCGAAACAATTAAGAAGGAGTCTGTAATATGAAATTAAGTGAACTAGGTAAATTACACCCAAGAGATGTAAGAGAACTTATTAGAAAGGGAGAAGTTGACCTTCCAACTTCTGGCATGAGTGAAGGCTACCTACAAGCAAACCTTGCAATCCTTCCAAAGAAATATGCCTATGACTTTCTACTATTTGCTCAAAGAAACCCAAAACCTTGTCCAATCCTTGAAGTTCTAGACGAAGGAAGCCCTCTTACAAAAATAATGGCTGACGGAGCAGACATAAGGACAGACGTGCCAAGATATAGGATTTATAAAAATGGCGAATTTGTTGAAGAAGTTAAGGACCTAAAAGACGTGTGGCAAGATGACTTTGTTACATTTGTTATTGGATGTTCCTTCTCTTTTGAAAAAGCCATGCTAGAAGCAGACGTGCCTGTAAGACACATTGAAGACGAACACAACGTTCCAATGTATATTACTAACATAGCAACAGAACCAGCAGGAGTTTTCCATGGAAACACAGTTGTATCTATGAGGCCAATTCCTTACAAGGATATTGTTAAGGCCACAACTGTAACTGCAAGATTCCCAGCAACTCACGGAGCTCCAATCCACATTGGCGATCCATCTGTTATTGGAATTAAAGATGTTGACAAGCCAGACTTTGGTGAAAGAAGTGAAATTAAAGAAGGAGAAGTGCCAGTATTCTGGGCTTGCGGTGTAACACCTCAAGCAGTAGCTATGGCATCTAAACCTGAAATCATGATCACTCACGCACCAGGTCATATGCTTATACTAGATAAAAAAGATTCTTACGTTTCAGTATTTTAAAATAAAAATTCTTATCTGCCAGGGAAACTTGGCAGATTTTTTATGCTTAAATTTATATTTTAGTTTTTGTAGATTAAGTAAATAAGGAGTATAATTAAGTAAAGCAATAAAGAGATGGGAGAGGTGGATTATGAAAAAATATTTTAAAATTTTATTAGCTTTTGCAGGTCTTATGCTTTTACTCACTGGATGCGGGAACAAATCTCTCTATTCTATGAAGACAGATTTGTCAAATGAAAGAGGTCTGGAGATGTTAGTTGGAAAGATTGACTGGAGACCCTATAAGCTTGAAGCTTATAAAGTAAAAAACCAAATTTTAGAAATAAAACTAAGTGGAGAGTCTGACATAAGTCAAGACGAGGCTGCAAAGGCAGGATTTATATATGGGGTAATCCTCCTTATCTTAACTGATGCAGAAGAAGTTAGGTATACAGGAGAAGACCTATACTTTGGTTCCATTGATAAGGACCTTGCCAATGAAGCTTTGAAAATCAAGTATGGGAAAGAAGTAGATGATTATAAGAAGAGCCAAGAAGACTTTGACAACTTAATTGAAAGACTAAAAAATGAAAAATTTGAAACTGGTGCTGCTAAATTTGAAATGATGGAGTGAAGACTATTTTAATAATTTTTAAATTTCATCATCAATTTGTGATATTATAATTTGTAGTTTATAAATTGAGGATGATTTAATTTGGAAAATATTTATATACTTATAATTTTGAACTTAATAAATTTTATTCTCTATGGCCTGGACAAGTTCAAAGCCAAGCACAAGATGTGGAGGATAAGTGAGAAGACCCTTATTACATTTTCACTTGTTGCAGGTCTTGGTGGACTTGCTGGAATGGAATTTTTTCATCACAAGACTCGCGAGAGAAAGTTTTATATTGCAAATTTTATAGGAATACTTGTGACAATTTATGTGACATTAAAATAAGGATGCCTAGTTGAAGTGACTATTCTCAATAAAAAACCCCTCATGCCAGAATATCTCATTACAAAAATTGGTGATTTCTAAATCTCAAACTTCTAAAATCGCAAACTCGCTTCGCTCAAACAATGCGATTTTAGACGAAGTTTTTCAATTTGAAATCTACACAATTTTTGACCTAGGATATTCTTAGCAAGAGGGTTTTATATTTTAATACTGAGGATGCATACATGGCATCCTTTTTTTATTGTAAAAATTTATTTATAAGCTATAAAAATCTAAAAAATTTAAAACAATCAATAGGCTTCGATCTCGCCCAAGATGTCTCTTCCATCTAACATTTTTAAAATATTTTTGATGTCCAAGATAATCACTCTTTCCTTCTTTAACTTCTCCTTAGTTTCTTTTTTCAAGAAGGATGTGTTGATAAAAAGAACGGGAATTATCTTGTCATACAAGCCTGAGAACTTGTCCAAGAGTTTCTGCACTTCTTTTTCTGACAAGACTTCTGTGTTCCTGTACTTTTTAATTTCCAGCGCATACCTCTTAGAACCCTTCTTTACATAAAAGTCGAAGGAAGTGTCCTTGTCTTCATTCTTAAAGCGTTCTAGCTGGTATCCAGTCCTTTGGAGGGCAATTTGTGCCAAGCCTTCTGCTGTTACTTCTTCGTCTAGGCTTGATAGGCCTCTCAAAAGGTTTTTGGGAAAGATTTTAAAGATTCCCGTACAGATTTCTTCTCCGCCAGGCCCATACTTGTAGTCGAAACCAACTAACATGTCTTCAACAATGTTGAAGTTGCCATGGGCCAAGGAGTTTCTTATGTGTCTCAAGAGACAATCTGTTTTCGATTCGCCTTCTGACTTTGTCAAAATAATTTTTTGAGAGTGGGGACAAATCTTTTTGTCGTAAAACTTTACTATGTCATGGTCTATATATTCTAGGAAGGCCACGTCCTTGTTCTCTAAATTCATATAATTTTTTATTATTCCAAAGACAAAATTTTCAAAATTAAGAGAAGATGTGAGCTCATTTTCTTGTGACTGGGCTGAATTTATATTGGGAACATACCAAAGAAGGTATTCCAAATTTTTTGTCATTTCTCTTGTCAGGTCCAGGGGCTTTTTTTCGTGTTCGATTGTATAGGGGACCTTCTTATTACAATTTTCAAATTCAAATCCAAATCTTTTTAAGTTGACAGGCATTTTTCCACCTCTTTCATCATTCCTTAAGGAAAGTATAACACAGTTTTTAATATTTATTCTTCTTAATATTATTGACAAGTGGAGGAAAATTTTATTAAATGAATATTAACGAATATTTAATACTTGGAGGTAAAAATGGAAAACTTTAATAACTCAGAAAAGAAAAAGAAGTTTGTTCCATCAATTGAAACAGAACTCAGGAGGAGACAAGTTTCTGTACCTGAAGTAATTTACAGAGCAAGTGGGATAAACTTTATGGGAAAGAGGATAAAGTCTCTTATATTTACTAATGATATACCTATTATCGTAAACAATAACGCCCAGGCAGTTATGTCTGTCTATCCCTTTACACCTCAACTTAAAATTGTATCTGCTATAATGGAAGTTGCGTCAATGCCAGTCTTTGTAGGAATTGGTGGAGGTACAACTTCAGGACTTAGGTCAGTTAACATTGGTCTTCAAGCTGAGCTAATGGGAGCAACTGGAGTTGTCGTAAATGCCCCTATGACTAATGAAAATATTAGTATGATATCCAAGGCTCTTGACATTGCAGTTATAGCTACTGTTATTTCAAGGTATGACGATATAGAGGGTAAGGTTGCAGCTGGTGCCAGAGTTTTAAATATTGCAGGTGGAAAAAACACTGCAGAACTAGTAAGATATACAAGAAAGCTACTTGGAGATGAGTTTCCAATAATAGCTACAGGCGGTCACACCGATGAGCATATTATTGAGACAATCGAAGCAGGAGCTAACGCTATCACCTACACACCAGTATCAAGCTCTGATATTTTTTCTGAAGTAATGGATACTTATAGGGAAAATAAGAGAGAGGAAGAGAGTAAATAGAAAAGGAGAAAAAATGGAATTTGGATTTTTATCGATAGTTCCTCCAATTGTTGCCATTGCCCTGGCACTTATAACAAAGGAAGTAATAACTTCTCTGTTAATTGGAATTATAGCTGGAGGACTTATCTTTACAGGTGGAAATATTATTGCCGCCTTAGAAACAGTTTTTACACTAATGGGGACCAAGCTTGGGGACAATGCCCTTATGCTGGTTTTCTTGGCTATGCTTGGATCCTTGGTCATGGTAATGAACATGGCAGGTGGATCTTTTGCCTATGGTAAGTGGGCAAGTAAGAAGATTAAGAGCAAGAAGATGGCAAAACTTGCCACAGCCTTCTTGGGAATTATAATTTTTATTGACGACTACTTTAACTGTCTTACAGTTGGAGCAGTTATGAAACCAATAACTGATGAGAACAAGGTATCTAGGGCCAAGCTTGCCCACATTATAGACTCTTGTGCAGCTCCAGTTTGTATCCTGGCACCAGTTTCATCTTGGGCGGCATCAGTTGTTGCCGTTATTGGAGATACAGGGGTTGCAAACCCAATGAGCGTCTTCCTATCAACAATCCCTATGAATGTTTATCCTCTTATGACCCTTCTTATGATTTTATATTTTTCAACAACTGACATAGAAATGGGAGTTATGGAGAAGTATGAATTAAATGACACGTCAAAAATAGTTGAAAAAGAAGATGTGGGTTATGAATATTCAAAAAACGGAAGAGTTTTCGACCTTGTCCTTCCAATTGTAGTCTTAATTTTTGTAACAATAATGATGATGTTAAAGACTGGAGGTTTCTTCTCTGAAGGAGTTGGAGCTGGAGCAGCCTTTGGAGATGCAAATGTAAACTTGTCTCTTGTAATTGGAGCCTTCTTTGCAATTGTTGTTTCTTTTATCCTTTATATTCCAAGAAAACTTTTAAAGTTTGATGACTTTATGAAGGGGATAGTGGAAGGTATGAAGACAATGGTTTCTGCTATTGTTATCCTATCTCTTGCATGGACAATTGGTGGAATCACAAGTGATGAATTCCTAAATACAGGATCTTATATTGCATCACTTATAGCTAATTCAACTATGCCAATGTGGATGCTGCCTGCAATAATCTTTGTAGTAGGTGCCTTCTTGTCCTTCTCAACAGGAACTGCTTGGGGAACTTTTGGTATTTTAATTCCAATTATGGTGCCAATCCTAATGCACACAGACCACATGCACTTCTTGTCAATTATTCTTGCTGCAATCTTCTCAGGCTCAGTATTTGGAGACCACTGTTCACCAATTTCTGATACAACAATTTTGTCATCAGCAGGAGCAGGTTGCGACCACATAGCCCACGTGTCAAGTCAGTTGCCCTATGCAATTAGCGTTGGTGTTGCATCCTTCTTGGCCTTTCTAGTATCAGGTATACTTGACAAGCCAAACCTCACACTTCCAATAGGCATAGTCTTCTTGGCAGTAATTGTTTTTGTAATGAGAAGACTAACAATAAATAAATATTTAAAAAATGTAAATAATTAAATTTTTTAGGCTGGCTCTGCTGGCCTTTTTTTATTGGAATGTTTTAAATGAAAAATTTTAGAAAGATGAAAAAGTTTTTTTAACTACTTTAAAAATCTTTTAATGTGGTATATAGTTTAGGTAAGATAAAGAAAGGGGGCTGCTATGACTTTTCAAATTGAAAAGAAAGATATTTTAGACTACGACGTTGATGCAATAGTTAATGCTGCAAATAAAGAGCTTAGACCTGGCGGAGGAGTTTGCGGACAAATCTTTTCTCGTGCAGATGACAAAGAATTAGAAGAAGAATGTAAAAGACTTGCCCCAATAGAGCCTGGCCAAGCTGTTGTGACAAAGGGATATAAGCTAAGGGCAAAAAATATTATCCACGCTGTGGGACCAATTTATTTTGATGGAAAACAAGGAGAGAAAGAAGTTTTACAAAAAGCCTACAAGTCTGCACTTGACTTGGCAGTTGAAAATGATTTTAAATCTCTTGTCTTCCCACTTCTATCTTCAGGGATTTATGGTTATCCACTTGAAGAAGCGGCAGAAGTTGCTGTTTATACTATTAGAGACTTTTTAGAAGATCACGATCTTGATGTGACCATTTCAGTTTTAAATGACAAGTTTCTAAATGTTTTAAAAGAAAAAAATAAAGACTGGATGGAAAAATAAAATAAGACAAAAAAAGATAGCTTGTCACAAAAGACAGGCTATCTTTTTACTTGCTTGTAAAAGTATTCTTTGAAAATTTAAATTACAAGTTCTTTAGTTTCTTGAAAAAACTTTTGAAAATCAAAATTTTTTAACTTATCAATAAAATAATCTCTTTACTTCGTTTCTCATTCTTATCTTGCCAGCGTGGTAGGCAACCTTGCCAGCTCTTTTTGGATTTAAGAGGGCAAGGAATCTCTTGAGTCTCCTCTTCCTTCTTCTCAATTTTCTTTTTGGTTTAATCATCTTTATAAAGGCAATAAATTTTATTAAACTAGATAATTTTTTCATACTTCCTCCTAATTAATTTATTTTTTTCTTCTTGCCAGAAGATTTTGTTTTATTTAAAGATTTTTTTGAATCCTTATCTTTTTTCTTTGAAGTCTCGTTGTCATTAGATTCATCCTCATCCATATTTTCATTATACCATTCCCTGGTGTGGATATTGCAATAAGACTTAGGAATAGTCATGTAGTCCTCAGGGTAGATTCCATAGTGGTCTTTGGCATCGTAGCCTTCCTTTCTCTCAAAGAGAACTGTGTAGAGGACTGACTCACTTGGACAGAATTGGTTGGCAAGCTTGCCTGAGTCCTTACATATTAAATATTTTTTAAATAAGTCGTCATTTTCCTTTGGCTCAGTTCCAGAAATAAATTTTTCTGTGTATGAAGCGCCAGCATAATTAGAAAGCTTAGTTGCAAGTTTTCCACTCTTTGATGAAATTTTTCTCGATACAATGTAGGAAGGGTCTTCTTCAAACTTTTCTTCCTGGCCAATATTTTTTGACATCCTGTTAAAGAGATTTAGGGCATCTTGACTATTGGCTGCAAGAGAAATCTTTGGTGTGTCTGCTCCTAGCCAAAAGGAAACTGTGTGGGACTCATTAAAGGCATTTACAAAATAATCTGAATTAGTCTTATTTTGTCCCAAGTAGGCTCCAGTTTCTGAAGAATTTATTTTTGCTCCCTTGGCATTTCCATTTTTAGCATTTCCAATAAAGATATCTCTCAAGAGGTAGGACGATTTCTCGTCGAAGAGCCTCTTATTTTTATTGGAGTTGTCAATAATTATGTTGCCACTTGGGTCTTCAATTTTTAATATACCAGTTTCTTCTTTGTAGACTCCTTGGTTGGCAATAGTTTGGTACATCTTTGATAAGTCAGATAAGCGAAGGCCTACCTGCATATTGCCAAGAGCTAGGGATTCAAGATTTTCGTCATTTTTATTTTTGTTGTCGACATGTGAGATGAAGTAGTCCTTATTTTCTTCATCAATTACATCGAACTTCTTTAAGACATCCATGGCCTTGTCCTTGCCAAGCTCTTGTAATATTTTTGCAGGTATTACATTTGATGATGCTTCCATAGACTTGCGAAGGGTCATTAGTCCCTTGAAGGAGTTATAATAATTTGCTGGCCAAAAGTTTCCATCAACAGTCATTGGCACGTCGTCGTAGACATCTCCAAGAGTTTTACCAGATTCAAGGGCCGGAAGATAAACACTAAAGGGTGTAAGAGCAGAGCCAGGCTGTCTAAAGGAATCTGTTGCACGATTTAAAATCTTTGCGTTCTTTGTCCTGACATCAAGGCCACCAATAATCCCTTCTACAAAACCAGTTTCATTGTTAACTGCAATCATGGCAGATTGTGGTTGGACTACTGGGTCTTCCTTGTAATCAAAGTACTTATTTGAAATAATTAAGTTTTCATTTTCGATTTTATAAAAATCTGGAAAATCCTTTAAATAATCTCCGTCAATAATCAAATAATTATTCTTTAATTCTCCAGCCCCTTCTTCGATTTTTAGGCCTCCAAGTTCATAGGTCCTTAAAATTTTATCGTCGCCAAGTTCATAGGCATCTATGATGTCAATTTTTTGACCAGTGTCCTTGAAGTAGAGACTCTTTATCTTCAAGTCGCCATGAGATGAGATACTGTAAAGGGACTTTGGAATAATAAGGTTTAGCTTGTCGTCTAGGATATTTTCCCTTGCAAAGTATAATACTTCGTCGCCAAAAATAATATTTTTCCACTCATCGAAGTTTAAGTTTAGCATCCTTGCTCCACCAGCTGACGAATAATTTAAGAGGAGCTTTTGGAAGCCCTCATACTTGTCTTCCAAGTCCTTTTGGATTTCTTCATCAATTGTGGAGTAAACCTTGTAACCACCTGTGAAGAGTTTGTGTTCTCCTTCCTCTAGACTTATCTTGTAGAAGTCAGATAGGTATCTTGAAGCTTCTTTTTTTATGTAGTCTGTGGAGTAAGTGGACATGGTGTGGTTTTTAAAATTTTTTGGGTTTAGGTCAGACACAATGTCAAAATTTTTTGCCTTTTCATACTCAGTGTCGTCAATATAACCAAGCTCGTGCATCCTCATTAAGACAGTTTTTTGCCTCTTGAAGGCATCGTCGTTTAAAACCATGTAGAGGTCCTTGCCGTCAATCTCACGAGTCCCGATGACCCTGAAGTCATCTTCCAAGTACTCAGGAGGGACTGACTTAAAGGGTGAATAATTTGTTGGTGACTTTGGTATTGATGCAAGAAGAGCAGCTTCTGCAATGTTTAAATCAACAGCAGACTTTGAAAAATAAGTTTGGGCTGCAGCTTCAATCCCATAGGCACCTTGGCCAAGATTAATTCTATTAAGATAGGCTTCAAGGATCTCATCCTTAGTCAAGGCATCTTCAACTCGAAGTGAAAGGTAGGCCTCTTGAATTTTTCTCCCAAGAGTTTTTTGGTTTGTGAGATAAACTGAGCGAACTAATTGCTGAGTTATTGTTGATCCACCACGCAAGAGAGACCTTGATTTTATATTTGCAGCAATAGATGATGCAATCCCAATGGGGTCAAGGCCCTTGTGCTTGTAGAACCTGTGGTCCTCTATGGCAACAAAGGAATTTTTTATGTCTTCAGGAATATCTGTAATGTCAATAAGACTTCTGTACTCAAGAGATTCAATTTTTTCAATTAAATTTCCTTCCTTGGAATAAATATAGGAGCTCTGGTTAAAAGATGAGCTCAAATTATTTAAGTCTGTGGCAGGAGTTTTTGAAATTATTGAAACTATGAGAGCAGAAAAAAATGAAATAAGTAAAACAAAAATCAAAAGCAAGACCAAGAGTCCAATTTTTATTTTTTGATTTTTATTTAAATTTTTAAAATTATTTTTTAATTCTCTTAAGTTTTCCATACTTTCTCCTTTGTACAATTATAACATTTTAACAAGCTAAATACTATTAGATGGTTTTTGAAACTGTGAGGGATGTAGTATAATGTAGCTATGGATAATGTTTATTTAGAGAATTTAAATTCAAATAAAAAATTAGAGAGAGTTATAACTGTTGGAACAAATCTTGGGGCCTATCCTCACAGTCTTGAAACTTCTATGCAGGAGCTTAGTGAGCTTGTCTATGCAGACGGGGCTGAAGTTGTGGGCGAGGTAACTCAAAATATTTATAAATTTAACCCCAAGTATCTAATTGGATCTGGTAAGGTCGACGAGATCAAAGAAATGATTGAGCTCCTAGAAGTTGATGCCGTTGTCTTTAACGATGAGCTTTCTGGTATCCAGGTAAGGAACTTGGAGAAGAGAATCAAGAAGAAGGTAATCGATAGGACAAACTTGATCTTAGATATTTTTGGCCTTCGTGCCACTACTTATGAGGCCAAGCTCCAAGTTGAACTGGCAAGACTTGAGTATCAACTTCCAAGACTTTTGGGAATTGATGGTTGGTCAAGAACTGGTGGTGGAATTGGTACCAGGGGACCAGGTGAGCAAATAATTGAGACCGATAGGAGAAGGTTAAAAAGAGAAATCGATAAGATTAAGGAGAAGCTTGAAAAAGCCAAGAAGACTAGAGACACCACAAGGGAGAGAAGGATTGACTCTAATATCCCTATTGTGTCCTTAGTTGGTTATACAAACGCAGGTAAGTCTACGATTTTAAACAGGCTCAAGGAAGAAGAGTCGGGAGAAGTTTCTGTAAAAAATATGCTTTTCGAAACCCTTGACCCATCTTCAAGAAAGGCTAGACTTCTTTCTGGTCGTGAGTTTATAATTTCTGATACAGTTGGTTTTGTTTCTAAGCTTCCAACAAAAATTGTCGAGGCCTTTAAGTCTACCCTTGAAGAAATTAAGTATTCGGACCTAATCCTCCACGTAATTGACGCATCAAGTGAAGACCTAGAGATTCAATACAATACAACTATGACAATCTTAAAGGATATTGAGGTCCTAGACAAAAATATAATCACTGTATTTAACAAGGTGGACAGGGTTGACCTCTATGACATCAACTTACCTCTTAGAGTTATGCCAGACAAGAAGGTTTATATTTCTGCTCTTAAGGATGAAAATATGGACTCCCTCTTAAAAATAATTGAGGACAATCTTGATGAAAAATATTTTGATGTGAAATTAAAATTTGCCTACGACGACACAGACCTCCTCTACAAACTAGTAGAAAAGTTTGATGCAAAACCTATCTATGAAGATGATGGAATTTATTTAGACCTCAAGCTTGAAGAAAGAGAATACGAAAAAGTAAAGGATTATGTTGTAAATGTATAAGACAATTTTAAAAGATGGGAAGGCAGAAATTGAAATAAAAAAATCAATTTTTATTGGTCACGCATATTTTGTAAAAAGTGAAGAAGAGGCCTTAGAAATTTTAGGTAGAATCAAGGAAGAACACAGGTCGGCAACCCACAACTGCCACGCCTATATAATTGGCGAAGATGGACTGACACAGAGGTATTCTGATGATGGAGAGCCATCAGGAACAGCAGGTATCCCTATGCTTGAAGTTTTAAAAAAAGAAGAAATGAGAAATGTCCTTGTCATTGTAACCCGCTACTTTGGTGGGACTAAGCTGGGAGCAGGTGGCCTTGTTCGTGCCTACACAGAAGGAGTCGTAAAAGCCCTAGATGAGGCCAAGAGGTGTGAGAGAAAAAATTTTACCAGGACAAAAATTATTTACGACTACACCTTCCACGGTGCTATCGTGAACTTGTTAGCAAATGAAAATTATAAAATCATAGAGGAAAATTACACAGATAAGGTTGAAGTGACAATTGATATTGGTGAGGACAAGTCTATTCTTGATAAGATCAGGGATATTACATCTGCAAATTTTGAAAAAGAAGACTTGGAAGAGATTGAACTTCCAACTATTGATGGAAAAATTATTTATTAAATTTAGGAGAAATTATGGATTATAAAAAATTAACAGAAGACTTAGTTAAGTGGGTAGAAGATTATGCAAAAGAAGTTGGAGTCAAGGGCTTTATCTTTGGTTTGTCAGGTGGAATTGACTCAGCAGTGGTTGCTGCTATTGCCAAAAGAGTTTTTCCAGACAATTCTCTTGGATTAATTATGCCTTGCGACAGCATCGACAAGGACAGGGAAGATGCCCTAAAAGTTGCTGAGGCTCTTGGTCTTGAGACAAAGACAATTGATTTGACAAAAACTTTTGAAGAATTAATGGATGCCTCCTTCACATCAGACAATAGGATGGCAAGGTCAAACATCAAGCCTAGACTTAGGATGACCACACTTTATTATTATGCCCAAGATCTTGGTTACTTAGTGCTTGGTCCATCAAATGCCAGCGAGTGGTATCTAGGTTACTCAACAAAGTATGGGGACTCTGGTGCAGACCTTATGCCAATAGTAAATATTTTAAAGACAGATATCTTTGAAGTGGCAAAGGAACTTGGACTTCCCGATTTTATAATAAATAAAAAGCCATCAGCAGGCCTTTGGGTGGGACAAACTGATGAAGATGAAATGGGCTTCACTTATGACGTTCTCGATTCCTATATCAGGGGAGAAAAAGTTCCAGAAAAAGAAATCAAAGAAAAAATCGACAGGATGCACAAGAATTCTGCTCACAAAAGATCTATGGCTCCAAGTTTTAAATTCTAAGAGGAGATAAAAATGGGAAATCATCAACTTAGAAATTTATTTATCTTACTAGTTATTATGGGAGCCTTTGATGTCTACAGGTATTTTACAACTGGCATAGTAATTTCAGATTTAATTTACAAGTATATTTTTGTAATCGGCGTCTTCTTGATAACTTGCTTTATAGTTTATGTAATTTCTAGAAGAAATGAATAAAATAAATTTAAAATTTACAAAAACATCACAATATTTTTACAGGTAATAAATAAATTATTTATATAATTTGTTTAAAAACAGATATATTTTTAGGAGGATAAAATGAAGAAATCTATAGTTCCAACAATTGTATTAGGTTGTGTTTTACTTACAGTTCCTTCATTTGCAAAAAATTCTGATACAGTTAATAATCAATATAGAGAACAAATCATAGAGTATACTGATAAGGAAGATAAAGAAATCATTCCTTATAGCATGGTTATTACTACAGGCTCTTACAGAGGAATTGAGTATGAAAAATATTGTCAATTGACGAAAGGGAATGGAAGTAAAGTAAACTTTTGGATAAGAAATGATGGCAGGTACCCTGTTGTTATAAAAATTAATGGTGGAAATGCTGTTACTGTAAAAGCAGGAGGACAAGGCTATACATCAACTTCAGTCGGAAGATTTAGTAAAGATTATAAGTTTACAGCTAGTTGTCCTCAAGGTGGAGACATAAATATAGATTATAGAATTGTTCAAAGAGATTAATTTTAATAGTTCCAAGAATCTTATAATTTAAAATTGCTATATCTGTTTTTTAATGCCACGAAGTATTTTTTGTGGCATTTTTTGTAAATTAAGATTTGGAGGTTTAAAATGAAGAAAAAATTTTTAACTGTTATTGCTGTTTTTTTAGCTTTGATAAGTTTATCAGCATGTGCAAAAAAGACTAACGGTGTAGAAGAAGAAAATAAAAAAGAAACTGCAGAAAATATCAATCAAAAAAAAGAAGATGACAAAAAATCTAATGAAGAATATATTGTTGAAAATGGAAGTCAAAAAGGTTCTGCTTTCCAACAAGAACGCTCTTTAGAAAAGTCCAATGGAAGTGAAGTGAATTTTTGGATAAAAAACAAGGGTGAATATCCAGTAGAAATTAAAATTGATGGAGATTATCCTGTAATTGTTGAAGCAGGAAAAGATGGAGAGACTTCTGCTCCAATAAAAAAAGACAAAGTTGATTATAAGTTTTCAGCAAGTTCCACTGAAGGTGGAGATATCGACATAGATTTTAAAATTGTTCAAAGTAATTAAATAAAAAATAAAAAAGAAAATTAAAATTTTTCTTGACAAATAATTTTCCTGTGTCTATAATACTTTCTAATAAAATAATAAATGCGAAGAAAGAGAAAAAGATATTTAATGAGTCTTAAAGAGAGTGGGGATGGTGAGAGCCCGCAGATAAGTTGATGTCATATATTCACTCTAAAGCATGAGGATTGAATAATAGTAGATCTTCACGGAAGTCTCCGTTACCATAGACTAGAGATTGTTAGATCTTTAAAGAGGAAATATTTTTATTTCGAATTTAGGTGGTACCGCGAATCCTTCGCCCTATATGGGGTGGAGGATTTTTTTATTATTTTAAATAATTTTTTTGGAGGACAAAAATGAAAAATTTAAAGAAAATGGTAAAAGTTATAAGTATTGGTGCCCTTGCGCTTTCCCTTGTTGGATGTGCAGGTGATAAGAAAGCAGAAAAAGAAAGTGGAGAAAAAATAAAAATTGGAGCAATCCAATATATTGAACACGTGTCCCTTGACAATGCCCTAAGGGGTTTCCAAGACAGACTAAAGGAAGAGGGACTTGATGTAGAAGTTGATGTGGAAAACCTACAAGGTGACCAAGCCCTAGCTACCACTGGTCCTAAAAAGTTCCAATCAGATGATTATAAATTAGTTTATGCAATCTCAACACCAGCTGCCCAAGGAGCAAAGACTGCTCTTCCAAATAAAAATATTATATATTCAGCAGTGACAGATCCTGTGGAAGCAGGTTTAATTGAATCGCCAGATAAAATCACAAACATCACAGGAGTTAATGATGCAGTTTCTGCAAGAGACCAATTAGAATCCTTCTTAAAAATTTATCCAGATGTAAAAACTATTGGAACAATTTTCTCAACTAACGAAGTCAACTCAAAGGTCCAAGTTGAATCTTTAGAAAAAGCTTGTGATGAACTTGGACTTAAACTTGAAAGTGTGGGGATCAACAACATAAACGACATTGGTCAAGCTCTTTCAACTTTAACAGAAAAGATAGATGCTTATTATGCTCTTACTGACAACACAGTTGCATCTGCTGGCCCAATTCTTGCAGAAAATCTTTTAAAAAATAAAATTCCATCACTCTCAGCTGAAGAAGGACAAGTTTCCAAAGGACTCCTTATGAGTGAAGGCGTTGACTACTATGAACATGGAAGACAAGCAGGAGAAATGGCAATAAAACTTTTAAAGGGTGAAGACATAAAAAATCTTCAGGCAGAAGACAACAAGACTTCAAAGAAAAAGATCAACAACAAAACTGCTGAAGCTCTTGGACTTGATCTTACAAATGAAAATTTAAAGGATGCAGAAATTTTAAAATAAAAATCTCACTGAGATAAGTAAAATAAAAATTTAATAAAAAATTTGGACGAAATTATAAAAAAAGACTTGACTTTGGTCTGCTAGCAGAATATACTAAATGTAATTTAAATAAAGCGTTGAAAGAGAAAAAAGAATTTTTAGTGATTTTAAGAGAGTTGCCGGTTGGTGAGAGGCAATACACGGAAATTTAACATACACTCTAAAGCTTATTTGTTGAAGTTAGTAGGCAAGTACGGAAGCCACCGTTATCTGAGGCTAGAGGTTGTTTGACCTTAAAGTGAGGTAATCTTTTTGATTATAAAATCGGGTGGTACCGCGAAGTCAGTCTTTCGTCCCAATGTGGATGAAAGGCTTTTTTTATTTTATGGAGGTTTTTTATGAAATTTAGAAAGTTGTTTATTTTACTTATGATGTCCCTTCTTCTTGTGGCTTGTGGCAAAAGTGAAAATAGTGTAAATGAAGAAGAAGTAAATGCTGCAGAAACTAGTGGCGGAAAAAAAGTTGGCGTAATTCAAATTGCAGACCACATTGCTCTTGAAAGAGCGAGAAAGGGTTTTGAAGATGAACTTAAAAAGATAAACCCAGATGTAGAAATTATTTCTAAGAATGCAAATGGAGACTTAACAGTTGTACCATCAATTATAAAATCTTTCCAAGACAAGAAGGTTGATTTAATTTACGCAATAGCAACACCAGCTGCCCAAGGAGCAAAAAATGGTGAAAAGGAAATTCCAATTATATTTAACGCAGTTACAGATCCAGCATCTGCAGACCTTGTTAAAAACTTGGAAGAACCAGAAGGAAATATAACAGGAGTTTCTGATTACTTCTCAATAGAAGCTCAACTAGAAGAAATGATTAGCATCTTCCCAGACATTAAAAACATTGGAGTTATGTTCTCAACAAATGAAGCCAATTCAAAATTCCAAGTTGAAGAACTAAAGAAGGCTGCAGATGGTTTTGGACTTAATGTAGTGGAAGTTGGAGTAAATAACATCAATGACGTATCAACAGCAATAAAGACAATTGAAGGAAAGATAGACATCTTCATGGCGATTACAGACAACACAGTTTCATCTGCATCAACAATAATTGCAGAGTCACTAAAGGCTGCTAAGATTCCTTCCTTTGCATCAGAAGAAGGTCCAGTTGAAAATGGAATTCTTGTAAGTGCAGGAGTCGACTATGTTGAACTTGGTATGAAAGCTGCAGGCATGGCAAGTGAAATCCTTGGTGGCAAGGAAGTTAAAGATGTTCCAGTTTTATTCTCAACTGAGACAAGTAAGGTTGTAAACAAGAAAACTGCTGAAGCCCTTGGTCTAGAAGATGACAAGAACTTAATGGAAAATGCAAAAGTAGTTGAATAGATGAAAAACAAGTAAAGAATTAGGAGGAAAAAGTTGAATTCAGTAATAATGGAATCCATTGTCATGGGACTTATATTTTCCATATTGACAATAGGAGTTGTAATAACCTTTAAAATTTTAGATTTCCCTGACATGTCAGTGGAAGGAACATTCCCACTAGGTGCCTTTGCCTTTGCAAAGATGCTCACACTTGGCATGAACCCAATACTTGCTATGTTAGTTTCACTTATAGCAGGAGGACTTGGAGGCTATATCACATATATTTTGTTTAGGAAGTTTAAGATTCAAGCAATCTTATCAGGAATCCTAACAATGACATTTTTATATTCAGTGAATTTAAGAATTACTGGTACTCCAAATGTTACCTTCTTTGATTACAAGACTGTATTTCAACTTTTTGAAAGCCTTCCTAAGATGTTGATTCTTGCAATAATAACACTTGTAATAAAATTAATTCTTGATTGGTTTTTAAAAACTGAAAAGGGCTACCTTCTTTTGGCAACAGGAGATAACGAAACTCTTGTTAAGTCCCTTGGCAAAAATCCAGACAAGTACATTGCAATAGGCCTTGTAATATCAAATGGACTTGCAGCCCTTGCTGGAGCCCTAATGGCACAGTCCAATGGTTACGCAGACATAACAATGGGGCAAGCTATAATCGTATCTGCACTTGCATCAGTAATTATTGGTGATGCCTTCTTAAAGAACGCAAGCTTTTTAAACAGGACAACGAGGGCCATAATTGGTGCAATAATTTATAGGATTATTTACGGAATCGCCCTTTACCTAGGACTTGCTCCAAGTGATTTAAAGGGAATAACTGCAATAATCGTAGTATTCTTCATAGTTTACAATGATGTTTCTTCAAAGGGACTATCAATTTTAAAAGGAAAGAGGGAAGAAAATGCTAAGAATTAAAAATTTATCAAAAACTTTTTACAAGGGAATGGAAGAAGAAAATCAAATTTTTGATAATTTCTCCCTTGATATAGAAGAAAATAAGTGTGTTGCAATTTTGGGACCTAACGGTTGTGGCAAGTCTACACTATTTAATATGATTTCAGGTTCACTTAACCCTGACTCAGGAGAGATCCTTCTGGGAGATGTGGACATTGCAAAATTATCTGAAGACAAGAGGGCAATAGACATTGGAAAGGTAAACCAAGACCCATCAAAGGGAGTTTGCCAGAGCCTAAATATTTTAGAAAATATGTCTATGGCCTTTAAGAAGGGACACAAGTTTACCTTCAAGAGATTGATCGACAAGAAGAACAACGACGAGATAATAGAAAAGCTAAAGTCCATTGACCTGGGACTTGAAAACAAATTAAAGACTCAAGTAAAGTTTTTATCAGGTGGACAAAGACAATCACTGTCACTTCTTATGGCAACTGTTAAAAGACCAAAAATCCTTTTACTTGATGAACACACAGCAGCCCTTGACCCAAAGACTTCAAAGATAATAATGGATAAGACCAATGACCTTATCAAGAAAGAAAAAATCACAACCCTAATGATTACTCACAACTTAAAAAATGCCATTGACTACTCAGACAGAATTATAATGCTCAACAAGGGCAAAGTTGTCTTAGATATTCTTCCAAGTGAGGTTACAGAAGAAGAACTAAATAGGATCTACAACGAAAAGATTGAAGAAGAAAATAATCTAGAAGTAGAAAAGCTTGATAGAGTAAATCAAGTTGAAAGCTTCGCATAAATTTCATAAATAATTGCATGAAAAAGGAACCTTACCCAATAGATAAGTCTATTTAGGAAGGCTCCTTTTTATTTACTATTTAATTTCAAAATAACTTTAAAAATTACTTTACTTTTTATTAGTTTAAAAATATTTATTGATACAATCAAAGGCTTCAGGCATACTTACACATTCTTTTTTAGAAAGATATTTAACTGCATCTAATCTTCTATTTTTTAAAATTAATGAGTATATGTGTAGAATGTCATCATGACTTAAGTTATTAAATTTTTCTCTTAAGTAGCTAAAGTCATCTAACTTATAACTTAGCCATAAAGTCCTCGATACTTTATAATTTATATTTTTTATAAATTTATTTAATCTAATTTCATTATAAATAATATATATTGCGAGTAATCCTATAAGTAAATCTTTCATAATATCACAAAAAAAATAATAACATAGAAAAATAAAAAATAATAGTAAGCATCATTAATGGGATAAAAAAATGATGAGTTAAAAAAATTAAGACTTAAAAATAATAAAAAAGTCCTACTCAAGAAAGAGTAGGATTTTTTTATTAATATAAAATTTTATTTTAAAGTGAGGGTAAATTCGTCACCAATTGCTTGTTCTCCAGTAGGTATTTCTCTGTTGTCATAGCTGTGAACTGTCACTCTGTATAATTGGCATTTTAGTGTTTTTATTTCATTTAAAAGTTCATCGGCAGTGACCTTGCTAGTGACTGGAGAGAAGTAAAGGTTGGATTTGTTTTTTTCTGCTTCGCCAGTTTCAAAATATACAAATCTATCCTTAGAATCTCTGGCTTTTATTGAATAAAGATATCCATCTTCGATGTCAGGATAGGTCAATAGGATTTTTTGTGAGGCTGGGCTTGTAGTAAAGCTTTCAATTACAATGTTATTTGTATTTGGAATAGTAAAGTCCTTTGCTATAAGTTTTTTATTCATTTGCATTTGTGACATATCTATATTTGTTGAAAGATTAATTTTTTTCTTGTTGCCTAAAAATTCATCAAAGAAAAATTCCAAATTAACTTCGCCTTCTTTTGGCAAGGAGTCTTCCAAAACATATTTAAGAGTATAAACATTTACTTTTTCATCTTCAGGTAAAGTATATCCAGAGCCACTGGAGCCGAAAATTTTAATTTTCTTGCCATTAACCTTAAGTTCAGTTAAGTTAACTTCTCCGGAGAGCATTTTTTCTGAGTCATTTAGACTCAAAATTACAGTGTATAAATTATTATCTTCAATAATAAATTTATCAAAAATATATTTTTTGCCATTTATTTCAAAAACTTCGTTTAAATTTACGCTGTACTCATCAACTTCCCTTGACAATCCCATGGCATCAGATAAAGTAATTTTAAAATTACTTGCTAATTCTCTTGTCTTGGCAAAGACATAGCCACCGGATGTGTAATTTGTAATCCCCAAAACTAATATAAGAGATGCTGCAATAGTAACTATTTTTTTATTAAACTTATTTTTCTTGTTTTTTATTTTTAATGATCTCACAGTTCTTTTCAGATTTTCTCTTTCAAAATCATTAAGAGGAACTTCTTCGTATTCAATTTTCATGTCGTTTAACTCATCATAAATATTATTTTTCATAAAAATTTTCCCTCCATTTTTTTAAAAAATTTCTTCCTCTGCTAACTTTTTTGTAGGCATTAGCGGTAGAAATATTTTGTTTAGATGCTGCCTCTTTATAGGAAAGACCATGGATAAAAATATTTTCAAAAAGTTTTTTGTCTTCCTCATTTAAAAGCGAAAGGACTTCTTCTATTTCTAAATTTGAAGATAAATCTGAATCGATGATTTTTTGAATCTTCATCTAGTCTAAGGCTTTCAAATTTAATTTCTTTTCTAAGGATATCTATGGCTCTATACTTAGCAACAAGGGCACACCAATTTTTAAAAGTAGACCTACTTGGGTCGAAGTATTGAATATTCTGCCATATACTTAAAAGTGCGTCATTCATGGCTTCGTCCCAAAGGTTTGGATATTTCCAAAGTGTTTTTGAAATAACTCCCTTTAATATTTTTCCGTAATCTTCTATAAATATATAGAGGGCATCTTCATCTTTATTTTTTAGCCTTTCTATCAAGTCTTGATTATCCATATTTCCTCCTTCACTAATATATTCGTGATAGAGATAATAATTCTGACAAATTTTTAAAATTAAAATTTATGAAAAATAATTTTGAACATAAAAAAACTACCCTGGTTACCCAAGATAGTTTTTTAAAATTAATATTTAAGTTCTTTATTAGAATATATTGAGTAAGTCAATACTATCATCAAGATAAATATCACTGCATTTGCTATTAGGCCAAATAGGTTTAAGTTTGCGCTAACGAAACTATAAGGTCTAAAGGCTTCGTTAGGGAAGTAAGAAACTACCATAGCGAAGACATCGCCAATAACTTTTCCTACAATTGTAAGTAAAACAATTAGGAATACAAAAAGTGCAGCTACTGCATCTTGGTGTAATGAAGACTTTGAAATTGCAGAGAAGAAAAATCCTATGGACATAAAGACAAGGCCAGAGCCAAGTAGTCCAACGAAAACTTTTACTATTCCTTCAATGATTTCAAAGCTTGTAACTTGTGGAGTGTCGCTTCCAAGAGAAGAGATACCTAGGACAAGTCCAAAACTTGCAAGTGCCATTATAATTAAAAATAAAATATAAATTAAAATATTTGCTGTGAACTTTCCAGTTACAATTTCTGATTTAGAAATTGGGTTTGAATAAATATATTCAATGTTACCTGAAGATTGTTCCTTTGCAAGGGAGTTGGCTCCAAGTTGCATTGCAAATACAAAAATTAATATTGCAAGATAGTGGTAAACTAGGGCAAGATAGTCGCCAATGTTTACTATATCCATGCCTTCATAAAAGCCCAAGATATTTCTTGTTGGCTCGTTAAAACTTTCTAAAACTGAATTAAAGAGCGAATTCATTTGTGACTCTGCAAGGAAAGGATAAAAGGCAAGCATAAGTCCCAGTAAAATTATTAGGACAATGGCCCAAGAAATCATCTTTGCAAAGTTTGATTTAAATTCCATATTAAATATCATCTTTGTCCTCCTTTAGCTTTGTTTCTTCACTTGCATTGAAGATGCCATCATTAGAGGTTTCAATAACTATTGTGTCAGGAGAAGTTTTTTCTTCTTTTGGAGCCTCAGATTCTTCTGGAGTCACTTGAGGACTTTCTTCTCCAAGAACTTTTTCAGAATACTCTTCATCCATAAAAAGATTTGTCTTTGTGTTGTGGACAGTATCCTTTTCCATTTCAGCAGTGCTTAGGCCTTCAACAGTGTCAAAGTTATTTTCAGCTTGGTCTATCTTAACAGTAGACTCACTTACTCCATTAATAGTTTCTGCTTCCACAGTAGAAGTTTCTTCTAATTTAATGTCCTTTGACTCTTTAGAAGCTTCAGTCTTTCTTCTTGGAAGTTTTGCATTTTCTCCCTTGTAATAAGCTTCAACCTTGTCGCTTAACTGAGCATCTTCAAGGACATAATTTTCTAGGCCTTCTTCGTAGATAACCTTAGAAAGTTCTGGAAGTGGGCCATCAAAGTAAAGAATAGTTTCATCTTCTTCGTCTTTGATTATTCTTGATCCAATAGAAGTAAAGTAATTTAAATTACCTCTGAAGGAGTCGATCTTTAAAACTTTATCTCCAGCTGCCTTGACATTGTTGTACTCAATGTCTTGGACCTTACCGTCAGATAGGTAGGCAATACGGGCAGAATATTTTTTTGCTTCTCTTAGGGACTCAGATAGAAGTAAAACTGTTAAGTTTTCTTGTTCATTTAACTTCTTAACATGAGAGAAGAGTCTGTCTATATCCTTTTCTTCCAAGAACTTGCAAGGATTGTCTAAGATTAAAAGTCTTGGCTTAATAACTAGGGCGTTAATAATAGCTAAGAGTTTTCTTTCTCTGTCTCTCAAATCACAAACTCTTAAATTTGAATTAAATTCAAAATAGTCACATAGAAGGTCAATGTCTTCTGTGTTAGCAAGATTGTGTGCGTTAAGTGTCTTCTTTAATAAGGCAAAAGACTTGATTTTTGAATCGAAAATCATATCTTCTGGCACAAGAGACACACTTTCTTTTATTTCCTTTGATTCTTTAAATGAATCCATATCATAAACCTTAATAGATCCACTATTAGGTTTTAAAAATCCCATTATAATTCTTGCAAGAGTAGTTTTTCCAGATTTTTCAGTTCCAAGTAGGGAGAAGAACTCTCCGTCCAAGATTTCAAGATTTAAATTTCGTAAAACTTTATCTTTACCCTTGCCCTTTGTCAGGTCATTTATGACGATGGCACTCATACTATTCACCTCTTTAATAATTAATAAACTCATTATACAATAAAAAATATTTAATTAAAAGATTGAAGAGCCTATCTTAGCTAAATATTAACTAAATAATAGAAAAGATTGGAGATAAATTTTAATTTTTATTATAATTTTAAACTTATAAGTCAATAAAATTTATGACTTAATAAAAAATTATGACTTTACAAAAATTTATGACTTTATAAAAAACTATGACTTTATAAAAAATAGGAGGTCATAAAAAACTATAACTTTATAAAAAATTATGACTTGGGATTAGAATACGAAGTGAAAAAATCTAGGACTTAATAATAAACTGGTAGCTTATAGGCAAAATAAAATGACTAAAAAAGTGCCTTGTGATATAATTTTAATCTGAATGGAGGTTTTTAAATGAAACTTGGAATCGTGGGACTACCTAATGTTGGTAAGTCTACTTTATTTAATGCCCTAACAAGTGCTGGTGCAGAAGCTGCAAACTATCCCTTTGCAACAATCGAACCAAACGTTGGGGTTGTAAATGTGCCTGATGAAAGATTAGAAGTTCTTTCAAAGATGGCCAACTCACAAAGAATTGTCTACACTAATATAGAATTTTACGACATTGCAGGACTTGTTAAGGGAGCCAGCAAGGGCGAAGGACTTGGCAACCAATTTTTATCAAATATCCGTGAAGTTGATGCCATTGTCCACGTTGTAAGGTGTTTTGAAGACGAAAATATAATTCACGTTGATGGATCTGTTGACCCTTTGCGTGATATTGAAAATATAAACCTAGAATTAATTTTTTCTGACCTAGAACAAGTTGAAAATAGGTATTCAAAGGTTGCAAAAAAAGCAAGAGCTGAAAAAAATCTTGCCAAGGAAAGAGACCTTTTAGAAAAAATTAAGACAGCCCTAGAGGAAGGAAGTTCTGCAAGAGAAGTTGAACTTGATGATGAAGAAAAGAAAATTATTAAGAACTACTCTCTTCTAAGTGCAAAGCCTGTTATTTATGTTTGTAACGTTGCAGAAGAAGAACTTACAAAGGAAGACAATGAATATGTAAAGGCAGTTAGGGAATATGCAGAAAAAACTGGCGACGAAGTTGTAGTTATTTCTGCAGAGATTGAATCAGAAATAGCTGCCCTTGATGAAGATGAAAAGGAACTCTTCTTAGAAGAACTTGGCCTTGATTCATCAGGACTTGACAAGCTAATTAAATCAAGTTACAGACTTCTTGGTCTAATTTCCTTTATTACAACTGGAGAAATTGAGACAAGGGCTTGGACTGTTAAGAAAGGTTCTAAGGCTCCAACTGCTGCAGGTAAAATCCACACAGATATGGAAAGAGGATTTATCAAGGCAGACACAATTTCTTACCAAGACCTTGTGGACTCTGGCTCTATGGCCAACGCAAGGGACAAGGGACTTATTAGGAGTGAAGGTAAGGACTATGTCGTTGAAGATGGCGACGTAATGGTCTTTAAGTTTAACGTTTAATAAAGCTGAAGAAAAAGGGTGATTTATGATTAAGATGCTTTCAATGGACCTAGATGAAACTCTTTTATCTACTGATAAGGTGATGACAGAATCTTTTAGGCCCTTTGTGGAAAAATTAAGAGCAAACAATATTATTCCTGTTGTTGCAACTGGAAGAGAATTTTACACTGCTCACAGGTTCGTGGGTGAAGACCTAGAAATAGATTTAATTTGCAACAATGGAAATATTATTAAAAATAATAAAACTGGAAAACTTGAATTTGTAAATCCCATGTCAAAGGAAGACGTGGACTTAATTATGTCCTTCGACAAGAATGACAAGGTCTACTCCACAATTCACGTTGCAAGAGAAGATGGGATTGACCTCTTATACAAGAAAAAGAATTTTAAATCCTTTGAAGGAGTTTATGTAGATGCCTTCAGGGGGAGAAATCTCGGACTTGATAATTTTGATGACTATGAAGGTCATCCCCTTTCCATTGTCTTTGCAGGGACTCACGACGACTTAGTGGAACTTCGTAGGACAATAAAAGATGGAATAGGAGAAGACAAGGACAAGTTTAACTTCCACCTAATGAAAATTAAGAGAGAGCCAAAGTGGATGCTTGAAATCCTTCAAAAGAATGGAGATAAGTTTTTCGGTATTAAGAAATATGCAGAAAACAGGAATATAAAACTAGAAGAAGTTGCTGCCATTGGTGACGACTCCAACGACAAGATGCTTGTTGAGAATGTTGGACTTGGCTTTGCCATGATAAATGCTGTTGATGTCTTAAAGGAAGTTGCCGATGTGGTTTCTGATTATGATAACAACAATGACGGTGCAATAAAGATTTTAGATAAGGTTTTATTTGGTGATTAAATGAATATTAACTGGTACCCTGGTCACATGAAGAAGACCCTAGAGGATATTGAGAAGAAGTTAAAGCTCGTTGACTTTGTAATAGAAATTATAGATTCTAGGATTCCCTTCTCAAGTAGAAATCCTCTCTTTGATGACCTCTTAAAAAATAAAAAAAGACTTCTAATTTTTAACAAGTCAGACTTATCAGATCCTAAGTTAAATGACCTTTGGATGGAAAGGCTAACTGATGAGAATAACTTTGCCATCTCTTACAATGCAATGAAACCCAATGTGGGGCTTGTTGTAAATAAGTCTGAAGAACTTATGGCAGATGAAATAAAAAAATTTGAGGACAAGGGACTTAATAAGGGACCCCTTCGTGCCATGATTGTTGGTATCCCAAACTCAGGCAAATCAACTTTTATAAATTCAATATCAGGCACAAGGTCAGCCAAGACTGGCAACAGGCCAGGAGTAACCAAGGTCAACCAGTGGATAAAGATTCATCCAAAGCTTCACCTTCTTGACACACCAGGAGTTCTTTGGCCAAAGTTTGAAGATAAGGTTGGACTTAACCTTGCTTTTACTGGCGCTATAAAAGATGAAATCATGGACAGGGAGACTCTTGCCCTAAGACTAATAGAGAAGTTAAAGGAAATTGCCCCTTCTTCCTTAGAAGAAAGATATAAACTAAGTGATATTCATGACAAGACTGGAATTGAAATCATGGATGAAATTGGAAGTAAGAGGGGGGCCCTAATGCGTGGCGGCTACATTGATTATGAGAAAGTCTCAGGCATTGTCCTAGATGAGTTTAGGAAGGGAATCCTTGGCAGGATTACATTGGAGGTTCCTGATGAGTTTTTATAGTTTTGAAGAAGAATATTATGAAAAGGGCTACAAAAATATTTGTGGCATAGATGAGGTTGGCAGGGGCTGTCTCTTTGGAGACGTGGTTTCTGCAGCAGTAATTATGCCAAGGGGCGAATTCATTGAAGGAGTTAATGACTCCAAAAAATTATCTCCTAAAAAGAGAGAGGAACTTTACCTAAAAATTTTAGAGTCAGCCCTTGCTGTTGGGATTGGAAGGGCAAGTGCCGATATAATTGACAAGGTAAACATAAGGATGGCAACTCACATCTCCATGATCAATGCCCTTGAAAACTTGAGAGATAGCGAGAATAAAAAAATTGAAGCTGACTGTGTATTAATTGATGCAGAAACTATTGAAACGGGAATCTTCCAAAAGGCAATAATCAAGGGTGACGAGTCTTGTTATTCTATTGCTTGTGCATCTATTGTTGCAAAGGTCTATAGGGACAATCTCTGCAAAAAATGGGCAGAAGAGTATCCACAATATGGACTGGAAAAGCACAAGGGCTATGCCACAAAATATCACAGGGAAGCCCTAAAAGCTTATGGCCCAAGTGACATGCACAGAAAAACTTTTTTAAAAAATATAGAATCATGGTAGGACACAATTTATTTTTCGGCAATCGTGGCGAAGATATTGCCACAAAATTTTTAGAGGACAAGGGTTATATTGTATTAGATAGAAATTATCGTGCCCTTGGGACTGAAATAGATATTATTGCACGTGACAAGGACGAGCTTGTCTTTGTGGAAGTGAAGTCACGTAACTCTAGAAAATATGGAGACGCCTACGAGGCTGTCACAGAATACAAGATGCAAAACATTATTCAAACTGCTACAGCCTACATAATGGCCAAGGGGCTCTTTGACATTATGGTTCGCTTTGACATAATTGAAGTTTATTTTAATGAAAAAGAAATCAATCACATAGAATCTGCATTTATGCTTTCATAAAACTAGGTTAAGCCTAGTTTTTTTTATTTGCAATAAATATTTGCTTATTAAAAAACTTGTGTTATTATAGTTAATAGTAAAAAACATAGTAATTTTGTATGAATTATTTTTTAATAAATGGAGGAAGTATGACAGAGTTATTAAGAATAGAAAATTTAAGTGCAGGCGTAGAAGACAAGGAAATTTTAAAAAATATAAATTTAAAAATTAATTACGGAGAAGTACACGTAATTATGGGACCAAATGGTTCTGGTAAATCTACTCTTGCTAATGTAATCATGGACAATCCTGTTTACAATGTTACAAGTGGAAAAATCTTCTTAGACGGAGAAGACATAACAGACCTTACTACAGATAAGAGGGCAAACAAGGGACTATTTATGTCCTTCCAAACTCCAGAAGAAGTTCCTGGGATTTCTGTAGAAAACTTTATTAGGACTGCAAAGTCTTTAAAGGACGATAAGCCAATTTCAATTTTAAAATTTAAAAAAGAAATTAAGAAGGAAATGGAAGAATTAAAAATGGATTCTTCCTATGCAGAAAGATACTTAAACGTAGGCTTCTCTGGTGGAGAAAAAAAGAAAAACGAAATTCTTCAAATGTTAATGTTAAATCCTAAGCTTGCTATTCTTGATGAAACAGACTCAGGACTTGATGTTGATGCAACAAGAATTGTATCATCTGGAATCGAAAAATATTTAAGCAAGGACAATGCTGTTTTAATTATCACCCACCACAAAGAATTAATTGACAACATTAAACCTGATTATGTGCACGTAGTATTAGATGGTGAAATTGTAAAAGAAGGAGACGCTTCTCTAATAGATAAAATCGAAAAAGAAGGATTTAACTGGATAAGAGAAGAGGTGAAATAATTTGACTAAAAAAGTAGAAAAAACTTATGTAGAAGACATGGACCGTGGTGTCTATGATATTAAAAATAAATTTACATTTAGGTCGAAGACTGAAAAGGGACTTACAGAAGAAATTGTAAGACAAATTTCTGCTGAAAAGAATGAACCAGAATGGATGCTTGAAAGTAGATTAAAGGCCCTTAAAATCTTTAACGAAAAAGAAAATCCAAGCTGGGGGCCAGACATCTCTGAAGTAGACATGGATGAAATCACAACTTATATAAGACCTGATGCAGATATGTCTGATGACTGGATGAATGTTCCTGATGAAATTAGAGATACCTTTGACAAACTTGGAATACCTGAAGCAGAAAAAGAATCCATGCTTTCTGGAGTTGGAGCCCAATACGACTCAGAAGTTGTTTACCACTCCATCCAAAAATATCTTTCAGACCAAGGAGTAATTTATACAGACTTTGAAACAGGACTTAAAGAATATCCTGAAATCGTAAAAAAATATTTTAGCAAGTGTATTACACCTAGCCTTCACAAGTATGCTGCTCTTCACTATGCAGTTTGGTCTGGTGGATCCTTTGTATATGTGCCAAAGGGAGTAAATGTAGATATTCCTCTACAATCTTACTTTAGACTTAATGCTCCAGGTGCAGGACAATTTGAACACACACTTATTATCATAGAAGACGGAGCCTACTGTCACTTTATAGAAGGTTGCTCTGCTCCAAAATACAATGTTATAAACCTACACGCAGGTGCAGTTGAATTATTCGTTGGAGAAGGTGCAACTCTTAGGTATTCAACAATAGAAAACTGGTCAAGAAATATGTACAACCTTAACACTAAGAGGGCAATTGTAGAAAAAGATGGAAAGATTGAATGGGTTTCAGGATCCTTTGGTTCAAAAGTTTCCATGCTTTACCCTGCATCAATTCTTGTGGGAGAAAATGCATCTAGTGAGTTCACTGGTATTTCCTTTGCAGGTGAAGGACAAAATCTTGACACAGGTGCCCAAGTTGTTCACGCAGCACCACACACTACTTCAACTGTAAACACAAAATCTATTTCAAAATCTGGTGGAGTGGCAATTTACAGGGGACTAGTTGAAATAAAAGAAAACGCAGTTGGTGCAAAGAACTCAACATCTTGTGAATCTTTGATGCTTGACAACAAGTCAAGGTCAGACACAATTCCTACAATAAAAATTGAAAACAATGATATTGATATTGGACACGAAGCAAAAATTGGAAGGATTAGCGACTCAGTTATCTTCTACTTAATGTCTAGGGGTATCTCTGAACAAGAGGCCAAGGAAATGGTAGTAAGAGGTTTCGCTGAGCCAATAGCTAAGGAACTTCCTATGGAATACGCAGTTGAGATGAATAACTTAATCAATCTTGAACTTGTTGGATCAATTGGGTAGGTGAAACATGAATAAAATAATTGGAAACGAAATTGCCTTTAAGACTTTTAACTTTTTAAGGGTAAATGAAACAGAAATAGAAATTCCCCAAATTCAAGGGAAGTCATATAGGGAAGTAGGAGAAGACAATCCAGGAGAAATTTCTGAATTTGAAAATATTAAGTATGGCATTTCAAATGAAGTCTTGGATCAAAATAGGAAGCATTTAAATTATTACAAGTCCTACACAAGTGAAGAGGGCAAGACAGAAGAAGATTTCAAGTTATTTGAACTTGATGATGAATATTCTGAACTTTTTGACCTCCACCACATCGTTGCAGAAAAGGACTCAAAATTAAAAGTTGTCCTTGACTACACTTCTACTGGCAAGGACGAAAAATTTAGGAACTCTGTTATTAAAGTTCTTGCAAAGGAAAATTCTGAAGTAGAAGTTTTTGTTATTGCAAGAGATGATGACAAGTCCCTAGTTCTTGAATCTATTGGAGTTTATACAGAGGCTCATGCAAAAGTTAGCGTCCACCAATATGAACTGGGAGCAGCTAGACTTTACACAAATTACAAGTGTGAACTAATTGGAGAATATTCTGAAGGTCATGTTGATTCAATTTACTTTGGTCAAAAGGACGAGTACCTAAACATGAACTACGACATGATTCACAGGGGCAAGAAGACTGAGTCAGATATCTTGGTTAACGGAGCCCTAAAGGATAAATCATCAAAGAACTTTAAGTCAAACCTTCAATTTATAGAAGGGGCTAAGGGTGCTGTTGGGTCAGAAGAAGAATACTCAATCTTACTAGATGACACAGTTCACTCAATTTCAGTTCCTCTAATGCTTGCTCATGAAGATGACGTTGTTGGTAACCACGCATCTAGTGCTGGTAAGCTTGATAATGACCAAATCTTTTATCTAATGTCTAGGGGAATAAGTTTTGATGAAGCAGAAGCCCTAATAGTTGAGTCCAAATTCTCAGGTGCAATTGATGCCCTAGGAGATGAAAAACTAAAGGACGAAGTTTGGGAAGCAGTTAGAGAAATTATAAAGAGAGGAAATTAAATGTTTGCTAAAAATGAAATAGAAGAAATCAGAAAAGAGTTTCCTTTTTTAAATCTAAAACCTAATGGGAAGCAAATAGTTTATTTTGATAATGGTGCAACAACACAAAAGCCAAGAGAAATTATTGACAATATAAAAAACTTTTATGAAAGTGAAAATGGAAACCCTCACAGGGGGGCCCACTATCTTGCAATGAAGTCAACTGAAGTTTACGAAGGTGCAAGACAAAAAGTTGCAGACTTTATTGGGGCAAAAAAGGCTTCGGAAGTTGTCTTTTTAAGAAATGCAACTGAAGCCTTAAATCTTCTTGCTTATTCCTATGGACTAAACAACTTAAAGGAAGGCGACGAAATTGTAATTTCTATAATGGAGCACCATTCAAACCTTGTTCCATGGCAAGAAGTTTGCAAGAAAACTGGAGCAAAGCTAAAGTTTTTATATGTAGACGATGATATGCAAATTCCTTTTTCTGAAATCGAAGAAAAAGTTACTAAGAATACAAAAATTATTTCCATCACAGGAGCATCTAACGTTGTTGGAACAAATCCTAACATAGAAAAAATTGTTAAGTATGCTAGAGAAAATTCAGATGCAAAAATAATTCTTGATGGAGCACAATTAGTTCCCCACAGGAAGGTCAATGTAAGTGAACTTGACGTTGACTTCATGGCTTTTTCTGGTCATAAGATGTATTCGGCACTAGGTATTGGTGTACTTTATGGAAAGGAAGAACTTCTAAACAAGATGGATATCTTCCTATCAGGTGGCGACATGATTGAATATGTCTATGAAGACCACACAACTTTTCTAGATGCACCACAAAGGTTTGAAGCAGGAACTGCCAACGTTGAAGGAGCAGTAAACCTAGCAGCAGCCATTGACTTTATAAACAAATATGGCATGGAAAAAATCGATGAATATGAAAGATATTTAACTGACTACTGTTACGACAAGCTTAAAAATTTAGACTATCTTGAAGTTTATACAACTAGTGACAATAACAGGGCACCAGTAATTTCTTTCAACTTTAAAGAAGCCCATCCTCACGATGTTGCATCAATACTTGACACTTATGGAATTGCCATAAGATCAGGCCACCACTGTGCTCAACCTCTTCACAGGTACTTGGGTTCAAACTTCTCATGCAGGGCAAGTTTTGCAATCTATAACACAGTGGAAGAAATTGATTATTTCGTAGAACATCTTGAAGATGTAAGGAGGATTTTAGGAATTGAATCTTGATAATATTTACACAGAACTAATCTTGGAACACTCTAGGAACAAACACAACAGAAGAGAACTAGAAGACTACACAAAAAAAGAACTTGGTCACAATCCAAGCTGTGGAGATGAAATAACTCTTGAAGTAAAAATCCAAGATGACACTATAGAGGATATATCCTACACAGGTCACGGATGTGCCATTTCTCAAGCTTCAACATCAATTATGTGCGACAATGTCAAGGGCATAAAAGTTGAAGAAGCTATTGAAAGGGCAGACAAGTTTATAGGAATGGTTAAGGGAGAGATTGACGACCCAGATAAGTTGGAAGATCTTGACGATGCCATTGCTTTTGAATCCATTTCAACTTTACCTGCAAGGGTAAAGTGTGCAGTTCTTTCTTGGTACACTCTAAAGAATATGTTAGAAAATAATGAAGATAAGGGATCCTTTAATCTATCATAAGAGGTGATTAGATGAAATTATCTACAAAGGGTCGTTACGGCCTAATGGCTATGTACAACTTAAAAGAAAATATGGGCAAGGGCCCTATAGCCTTAAAGGATATTGCGAGAGATGAAAATCTTTCAGAATCCTATTTGGAACAACTCTTTACCCTTCTTAGGAGGGCTGACCTAGTTAAATCAATTAGGGGTGCAGGTGGCGGTTACGTCCTTGCAAGAGATCCAAAAAATATAGCGATTGGAGAAATAATAAATGCCCTTGAAGGTGACCTTTCACTTTCTTGTTGTGATCTTGGTAAAAAGTCTGACTGCAACAAGCAAGAGGAATGTGCCACAAGGGACATCTTATCCAAGCTTCAAGGTCAAATTGAAGGTGTCATGGAATCCATGACTCTAGCAGACATGTGAGGTCACTATGATTTACATGGATAATGCTGCCACTACTAGGATCACAGATAGTGTATTTCAAGCTATGCTTCCTTATTTGAAAAAAAATTACGGGAATCCATCGGCAATATACTCTCTTGGTCAAAGATCTAGGGCAGCCATAGAAAATTCAAGAATAAAAATTGCAGAGATCCTGGGAGTAAAGGCAAGTGAAATTTACTTTACTTCCTCTGGATCTGAATCAGATAACTGGGCCTTAAAGGGCTCACTTTTACCTAATCAAGAGAACCATATTATCTCATCAAAGATTGAGCACCCAGCTATTTTAAATTCTTTAAAGAAAATAGAAAAGTGGGGAGGAGAAACTAGCCTCATTTCAGTTGACAATGAAGGTTTTGTGGACTTAGATGAAATTGAAAGCTCTATCAAGGACTCCACAAGACTTATTTCAATTATGTTTGCCAACAATGAAATAGGAACTATTGAGCCTCTTGCTGAAATTGCAAAAATAGCTAAGGCAAAAAATATTTTATTTCACACAGACGCAGTTCAAGCTATGGGAAATATTAAATTTAAGATAGAAGACATAGGAGTGGACATGCTCTCCCTTTCAGGTCACAAGCTTGGAGCTCCAAAGGGAGTTGGTCTTCTTTATGTCAAAGAGGGAATTGAACTTGATAGCTTTTTAGATGGTGGTGAACAGGAAAGAGGACAAAGGGCCTCAACAGAAAATCTTGCATCAATAGTCGGACTTGCAAGAGCCTTAGAAGATGCTTACAATAATATTGAAGAGAGGACATCTATTACAAGAGAACTAAGAGATTACACAATAGAAAAACTCTTGAATATAGATGGAGTAATCTTAAATGGTCCCAAAGAAAAAAGACTTCCTGGAAATATAAATATCACTTTAAAAAATACTAAACCACAAACCATGGTTCAGTATCTTGACATGTTTGATATATGTGTTTCTTCTGGATCAGCATGTGCAGCAGGAAGCATTAACCCATCCCATGTTTTAAGGGCAATAGGTAGGAGTGAAGAAGACTCACTTTCTATGCTAAGGCTCTCACTTAATCACGAAAACACAAAAGAAGAGTGTGATTATGTAGTGGAAAAAATAAACCAGGGGATGAAAAAGTTCAAGAACAGGTGATATTATGTTAGAGCAAATATCTGGTAATGCTGCTAGATTTATGATTTATGCCCTTGCCATTCTTTCTATTCTCTTAATATTTTTAGCAATTTACTATCTAATAAATATTGGGAACAGATACATTGATGGCAAGAAGAGGATAAATATAGACCTAAGGCTTATCACAAAAATATTTTTGGGGATACTTATTTTTTACTTAATAAATATAATCTTTAATAAGTTCCCAATCCTTGGCTACACACTTTCATCGGTAATAATAGCAATAATATTTGCCTATATTATCGACCCAATAGTTAACTACTTGGAGAGGAAGGGAGTCAAGAGACAGTTTGGTGTAATAATAGTTTACATCTCAGCTATACTTATTTTTGGAATCTTAATAGTTTCAGTAATACCAAAAACTATTAATGAAATTTCCAACTTGCTTACAAGTCTGCCTGCCATGGTGGATACCCTAATAAGAGAAGTTAATAATTTCGCGTCAAATGTATTTGCCAAGTTTAATATTGAGCTTCCAGAAAACTTTATAAATGTCTACAAGGAGACAAATCCAAAGGTAAATGGGGATGTTGAGACACCACAAATAGTTTCTGATATTTTAAATTCTATTAAGGCGACTATTAACGACCTAATAGTCAAGGCCCAAGGATCACTAATGGGATCTCTTTCCAATGTACTTTCTAAACTTTATGGATTTTTAACTTCGGCCTTTAGACTTGTCTTAATTATAATCTTTTCCTTCTACTTTTCAGTGGACAAGGATAGATTTATGCATAGAGTGAAAAAGGCCATACCAAATAAATACAGAGACGACATCTCATATCTCACAAGCAATATTGACACAGCCCTCCAACAATTCATTAGGGGAAGGATGCTAATGGCAATCTTCGTAGGATTAATAACTATGGCCTACCTCTTAGTCTTAAGAGTAGACTTTGCCATTATCATTGGTCTTATAACTTGTGTGGCAGATATAATCCCTTATATTGGTCCTTTCCTTGGTTGTGCGCCGGCAGTTTTATTTGCCTTTATGGACTCGCCTATGAAGGCCCTATGGGTTTTGATTTTATTCGTAATAGTTCAATGGGTAGAGAACAATATTCTCGCACCAAAACTCATTGGAGATTCAACTGGACTAAACCCACTTGTAATTTTAATTTCAATAATTATTGGTGGTGGAATCTTTGGTGTATGGGGAATGGTAATTTCTGTTCCATTGATGTCAATTATCTTTATACTTGTTGATTTTATCAAAATAAAATACAACGACAGATACAGCTCTAATTGACATTCATATTCTTTATAATTATAATATTTATAGCACATCCTCCCAGGGTATGGGAGGATTTTTAATAGGAGTTGTAATATGAAACATTTAGGTTTACACGATATAAGAACTGAATTTTTAAAATTTTTTGAATCAAAGGGACACTTTGTACTACCAAGTTTTTCACTAATTCCAAAGAATGATAAATCACTTCTCTTAATTGGAGCTGGAATGGCACCAATGAAGAAATTTTTCACTGGCGAAGAAGTTCCACCTGCAAAGAGAGTTACTACTTGCCAAAAATGTATTAGGACTGGCGACATAGATAACGTAGGTTTAACTGATAGACACGCAACATTTTTTGAAATGTTAGGTAACTTTTCCTTTGGAGACTACTTTAAGCACGAAGTAATTCCATGGGCTTGGGAATTTTTGACAGTTAATCTCGAAATTCCAAAAGAAGATTTATGGGTTACAGTTTATTATGAAGACGATGAAGCCTACAACATTTGGAAGGATGTAGTGGGAATTGATGAAGAAAAAATCATAAGACTAGGTAAAGAAGATAACTTCTGGGAGCTAGAAGTTGGTCCATCAGGTCCATGTTCAGAAATTTACGTTGACAGAGGACTAGAACACGGATCAGAAGAAGAAAGACCTGGTGGAGAAGGAGACAGATTTATTGAAATTTGGAACCTTGTATTCACACAATTCGACAAGGACGAAGAAGGAAACTACAATCCTCTAGCTCATCCAAACATTGATACAGGTATGGGACTTGAAAGGATTGCTACAGTCCTACAAGAAACTGACAATATATTTGAAATTGATGCCATAAAAGATATAATCCAAGAAATTGCAAAAGTTTCTGGGGAAGAATATGGCAAGGATAAAAACTTAGATATTTCCTTTAGGGTTATAACAGACCACATTAGGGCGATGACTTTCATGATTTCTGATACAATTGTCCCTTCAAATGAGGGAAGAGGCTATGTACTTAGAAGACTTATAAGAAGAGCTGCAAGACATGGAAGAAAGCTAGGCATTAAAAGAGCCTTTCTATATGAAATTGCTGACATGGTAATTGACTCTTGGGGCGAACAATATGAAGAACTCAAGGAAAACAGAGAATCCATCAAGGAAATTATTAGAAGAGAAGAAGAAAAATTCTTAGAAACAATTGATGGTGGACTTGTTAGACTAAGGGCCCACATGGATGAAATGAAGGAAAATAAGGAAAGACTCCTAGATGGAGAAAAAGCCTTTAAACTATATGACACTTATGGTTTCCCGATTGACTTAACAGAAGAAATCCTAAGAGAAGACGGCTATGACGTTGATATGGATGGCTTTAAGAAGGAAATGGATGACCAAAAGAGAAGGGCTAGAGAAGCTAGAAACGACTCCAACATTGGTTGGGCCAACCAAGACAACAAGCATCTATTTGAAGGACTTAGTGATGAATTCCTAGGTTATGAAGAAGATGAATGCCAGGCAAATATTGTTAGAATAATTGCCAATGATGAAATAGTTGACTCTCTTAATGAAGGAGAAGAAGGCCTTGTAGTCCTTGACAAGACAACTTTCTACGGAGAAAGTGGTGGTCAAGTTGGAGACACTGGCCAAATTATTTCTGACAACTTTAAGCTAAAAGTTACTGACACAAAGAAAACTAAGGATGGACTTCACCTTCACCTTGTAAAGATTGAAGAAGGTAGACTGGAAAAAGCTCCAGTTAAGGCTATTATAGATTCTAAGAGAAGAAATAACATTAGGAGAAACCACTCTGTAACTCACTTACTTCACAGGGCCCTTAAAGACGTTTTAGGAAGCCATGTAAACCAAGCAGGATCCCTAGTTATGCCTGATAGGATGAGATTTGACTTTTCCCACTTTGATGCAATGACAAAAGAAGAAATTGCTGAAGTTGAAAGAAAAGTAAATGAAAAAATCTTTGAAGGACTTCCAGTTGAAACAAAGGTAACAGGTCTTGAAGAAGCTAAGGAAATGGGTGCAATTGGTTTATTCGAAGGCAAATACCAAGACCAAGTAAGAGTCCTATCCATGGGAGATTATTCTCGTGAACTTTGTGGAGGTACTCACGTATCCAACACTTCTGAGATTTCAATGTTTAAGATCCTATCAGAAAGTGGTATAAGTAATGGAGTTAGGAGAATTGAATCTATTACAGGACCAGCTGTTTATGAATACCTAAACAACTTAAGTGAAAAAGAAGAAAAAATAGCTAGTGAATTAAAATCCAACAAGGATGAAATTATTCAAAAGATAAAATTAAATATTAAAAACCTAAAAGAAGCAAATAAATCTATTGAAAAGCTAGAACATGACCTTGCTAAGGATCAAATTTCTGACTTAATAGAGGATGTTAGAGAAAAAAATGGAATCAAGTATGTCATTAAAAAGTTCGATGGAGTAGATGTAAATACTCTTCGTGACCTAGCTGATGAGGTTAGGAGCAAGCTTGGTTCAGTTGTAGTTCTATTTGCAACTGTAAATGATGATAAATTAAACTTTGTATGTGCAGTTTCAAAGGATCTTGTAGAAAAGAAAATTGCTGCAGGCAAACTAATCAAAGAGATCGCCAAAGTAGCTGGCGGTGGCGGCGGTGGTAGACCTGATATGGCAACTGCTGGTGCAAAGGACTTAGATAAGGTTGAAGAAGCTCTAAACAAGCTTGATGAGCTCTTATAAAAATATCAAAATAGATACTTTTATGGTATAATCTATTTGGAGGTAATTATGGGTCAAAATAATAATACACAAATTTTTGAAAAAAGTAGTTTGGAACAAGAGAGAATAAAAAGCATTTTAAAAACAGTATATAATGCTCTAGAAGAAAAGGGATACAACCCAAGTGACCAAATTATAGGATATATATTATCAGGTGATCCAACATATATCACAAGCCATGATAATGCAAGATCCATGATACAAGAAGTAGAGCGTGACGAGCTTTTACAAGAAATGTTAAAAGTTTATTTAGAAAAGATTTAAAAGATTGAGATGGCTTGTCCATCTCTTTTACATATTATATATGTACCTGTAAAGGTTGTGGTTAAATGAATAAAATTTTAGGCTTAGACGTAGGAGATGTGTGGATTGGGGTAGCTATATCAGATGCCCTTTTGCTTACAGCACAACCTCTTATGACAATAAAAAGAGAATCAAATAAGATAGCCTATGAGAAAATTCATGAAATTATTTTAGAAAACAATGTAGAAAAAGTAGTGGTAGGTCTTCCAAAGAACATGAACAACACTATTGGGCCGCAAAGTGAAAAAGTAATCAAGTTTGCAGAAAAGCTTAAAAATAAATTTAAGGTAGAGATTGAGTATGTAGACGAGAGAATGACCACTTTAATGGCCGAACAAGTTTTAATAGAGGGTTCTGTTCGAAGAGAGAATAGAAAAAAATATATAGATAAAATTGCAGCGACTTATATCCTGCAATCCTATCTGGATAGATTAAAATTATAGGTGATAAAATGGAAAAAATAAAATTATATGACGAAAATGATAAAGAAGTTGAATTTTTTGTTGATGCAAAATTTTCTGTTGAGGACACTGATTATGTCGCACTCTATACAGACGAAGAAAATCCAGAAATTTATATATTAAAGGTAATTGAAGACGAAAATGGTGACGAACTTCTTGCTGGCATCGATGATGACGAGTTAGAAGTTGCAAGCAAGGCTTATGAAGAACTTTTAGATGAATTAGACGGTGAATAAATGGAAAGAAACATTGAACCTGTCAAAAAGATCTTAAAGAGCAGTGGATATAAATACACTAAACAGAGAGCAAAGGTCTATGAAATTTTTCTGGACAATAAGGATAAACACTTGACTACAGAAGAAGTTTATAACTTAGTTGCAAAGAAGGACCCAGAAATGGGAATTGCAACTATATATAGGACCGTGCAATTATTCCACAAACTTGGAGTCTTAGATCAAATTGCATTTGATGACAATATTTTAAGATATGAACTAAGAGTACCCAATGAAGGCCATAGGCATCACCATCTAGTTTGCATAAATTGCGGCAAAGTAGAAGAAGTTGATATTGACAACTTAAATGAGCTAGAAGCAAAGATAGAGAAAGATAAGAATTTTAAAATTGTTGACCACACTCTAAAATTTATGGGTTATTGCGAAGACTGCCAACACAAAATTGAGGAGAAGGCAAATTAATGAGAAACACAAATAAGGTGAAGATAATCCCACTGGGAGGACTTCACGAAATAGGAAAGAATCTTACACTAGTTGAATATAGAGATGATATTATCATCATAGACTGTGGTATGACTTTCCCAGAAGACGAAATGCTTGGTATTGATGTTGTAATACCAGATGTAACTTACCTAGAGAACAATAAGCACAAAATAAGAGGACTTGTCCTAACTCACGGTCACGAAGACCATATTGGTGCTATCCCATATGTACTGAGAAAGCTAGACCTAGATATTTATGGAACTGGTCTAACAATTGGGCTACTAGAAAACAAATTAAAAGAACATAGACTTTCAAGAGACAAACTCCACGTAGTAAGTGCTGGAGATGTTGTTAAACTTGGCAAGATGGAAGTAGAATGGATTAATGTAAACCACTCTATTCCAGATGCTTGTGCCCTTGCAATAAAGACACCATTGGGATATGTTTACCACTCAGGTGACTTTAAGGTGGATTTCACTCCAATTAGTGGAGAACCAATTAACCTAACAAGGATTGCAGAAATTGGACAAAAGGGTGTACTTGCCATGATTGGTGAGTCTACTAACGTCCTAAGAGAAGGCTACACAATGAGTGAGTCTAAGGTTGGAGAAACCTTTAATAGACTTTTCCAAAGTTTATCAGACAACAGAATTATAATTGCAACTTTTGCTTCCAACGTTCACAGGGTTCAACAAATTATCAACTCTGCTGAAAAATATGGCAGAAAAGTTGTCTTATCTGGTAGGTCCATGGTAAATGTAACAGAAACAGCGAGAAAGCTTGGACAATTTAGGGTCAAAAAAGATACCTTTGTTGACATCAAGGATATGGACAAGTATGACGACAGTGAAATTGTATTAATCACAACTGGTTCACAAGGAGAGCCAATGTCAGCTCTTACAAGAATTGCCTATGGAGAACATAGAAAAATTCAACTTACACCAAATGATGCAGTTATACTTTCAGCAACTCCAATACCAGGAAATGAAAATGCTGTTACAAAGGTAATAAATAGACTTCTTGAAAGAGGGGCAAAGGTAATTTATGAAACTTTATCAGAAATTCACGTTTCTGGTCACGCTTGTCAAGAAGAGTTAAAGCTAATATTAAGTCTAGTAAAACCAAAATACTTTATACCTGCCCACGGAGAAGTAAGACACCTTATGAAGCACGCAAAGATTGCACAGCAAATGGGCATGGATGAAAGAAATATTTTCATTATGGAAAATGGTAATTGTCTTGAGATTTCACAAAAGTCTGCAAAACTTGTGGGAGATGTTCCATCAGGAAATATCCTTGTTGACGGACTTGGAGTAGGTGATGTTGGTAACATCGTCCTAAGAGACAGAAGACACTTATCAGAAGACGGACTAATAATTGTTGTTATCTCCTTGACAAAAGAAGGCAAGGTTGTTTCAGGTCCTGACATTATTTCAAGAGGCTTCGTTTACGTAAGAGAATCAGAAGACCTTATTGAAGATGCAAAAAATGTTGTTAGAAAAATCTTAAATGACGATTCACGCGACAACTTAAAGGATTGGAATGGACTTAAGTCTGATATACGAGATAACTTGAGATCATATATTTTCAAAAACACAAAGAGAAATCCTATGATTTTACCAATTATTATGGAGGTTTAGGATATTTAGGGAATCTTAGAGGTTCCCTTTTTTAGAGGAATTATGCCAAATATAAATTACGATTATATAGAAAACTATTTAAGAGATTTAAAAGAATTAAAAGATGAAAAGCTTCGCGAGATGATGGATTACGCAGAAGAAAATCACGTTCCAATAGTGGAGAGGGAAAGTGAAGAATTTATTAACTTTCTCCTTGCCATCCACAAGCCAAAGAAGATTCTTGAGCTTGGAACTGCCATAGGCTATTCTTCTATTTCCTTTGCCAAGAGGAATAAGTGCATAGAAAAAATTGACAGCGTAGAGTTAAGAGAAGAAATGGTAGAAATCGCAAGGAAAAATATTTCTGATGTGGGACTTGATAATATAATTAAAGTTCACCACAGTGATGCCTATGACTTTCTTCTTGACTTGGAAGAAAAATACGACTTTATATTTATAGATGCAGCTAAGGGTCAGTACGAAAAATATTTTGATGAGTCCCTAAAAAATTTAAATAATGGGGGAATAATTCTCTGCGACAATGTCCTCTTTAAGGGAATGATAGCAGAAGACTCCCTAGTTAAGAGAAGGAAAATAACAATTGTAAAAAGACTTAGAAAATTTTTAAAAGATATTTCTGGTGATGAGAGATTTGACTCATCAGTAATTCCCATTGGGGACGGAATACTTTTAGTGAGGAGAAAAGATGAAGAAGATTGAACTTTTAGCACCAGCAGGTGATATAAATAAATTAAAAACTGCAGTGGAATATGGTGCCGATGCAGTTTATCTTGGAGGAGAAAGTTTTGGACTTAGAAAAGCTTCCAAAAATTTTTCCATGGAAGATATTAAATGGGCAACAGACTATCTACACGAGAGGGGAAAGAAGATTCACGTTACCCTAAATATTATTCCCCACAACGATGACATGGAAGGTGTAGAAGAATACATCAAGGAACTCTATGAAATTGGAGTTGACGCCCTTATAGTTGCTGACCCAGGAATGTTTATGAAGGTAAAGGAAGTTGCACCAGACTTCCCGATCCATATTTCCACACAAGGATCAGTTACTAATGTTGAAACTGTAAAATTCTGGCAAAAACTGGGAGCAGAAAGAGTTGTAATGGCAAGAGAGCTTAGCCTAAAAGAAGTTGCCGACATTATAAAAGAAGTTGGCGACACAATAGAAGTTGAAACTTTTGCTCACGGTGCCATGTGCATGTCCTACTCAGGCAGATGTCTTCTTTCAAACTACATGACAGGAAGAGATGCCAACATGGGTGACTGCGCTCAACCTTGCAGGTACAAGTACAACCTAGTTGAAGAAAAGAGACCTGGAGAATACTTCCCAATAGAAGAACACGAAGAGGGAACTTTTATCATGAACTCCAAAGACCTTTGTATGATTGAACATATAGACGAAATGATTGAAGCTGGTATTGCCAGTCTTAAAATCGAAGGTCGTGTAAAAAGTGAATACTATCTTGCAACAGTAATTAGGTCTTACAGGATGGCAATCGATGCCTACTATGCTGATCCAGAAAATTATAAGTATGACCCATCCCTATTAGAAGAAATTAAAAAAGTAAGTCACAGGGACTTCACAACAGGTTTCTTCTATGGACAAGCAAACGAAGACTCACAAGTTTATGAGGACAACTCTTATATCAGAGGTTACGACTTCGTGGGAATTGTCCTAGACTATGATGAGGAAACAAAGATTGCAACTATTGAACAGAGAAATAGGGTCTTTGTTGGAGAAGAAATTGAAATCTTTGGACCTGGTATCAAGCACTTTGACTACAAGATAGAAAAGATGTTAGATGATAAGGATAGGGAAATTGATGTTGCAAACAAGGCAAAACAAATTTTTAAAATTAAAATCGAAGAACCTATTAAAAAGGGATTTATTTTAAGGAGAGAAAATGAAGAATAAGGCCTGCATTATTGGAATATGTGGTGGAAGTGGTAGCGGCAAGAGTACTGTTACCAAGAAACTAATTGAACTAATTGGAAGAGAAAATGTGTCAGTAATTGAACAAGACTCCTACTACAAGGACCAGTCTAATTTGGATTTTGAAGAGAGGGTCAAGACAAACTATGACCATCCTCTTGCCTTTGACAACGACCTCTTATTTCAACACCTACAAATGTTAAAGGAAGGGAAGTCTATTGAGAAACCAATTTATAACTTCGCCCTCCACAACAGGAGTAAGGAAAAGGAAGTTGTTGAGCCAAAGCCAATTATTATTCTCGAAGGAATTTTAATTTTTAACGAGATTAACTTAATTGACATCATGGACATAAAAGTTTTTGTGGACACTGATGCTGATGTTAGGATAATAAGAAGGATCAAGAGGGACATGCTTGAGAGGGGAAGGTCCCTTGACTCAGTTATTGAACAGTATCTTGCAACAGTTAGACCATCACATCTTCAATTTGTTGAGCCTTCAAAGAGGTATGCGGACTTAATCATCCCAGAAGGCGGCGAAAATGAAGTTGCCATTGATATTTTGTACCAAAAAATAAAATCTTTGGTATAAAATGTTTGACAATGACAGACATCTGTGCTATCATTGTTTTTGTTATTAAAGAAGAAGTCCGCTTCTCACCTAATGGCACAGTCATTTAGGTTATTTGAAAATTACGATGAATTTGCGGGCATCTTTTTAGGTGCCTGCTTTTTTAATTTACGGAGGTGCTTAGAAATTAAAGAACTTCAAATCAATGAAGAGATAAGAGAAAAGGAAGTCAGATTAGTAGATGATGAGGGCAATCAACTTGGTGTTGTGTCCAAGAATCAAGCCATCGACATGGCTATATCTAAAAAACTGGACCTAGTAAAAGTTGCTCCAAATGCAAAACCACCAGTGTGCCGTATAATGGACTATGGTAAATACAGATACGAGCAAGAGAAAAAAGAAAAAGAAGCTAGAAAAAAGCAAAAGGTAATCAATGTTAAGGAACTTAGATTTAGTCCAAACATTGAAGATCATGACTTGAATACTAAAGCCAATAGAGCTATTGATTTCTTAAAAAACGGTGATAGAGTTAAGGTTTCAGTTAGATTTAGAGGTAGAGAGATGGGTCATACTGATCTTGGAAGAGAAGTTCTCGACAAGTTCTATGATTTAATTTCTGAGTATGGAGTTGTGGACAAAAAACCTAAAATGGAAGGAAGAAGTTTAGTTATGTTCCTTTCAGAAAGAAAAGACAGCGACAAGTCTGATAATTAAGGAGGATTTTTATGGCAAAGATGAAAACTCACAGAGCTTCCGCAAAGAGGTTTAAGAGAACTGGTTCTGGAAAGCTTAAGAGATTTTACGCTTTTAAAGGACATTTAACAGGTAAAAAATCTGCTAAGAGAATAAGAAAATTAAGAAAGAGCAGTACGGTTTCTAAAGGTGATCAAAGAAGAATTGATCACATGATCCCTTAATAGGAGGTAAAAATGGCTAGAGTAAAAAGAGGCGTTAACGCTAAAAAAAGACATAAGAATATACTAAAGCAATCCAAGGGATATTTTGGTGCTAAATCAAAATTATTTAGAACTGCTAACCAAGCTGTTATGAAATCTCTTAACTATGCTTACATTGGTAGAAAACAAAGAAAAAGAGATTTTAGAAAACTTTGGATTACAAGAATTAATGCAGCTGCAAGAATTAATGGCATGAGCTATTCAAAATTCATTAGCGGCCTTAAGAAAGCAAACATCACTATTAACAGAAAGATGCTTTCTGAAATGGCAATCAATGATCCAGCTGCTTTTGCAAAACTAGTTGAAATTGCAAAAGAACAATAAATAATTGCTCCCTTTTGGGAGCTTTTTTTGTATAATAAGTTTGAATAAATTTATTTAAAGAGGAAATTATGATTAGAAAATTAAAAAAGAATTCACCACTTATGGTTTGCCTTTCCTTCTTTGGCTTGATACTATTTGGGGCAATCTTATTAAACCTTCCACAAGCATCAGCTGATGGAAAGTCCATTGGATTTTTAAATGCCCTCTTCACATCAACATCAGCTTCTTGTGTAACGGGACTTATTGTGGCCAACACTGCCACTCAATGGACAGTCTTTGGCAAACTTATAATTATAACTTTGATACAAATTGGTGGGCTGGGAACAATGGTCTTCCTGTCCCTAATTGCTCTTGCCTTTAATAAAAAAATTGGGATCAATGAAAGAAGAATTATAAAGGAACAGACTAATGCTGACACAAGCAAGGGAATTATAAGGCTTGTTATATACATCATCAAGTTTTCTTTAAGTGTGGAACTTATTGGGGCAGTCTTACTTGCCACAAGATTTATACCAGACTTTGGCCTTCAAAAGGGAATTTTATTTTCCCTTTTCCATTCCATCTCAGCCTTTTGTAACGCAGGTTTTGATATTCTTGGCAACTCCCTTGTGGACTATGTAGACAACATAACGGTAAACCTTGTTATTGCCTTTCTAATAATTTTTGGTGGACTAGGCTTTACAGTTTATATTGATATCTATAAGAAGAGGAGATTTAGGAACTTGAGCCTACACTCCAAGGTTGTTATTTCAATTACAGGAATATTGCTCTTACTGGGAACCATAGCCTACTTTATCTTGGAACACAAGAGTGCATCTATGGAAGGCTTGACCCTAAAGGGGAAAATTTTGGCATCCTTCTTTATGTCATCTTCAGCAAGGACAGCTGGTTTTAACTCCATAGACATTGGCAAGATGCAAAAAGGTTCGGTTATAGTTACAATTATGTTAATGTTCATTGGTGCATCACCGGCATCAACTGGTGGTGGTATCAAGACAACAACTTTTGGTGTCTTGTTATTTTCAACCCTATCTGTTTTAAGGGGAAATGACGAAACAGAAATTTTCCACAAGACAATTCCACGTGACGCCCTCTTAAAGAGTCTTTGCATTTTTTCACTGGGATCTGCCTTGGTAATTTTTTCTTCCCTTTGTATAACAATAATCGAAGGTGGAAAATTTTTGTATCTAGATATTTTATATGAAATTGTATCAGCCATTGGTACAGTAGGAGTTAGTAGAGGATTAACTGCCAACTTAAGTTCTCTTTCAAAGTTGATTATAATTGTTTTAATGTATCTTGGAAGGGTTGGGGCAGCTACTCTTGGAATAGGTCTTTTAAATAGGAAAAATAAGAAGCACACAAGATATTCATATGGGAAAATTATAGTGGGGTAAAAAATGAAGACATTTATTGTATTTGGCTGTGGTAGATTTGGTTCCACTGTGGCCACTAGATTATATGATTTGAAAAATGACGTTGTGGTCGTAGATTCAGACCATGAAAAAATTGATTTAATTAACGACAATGTAACAGAGGCAATTGTATGTGACCTTGAAGATGAAAAGGCAGTAGGAGAATTAGCTTTAAACAATTATGACGTGGCAATAGTCGCCATTGGTGAAAGCCTTGAACCAGCAATTATGGCAGTCCTTGCGTCTAAGGAAGCGGGGATTGGAAAAGTTATCGCCAAGGCAACATCCTATAGGTTTGGAAAAATTTTGTTAAAATGTGGAGCAGATAAAATTATTTTTCCAGAAAGAGATATGGGTTATAGAGTTGCGAATAATTTATCCAACAACAACTTGCTTGACTCCGATGAAATATCCAAGGGATACAGTTTTTATGATTTCAATGCACCTGTAAAAATGAGTGGAAAAGATTTGACTGAACTTGGACTTAGAGAAGACTACAACTTTAACATCTTGATGGTAAAGAGGAATGGTGAAAACTTTGTAAATCCAGGCTCTGATTTTAAGATTAAGGAAGATGACACTTTGACAGTTTTAGGTTCAGACAAGGACATCAAAAATTTTATAGAAGAAAACTAAAAATTATGAAAAAACAAAAAATAAGGACTAAGGCCTTTGAGACCTAGTCCTTATTTTTTTTGCAAATTTTTATATAAATTTTCTTATTACGAAATAAAAGAAAAGTATTAGCCAAGCTATGACGTGACAAGTAATGTTGACTCTCTTTCTTATTTTTTCATTCTTAATAATTTTTGTGTACTCAGTTAAAAAATATCCTGCCAAGCAAATAAAATAAAGGGGAACTATTGTAAGATAAAACATAAAACCACCGCCTTATTTAATTTTATCACGAAAAAGCTATTAACCAATAAAAATTTATAAAATCCTCTTATTTACATATCTACATTTATAAACTACAATTAAATTAATACATAAAAGAAATGAAAGAGGTAATCTTATGAAAAAATTAAAAAAACTTTTACTTGTGGGCCTAGCAGCTACAACTTTAGTTGCCTGTGGCAAGACAACAGAAAATAAGACTCCAGAAGTAAAAGAACCAGAAAAAATAGTTTATTACACACCACTAACTCATGAAGAGAGAGATAACGAGGAACAAAAAAATAAAAAAATATTTGCAGTTATGCTTGATAACCACGACGATGCAAGGCCTCAAGCACAAATTTCCAAGGCCGACATAATCTATGAGTACAGGGTTGAGGGTGAGTTTACAAGATACATGGCCCTCTTCCAAAGCAACTTCCCAGAAAATGTGGGACCAGTTCGCTCTGCAAGACCTTACTTTGTCCAAACTGCCAAGGAATACAATGCAATTTATGCCCACTGGGGTGGATCAGAAGCAGGACTTGCTGAAGTAAGAAGTAGGAATGTTGTTGACCTTGATGGGATTGCACTTGAAGGGATTGTCTTCCACAGAAACAAGGACGTTGGCAAGCGTGCACCCCACAATGGTTATATTTCCCTTCCAGAACTTGAAAATTACCTAGTGGAAAAGGGAGTTGACGTAAATGACAACACTGCATCCCTAAACTTTTACGACAAGGAAGCAAATATCCAAGGTCTTGATGTGGGGGAAATAACACTAAACTTTAACAAAAACTACAAGACAAACTTTATCTATGATGAAGCTACAGGAAAATACAAATACATTCGTCAAGGACAACCAGTTATTGACGAGGCAACAGGCCAAGAATTTTCTACAGATAACCTTGTAGTCCTCTTCCAAAAGGGAGTAGTTGCTGGACCTAAGGGAACTTTAAAAATGGCAAATATTGGCACAGGCACAGGACTTCTTCTTCAAAAGGGAAAACTTGCCCCAATAACTTGGGAAAAGGAAAATGAAGATGCAAGGACAATCTTAAAATATCCTGACGAAACTGAAGTAAAATTCTGCCCAGGCAGAACTTTCTTCTCCATAGTTGATGAAGAAAAGGATGCAGTCTACCAAGTTCCAGAAACTGAAGGACAAGAAGGTCAAGAAGGGGAAGGAAATAATACAGAAAACCAAACCCCAGCGAATCCTGAAAATCAAAAATAAAATTAAAAAATCTTATTTTGGGTAAGAAAGACATAGAGGTGATTTTATGATTAATATGACAAAAATCGACTATGTAATAAATATAACTGGCGCGTCTTACGACATTGTGAGAAAGGCACTTTTAGACAGCGACGGAGACGTTGATGTAGCAATCTCTTATATTAGAGAAGGCAAGTACGATGTAAACATTGACCCATCAAAGGTTTATGAAAATGAGGAAGAAAAAGAATCTGACCCTAAGGGTGAAAGAAAAACTGGAAGGGAATATGTTGATGATGTTATCAACTATCTTGACGAAATTCTTGAAGCCATAAAGGAAATCTGGAGAAAGGGAAATGCCAGCAGACTATTGGTGGAAAATAAGGGTGAAACTGTCCTATCACTTTCACTTACAACTTCTGCAATTGGTATGCTTCTAGCTTTACCAGCATCCCTACTTGGACTTTCTGCAGCCTATGTTTATGACTACTCCTTCAAGATCATCATGGACAATGGAGAAGTTATCGACGTCAAAGAATACCTAAAAGATAAGAGCAAATTTTTATAAAATTTATTAAAGTTAAGAGCCCCTCGGGGCTTTTTTCTTTAAGAAATGAGGAAAAAATGATAATTACTAGTAAAAACAACAATACATACAAATTTTTAAAGGGACTTTTAGAGAAAAAGCACAGGCAAGAGAATAAACTCTTTATGGTGGAGAAGCCTGTGGTTATTGAAGAGGCCGAGGGCTTTGAAATTAAGTATCTTGCCCTAAGTGAGTCTGCCTACAGTTCAAATAAATTTGAAAATATTATAAAAAACCTGGACCAAGACAAGATTTTTGTCTTTTCCGACAATATTTTCAAAAATCTTTGCGATGCAGTAACATCTCCTGGCATCATAGCCTATTATTCCTATCTTCACAGGGACTTTGACAGGACTTCAGGCAAATTTCTCTACCTTGACGACATAAGGGAGCCGGGAAACCTTGGGGGAATAATACGATCAGCCGATGCCCTGGGACTTGACGGCCTGATAATCTCTCCTGAATCCTGCGACCTTTACAATCCAAAGACTGTGAGGTCCTCTATGTCTTCTATCTTTAGGCTGTCAATTTACTTTATGAGTAGGGAAGACTTGGTTGATTTAGACTTCAATATTATTGCAACTTCATTAGAAAATTCTACTTCCACAAGAGACTACGACTTCAAGGACAAAGACATAGTTGTAATTGGAAATGAAGCCAAGGGGGTTTCAGACTTTTTAATGTCCCATGCAAAGGGATTTTTAAATATTCCAATTTCTCCTAAGGTAGATTCTTTAAATGCCAATGTTGCAGCATCAATTATAATTTACGAGATGATGAAATGACCTACGTATTAGTGGCAGAGAACTTTCCAGAAAAAGCTGCAGAGAAATTAAAAGCCTATGGACAAGTGGTGAGGACCAAGGCAAACACAAGAGTATTAAGAGGACTTGATACCCACCCAGACATTTTGGTCCATCCACTTCCTAATGGCGATTTTGTTGTTGACAGAGATAATTTTGACTATTATAAAGAGATTTTTAAGGACAAAAAAGTTCTTCCATCTCATTCATCTTTATCGGCAAAATACCCAGGGGACATTCACTTAAATGCCTTTGTCTTTAAAAATTTTTTCATCCACAACTTAAGGCACACAGACCAAGTCATCCTAGATTACTATAAAAATCGTGGCTACGACCTGGTAAATATAAAGCAGGGTTATGCAAAATGCTCCTGTCTTGTAACCGAGGACTTTGTCATCACAAGCGACGGAGGAATCTACGGGACCCTAAAGGACTTGATTCCCATTTATAAGATAGACCATGGACAAATTAAACTCCAAAACTTCAACTATGGTTTTATTGGAGGTGCTACTGGAGTCTTGGGCAAAAAAATATTCTTCACAGGAGACTTTTCTCATCATTCATCCCATGAAGAAATTTTAAAAATTATTAATAAGTATGATTATGAAATTGAAATTTTGTCCAAAGACCCAATAGAAGATTACGGTTCTATTTATATTATTTAAAACTTTTGTAAAAATGGAAAATATAAAAGATGGTATGTAGAAGGGTTAATTCCCTTCTTTAATACCATCTTTTATTTATAATATAATTATTAGGATATTTATAAACATATACTATCTATTTATTTTTTTGTTAATAATTTTTTCATATAAAAATTTATTGTCATCAAGGTAATCAAACATTAACTTAGAAAGCAAATCTTTAAATACATAATCTTCTTCAAGGTAAGATTCCTCAGAAATGCCAGAAATGTAAATCATCTCTGTTAGAAGTCTACCACTATTTGAAGACATATATTTAGTCTTTTCTTCAAGTATAAGAAAAAGAAAATCACCATACTCAGCCTCTCGTGGATCTACATATTCTATACTTTTTTCATTTTCTATAATTTTAAAGAGACGAAAGGACATGTCCTTTATCTCAACATTTAACTTAACATTTCCCACGAAATGCTTTGCATTTTCACTAAGCATATTCCTCTTATAGGAAGGTAATTCTGAAAAATCAATTTCAACAAGATCAAATTTATTTTTGAGATAAGATATAAGGTCTTTTGAATCTCTCTCGCCAATAGGAATTAGGTGTTTGAACATTTTAATTTGAGTTTTGTAGTCCATTTTACTTTTACATCTCCTCAAAGGATTATTATATAAAATAATTTTAACTCCTCTTAGGGAGTTTTTTTTTATTGACCTTTAATAAGTAAAGAGACAAGACCAGGCCAAGTACAAAAAATATAATTGAAGTGAAGGAGTAGTCCACGACTTTGAAAAAATAAATAATAAAAAAGTTATTGTAGAGGACTGGTATAAGGAAGACATAGAAAAAATAAAAACTTTTATTTTTATAAATTAAGGGCAAAGAAATCAGAAGTGGCAAGACAAAGGAGCTGAGCCCATAAAAATTTATAAATGCAAAGAATCCATAAAAATTATCTTCTAAGACAGGTAGAATGGGAACAGATCCCATAACAATAAGAGTAATGATAAAATATTTTAACTTGTCCTTCATAAGCCCCTCCATAAATAAAATTTATTAAATTATATCAAAAATCTTTTTTTAAAATGTAGTTTTACCTTATATTGAAATTTAGATAAATTATCTTTTGTATAATTTTTATTCTTTCTTATCAAAATGGTCTTTAATCATTAAATCTAGGTAAATAAGTGATAAGGCAATTAGTGGATACCAATAAAAAGCTGAACTTACACTATTTCCTAAATAGTCAAGAAAATAAAATATAAAACTAAATTTACTGTCTGAGCTACGATAAAAACCATAAAATTCACTTAAGGCTGTATAAAGTCTAAATAGGATTGGAATAAGAAATAATAAGGTTAATACAATTCTCTTTTTAGTTTTTATTTTCATAATTACCTCCAAATATTTATTTCTTCTTAAATTATATCAAAAAAATAATAAAAATCTTGTTTTAAATAAATTCTCCTGGGTAATATATAGGAGCGAGAGAAATGATAATTTCTCTTATAATTATTCTTGAAGATATAAAAACTTTGTGTTATTATAGAAACAATTTTAAAAGAGACTTTGATAAGAAGAGTAGGATCTATAAAATTCTAAGAGAGGAAATGGCTGGTGAAAGTTTCCAATTTTATATTTTTGAAAACTAACTTGGAGTCCCATAGCAAACTATGGCGTCAGGACGCGTTAAGTCCCTAGAGTTTAATTAAGGTGGAACCACGGTCATCGTCCTTTGGGATGGTGGCTTTTTTTATTATTAATTTTTAGGAGGATAAAATGATTATAAAGTACCCAGACGGATCACAAAAAGAATATGAAAGCGGAGTAAAGGTATCTGAAATTACTGGAGACATATCCCAAGGTCTTTTAAGACAATCTCTTGGAGCAGTAGTTAACGGTGAAATCCTTGGCCTTGACGACAAGGTTTATGAAGATAGCGACTTCAAAGTTGTAAAATTTGAAGACAAGGAAGGAAAGCAAATTTTCTGGCACACTGCATCCCACATTATGGCTTATGCAATCCAAGAACTTTACCCAGATACAAAATTTGCCATTGGACCTTCAACTGAAACAGGCTTCTATTACGACCTTGACCTTGAACACAGATTTGTAGAAGAAGACTTCAAGGCAATTGAAGACAAGATGAAGGAAATTGCTAAGAAGGACCTTCCAGTAGAAAGAATTGAAATTTCAAGAGAAGAAGCCCTAGCTTACTTCAAAGAAAAAAATCAAGACTACAAGGTTGAACTAATAAATGACCTTCCAGAAGATGAAAAAATCACAATGTATAAGATTGGTGACTTCACTGACCTTTGCAAGGGACCTCACCTTCTTTCAACTAAAAAAATCAAGGCTATTAAACTTCTTTCAATAGCAGGTGCTTATTGGAGAGGGGACTCTGACAATAAGATGCTACAAAGAATTTATGGTATTGCCTTTGAAAAACAAAAACAATTAGACGAATACATTGAAAGACGTGAAGAAGCTGAAAAGAGAGACCACAGAAAACTTGGTAAGGAACTTGACCTTTTTAGCATGCACGAAGAAGGACCTGGCTTCCCATTCTTCCATCCAAATGGAATGATTTTAAGAAACACTCTACTTGATTGGTGGAGGGGAGTTCTAAATGAAAATGGATACGGAGAAATCTTAACTCCAATTATCCTTAATGAAGCCCTATGGCATAGATCAGGCCACTGGGACCATTACAAGGACAATATGTACTTCACAAAGATTGATGACGGCGACTACGCAGTTAAACCAATGAACTGCCCAGGCTCAATCCTTGTTTACAATTCCAACAACCACTCTTATAGGGACCTTCCTATTAGACTTGCAGAATATGGTGTTGTTCACAGACACGAACTTTCTGGAGCCCTACACGGCCTATTTAGAGTAAGAACATTTACTCAAGATGATGCTCACGTTTACTGCTTGTTCTCACAAGTTAAAGACGAAGTATTCAAGATGATTGACCTTGCAGATTACCTATACTCAACATTTGGATTTAAATATTCAATTGAACTTTCTACAAGACCAGATGACTACATGGGAGACCTTGACGCTTGGAACCTTGCAGAAAAGAACCTAAAAGAAGCCCTAGAAGAAAAAAATCTTCCATACACAATTAACGAAGGCGACGGAGCTTTCTATGGTCCTAAGATTGACTTCCACCTAGAAGATGCCATTGGTAGAACTTGGCAATGTGGTACAATCCAACTTGACTTCCAACTTCCAGAAAACTTTGACTTAACTTACGTTGATGAAAATGGAGAAAGACAAAGACCAGTTATGCTTCACAGGGCCCTACTTGGATCAGTTGAAAGATTTATGGGTATCCTAATCGAACACTTTGCTGGTAAATTCCCACTATGGTTATCTCCAGTTCAAGTTGAAGTTATCCCTGTATCTGACAAGTTCAAGGATTATGCACAAAATCTTGCAGATAAACTTCACGCAGAAGGACTTAGGGTTCACCTAGATGGACGTACTGAAAAAGTTGGTTACAAGATTAGAGAAGCACAAGTTAAGAAGATCAACTACATGCTAGTAATTGGTGAAAAAGAAGAAACTTCTGGCAAGCTTTCTGTTAGAAAGAGAAGCGGCGAAGAAGTTCAAGATGTTGATGTAGATGAATTTATAGCATCACTTAAAGAAGAAATTAAAAACAAGACAATAACTGAATAAGTTATACTTGAAAAACTTATAAATAAAAGATAAAATCACAGCAGGTCTAAAGGGCCTGCTATTTTTGTGGACTTTTAGATTTAAGAAAAACCCTCATGCCCGAATATCTCATTACAAAAATTGAAGTTTTCCATTAGGATATTCTTGGCAAGAGGTTTTTAATTTGCAATAGTCTAAGCAAATTATTTTTTATGCTAAAATCACAAATAATTACAAAGTCACAAGTTTTTATGGACTGATAAATAATTATAGGGTATTAATTTTTTATGACTTGACAAAAATTTATAAAGCTTGAGTTTATTGTGATTTGTTAAAAATTTATTAACTAATAAATATGTGTAAGCTCATAAATTTTTATAAAGTAAGAAGCAATTACAAGCTCATAAATTTTTATAAAATAAAAAAACTAAGGCCATAAATATTTATAAAATTTCTTTACAAACCCATATTCATGTGATAAAATACATTGATGTAACCGCACAGAATAGGTTTTAAAACTTCGGTGCCTAGGATGGCGAGTCTTGTAATGAGGAGGTGCTACAAATGTACGCAATTATTGAAACAGGCGGAAAGCAATATACTGTTGAAGCTGGTAACAAAATTAGAGTTGAAAAACTAGATGCAAAAGAAGGCGACGTTGTAACTTTTGACAAGGTTGTTTTTGTATCAGGTGACGAACCAAAAGTTGGTACTCCATATGTAGAGGGTGCTAAGGTTGAAGCTAAGGTACTAGCTCAAGATAAAGCTAAAAAAGTTGTTGTATATAAATACAAAGCTAAGAAAAATGAAAGAAAGAAAAAGGGTCACCGTCAACCATACACTTTAGTTGAAATCACAGGTATTAACTAATGACTAGGATTGACCTTTACAAAAAGGGCGATTATTACTATGGATTTAAGTCTTGTGGCCACGCAGAAGGAGATTTTGACACACTTGTCTGCTCCAGCATATCCACTCTCACTCAAACCCTATACTTTACCTTGATTGAAAAGTTGGGGATAAGCGAAAGTGACATAAGTGACACACAGGGCGACGGACTGTTAAAAATAGAAATTTTAAAAAGTGAAATTTTTAAAAGAAATGATATTCAAACTTGTTTTGAATTTATGATTAAGGGGATAGAACTCATTGACGAGGCCTATCCAGGATATTTGACACTAAAGAAGGTGGAGGTGCAAAATGATTAAATTTGATTTATTGCTTTTTTCTTCTAAAAAAGGAGCAGGTTCTTCTAAGAACGGTCGTGACTCAAACTCAAAGAGACTTGGAGTTAAGAGAGGCGACGGACAATTTGTTCTAGCAGGTAACATCATCGTTAGACAAAGAGGAACAAAAATCCATCCAGGTGAAAATGTAATGAAAGGGTCAGATGACACTTTATTTGCAACAGCTGATGGAATTTTAAGATTCACAACTAAGGGCAAAGGCGGAAAGAAATTCGCTAATGTTTACCAAGAAGAAAAAGTTGAATTAGCATAAAGATAAAGCAAGGGAAACCTTGCTTTTATTTTTTTAAGAGTAAAGTCTAATTTTCACAAAGATTTTACATATTTGACATAAGGTTCAAGTTTTCACTACAATTCTGTGCTAATTCTGTGATATAATTTTAGAAAATGCGAGGTAAAAATGTTTATAGATATAGCTAAAATAAAATTAAAGGCCGGAAAAGGTGGAGATGGCGCTGTCGCTTGGAGAAGAGAAAAATTCGAACCAGCAGGAGGACCAGCTGGTGGCGACGGAGGCAGAGGTGGCAATGTAATTGTAATGACAGACTCTGGACTTCACACTTTGATGGACTTTAGATACAAAAGAGAATACAAAGCCGAAAATGGTCAAAATGGTATGAGCAAGTTAAAATTTGGAAAAGATGGAGAAGATATTATCCTAAAGGTACCAGTTGGAACCCTAATTAGGGACGCCAACACTAATGGAGTTATCTACGACCTAAAGGAAAATAATATGTCTGTCACTGTCTGCAAGGGTGGACGTGGCGGCATGGGAAATGCCAGGTTCAAGACTTCCACTAGACAGGCACCAGCCTTTGCCCAAGCAGGCAACATGGGAGAAGAAAGAGAAATAATCTTGGAACTTAAACTCCTTGCCGATGTGGGACTAGTAGGTTTTCCTAACGTAGGTAAGTCAACCCTTCTTTCCATAGTTACATCTGCTAGGCCAAAGATTGCCAACTATCACTTTACAACCCTTTCTCCAAACCTAGGTGTTGTAAAAATTGATGAAGGCGAATCCTTTGTTATAGCAGACATACCTGGACTAATCGAAGGAGCATCAGAAGGGATTGGTCTTGGAGACGAATTTCTAAAACACGTTGAGAGGACAGGAATTTTAATCCACGTCCTAGATGTTTCTGGTTCAGAATACAGGGATCCAGTGGAAGATTTCCACAAGATCAATGAAGAACTTGTGAGATACAATGAAAAACTGGGAGAAAAGAAGCAAATTATTTTTGCCAACAAGACAGATGTCCCAGGAGCAGAAGAAAACCTAGAAAAATTAAGAGAAGAACTTGGGGACAAGTACGAGATAATAGCTGGCTCTTGTGCCACAACAGAAAATGTAGACAAGTTAATGAAGGAAACTTATAGGCTCCTTCAAGAAGTGGACTACGAAGACCACGAAACTTACGACATAGTACACGTAGAAGAAGTTAAGAGAGAAGAAGGCATCAGTGTCTTCAAGGAACATGGCGAATATTTTGTTGAAGGACCATACATTGACAAACTCCTTCGTTCCACAAACTTCGACGACTACGATTCACTTAAATACTTCCAAGAAAACCTTAGAAAGAATAAGGTTGTAGAAAAACTAGAAGAACTTGGGGCCCACGATGGCTGTTCAGTATTTATTGGCGAATACGAATTTGAATTTTTTGAATAAGCAGGTGATAGAATGTTAACAGGAAAAGAAAGATCTTATTTAAAGAGCCTTGCCCACAACATGGATCCACTTATCCAACTAGGAAAAGACGGGATCAACCAAGGTTTTTTAAATCAAATAGATAAACTTTTAGAAGACCACGAAATTGTAAAGATTAATGTCCTACAAAATGCACCAGTTGAAGTTGACGAAATTGTCGATGATATTCTTGATGCAACAGGGGCAGAATTTGTCCAAAAAATTGGCAAGAAACTTACAATTTATAGGGAATCTAAAGAAAACAAACAAATAGAATTATAATGAAAAAGTACGGAATTTTTGGAGGCAGCTTTGACCCCATCCACTATGGTCACCTAATGATATGTGAGTACATCAAGGAGGAGATGGGCCTGGACAAGGTGATCTTTATCCCAACAGGCAACCCACCCCACAAGGACCTTGGGGTTTCAGCAGAAGACAGGTACGAGATGGTAAGGCTTGCCATTTCCCCAAACCCAGACTTTGAAATATCTGACATAGAGACTACTAGGGTAAACTTATCCTACACAGTGGACACAATTAGGGAATTAAAAAAAATCTACAAGGAAGAAAAATTATATTTCTTAATAGGCCTAGACTCCCTCTTCCAACTAAAGACTTGGAAGAAGATAGGGGACCTATCACAAGAAATAGAATTTGTAGTTGCCTTACGACCAGGATACATCGACAAAGAAGAAATAAATAATGAGATAGACTTTTTGAGAGAGAACTTTGGGACAAAGATAAATCTTATTAAGACCCCACTCTATGAAATCTCTTCCACAGACCTTAGAGACCGAATTCATGAAGGCAAGTCTCTCAGATATCTAATTCCAAAAAAAGTTCTAGATTATATAGAAGAAAGTGGGTTTTACAAAGGTGACCTATAAACTTAAAAAATATGAAAAAGAAATACGTGAAAGGATTGGCGAAAAGAGATTTCTCCACACCCTTAGGGTGAGAGACACTGCCCTTGAACTAGCAAAGATCCACGGAGTAGACCAAGAAAAGGCAGAAGTGGCAGGGTTTTTGCACGACTGTGCCAAGATAAGAGATGAAGAACAACTTATAAAGGCTGCCAAAAAATCTGGCCTTCTCCTCACAAAGGAGATGCTAAAGGCACCCCAAATCATCCATTCCTATCTTGGGGCCATCTATGCCAGAGACCTCTATGGAATAGAAGATGAAGAAATACTAAATGCCATTACTTACCACACAACAGGCAGGGCAAATATGTCGGACCTAGAAAAAATAATTTTCTTGGCAGACTACATTGAGCCCATGAGAAACTTTGACGGAGTGGAAAGGGCAAGAGAACTTGCTAGAGTTGACCTTGATGCAGCCATGTATTTCGCCTTAAATAATACATTAAAATTTTTAGTTGACCACGACACCTATATTGTGCCGGCAACAGTTACAGCTAGAAATTTTTATAAGGAGTTGAATCCTTGAAAACTTTTTTTAAAGCTTTTTTTACAACAATAATACTAATAATAATCCTTGCCCTAGGAGGGTTTGCAGCCTACTACTACTTCTTTGAAGGAGAAGATGCAGATAAAATTGATGAGGGCGGCGAAAACCTACAATTCTTGATGCTGGGAGTGGACTCCCTTGACTCAAAGAAGGCAGACAATGCAAGATCCGACACTATAATGGTTGTAAACCTAGATGGGAAGACAGGAAAAGTAAATATAATTTCAATTCCAAGAGACACTTACACAAAGATCGAGGGTTACAAAAAGACAAAAATCAACCACTCCTTCAAATACGGAGGAAGTGAACTTACCCTTGACACAGTGAACAAACTCCTTGGGACAGACATAAAATATTACGTCACAGTAGACTACAGGTTTGTAGAAGACGTGGTAGACAAAATTGGTGGAGTAGAAGTTGACGTCCCAATAGATATGAAGTACGAGGACCCAACAGCAGACCCACCACTTACAATAGACATCAAGGCAGGCAGACAAAACCTAAAGGGCTACGATGCCATAGGATTTTTGAGATTTAGGAAGGGCTACAAGGATGCAGACCTTGGAAGAGTAAAGGCACAGCAACAATTTATGTCAGCCATCCTATCCAAGATGAAAGACCCAAAAACTCTAGTTAGGTCACCTCTCTTGCTATCATCCTATGTATCCTACACAGAAAACAATATACCTGTGAAGAAACTCATAAAGATGGCAGCAAAAATGCGTAACATTACAAGCGAAGACATAGTGACCAACACCCTACCAGGAACACCAAAATACATGGGAGGAGTGTCCTACTTCGTGCCAAATGAAAATAAAATACAAGTAATGCTATTAGAAAATAATTTTAAATAGGAGGTTTTATGACAACTCAAGAGAAATTAGATATCATAGTGAAATCATGTGAAGACAAAAAGGGAATCGACATCAAGGTCCTAGACATCCAAGGTATGACATCAATTGCAGACTACTTTGTAATAGTAAGTGGTAACTCATCAACACAAGTAGATGCCCTAGCAAGAGAAATTGACGAAAAATTATCTGAAAAGGGAGAAGGACCACAAAACCTAGAAGGCAAGAACTCATCAAGATGGATCATCTTGGACTTTGGCGATATAATAGTCCACGTATTCCACAAGGACGAGAGAGAATACTACAACCTAGAAAGATTGTGGGAAGAAAACCAAGACCCACAAGAGGAGGAATAAAATTATGGTAAAAACATTACACACAGACAAGGCACCAGAAGCAGTGGGACCTTACTCACAAGCCACAGAAGTTAACGGATTTATCTTCACATCAGGTCAACTTCCACTAGTTCCAGAAACAGGAGAACTAATCTCAGACGACATCAAAAAAGCAACAGCAAGAAGTCTTGACAACATTAAGGCAATCCTAGAAGAAGCAGGTTCAAGCATGGAAAAAGTTGTAAAAGTTAACATCTTCCTAGACGATGTAAATGACTTTGCAGCAGTAAACGAAGTCTATGCAGAATATTTCACAAACCACAAACCAGCAAGATCTTGCGTAGAAGTAGCAAAGCTACCAAAGGGTGGCCTTCTAGAAATCGAAGCAATAGCAGTAAAATAATTTCTAAAGAGGACCCGAGAGGGTTCTTTTTTTATAAAAAAGAGGTAGACAAGATGAAAGAAATAAATGTAAATGAAATAGATAGGATTGTGGACCCAATAGTGATAGACGTGCGTGAAGACTACGAGCTAGAAGAAACAGGAACCATAAAGGGCGCCATCCACATCCCTATGAATGAGGTCCCAAATAGACTTAACGAAATCACAAAAGAAAGAGAAATCTATATCCTTTGCAGGTCAGGAGTTAGATCCTACAACGTGGCAAAATATCTAAACGAGTTGGGATATGAGGCTATAAACCTTGACGGCGGCATAATAGACTATAAGGGCGAGCTTTTTAAGTAAGTCCTAGAAAATTATAAAGTCATAAAAATTTTTTGCTCAAAGATTACTTTCGACTTTATAAGATATCATGAAGTCAGTAATAAGTTTGAAAAAGAAGAGAAAAAGTTTACGAAAATTTAATAGAAAAAACAAATCCCACAAGACAAATCTTGTGGGAATTTTTTTGCTTAAAATTTAATTAGGCTCGATCTTAGAACTTATTAAAGTCAAAGAAAAAACTTTTAAAGATTTATTAATAACTTAAAGATAAATCTTGAGAAAAAATTATTTATTTCTTAATAATTAAAATCTTTTTATGACTTAGAGACAAGAAATAAATTAAAAATAAAAATTTATAAAGATTAAGTCATTGATACTTAAAAACTCAGGAAATAAAAAACTAATTCTTACTAACTCAAATAAAGATAAGTATTGAAGGTAAATCTAACATAGAAGAAATTTTTTTTAAGATCATAACAAAGCTAAAAATCACAGGACAATTATAACTAATAAAAATTTGCAAAAATTGATGACAAGTAATACATGAGAAATTAAATAAGAATAGTAAGAAAAAAATTTTTAAACTTAAATTTAAATAGATAAAACTTATATAGAGAAATAAAAAATTGTATAAAATAAAAACAGTTTTCACCATAGAAAAAACTATTTTAAAAAGAAGTTTAAAACAAGAAAACAGTAAATTTTAAAGATAAACGACTAGTTGAATATATTAAGGTGTGCTATAATTATTAATTAAGAATAGAAGATCATAAAAGTATTTCGTCTATTCAATTAATAGTTAATTAAAACTATTAATTATGAAAAAACTCTTTGGAGCGAGATAGATAAGTAGAAATATATAATCAAAATATAAACTAAAAAATTAAAAGAAGTAACCAATCTATAATGAAAGGAGAAAAAATGGATAAAAAGAAGAAATTCAACACCAATAGGGTGGCAGCCTATGCCCTTTCAGGTGTAATGCTAGCAAGCGTTATCCCATATAACGTCTTTGCGGATGTAGAAAAAACACAAAATGCAATAAACCATGTTGCAGCTGCAAGTGGATCAGACTTAGGAATTGCACCAGAAAAAGATTAAGTAGCTGTAAGAGATGCTGCAGCACCAGAAGACACATCTACTAGTGCCGATGCAAAAAATGCTGTTCACGGCTTTGTAGGTGTCCTAGTTGGTGGCGACATCAATGCTGACCTAGCAGCTGAAACAGGCCAAAGATTTAAGCCAATAGAAGGGGTAAGAGTCTACTTTCAATGGTATGAAAAGAAAGGCAATAGAACCTCTCCAACCTATTCAGCAGAATCAGGAGCTGATGGTCAATTCCATATGGGGATCAAACCATATATCGGCCGAGATGGAAAATTAGTAAAATTTGATGCCGATACAACTGTATCTGCAGGTGATGAATCCTATAAGATGTGGGTAGATGAATCTACTATTCCAGAAGGTTACCAACTTCAATACTCAACAGGAGAAGGTGTTGAATTTACAGATAGAAAAGTAGCAGGTGGCGATTACCAACTTGGACCAAACAGACTCGTTAATTACAGAGTTCTTTTGATGGAAAAACAAGATGAAGCAAAGATGCACAAGGAAGCGACTCCAACAACTCCACAAATTTCTAAAGCAGGTCAAGGAGCTGTATGGGGAAAAGTTTCTTGGGACTATGAATCTGCAGGCGGTGTTCAATGGGGTATCGTATCAACTCCTACATCACCAGCTGGAGGAGTAACAGTAACTGCATCCTACCTATCTGACTATGCATTGAAACAAATTTACAGTGCTAACACAGCAAAGATGTTAGGTCTATCCAAACCTAGTGATATTCGTGGATCAGGTTGGACATTTAAACTTGAAACTCAATTACAAGAATGGATTGCTGAACAAGTAGCTAAAGAAAAGGATAAGTGGATAGCAGAAACTGTAAGTGCTGAAACAAATGCTGAAGGCGATTACCTAATCCAATTTAAGGGAACTTGGGGTCCAAATAGAAATGACTACTCCGTAGCTGAATACGAAAGAGTAGCAGGTAAGTACTATGCAGGCGATGCCCACAGATGGACAGAAGTAGAAGCAAATCGACTTGGTAAAGTTGCAGAAAATGCTACAGATGGATCATTCTTAACAGGTGCACTTGACTGGAATGAAAAACACGTTAACTCTGACTGGTTATTTATCTCAACTAAGGATACAGATGATGTTGTAAAGAGAACACCATGGAACTACAACTGGTACACAGGCTCTGACAATGGCTGGGGTATCCATGGTGGTTGGGCTCAAGCAGCCTTTGGTGTATCTACTGTCCAAGCTGCTAACTCTACAAGGGCTGACTTTAACTTCGCACCAGCAGAAATTAAGTTCAACATCACAAACTTTGATACCCAAGCAAATACTGCAATACCAGGTGATGTAGCAACAACTAAGACTGCAGGTCTTCCTTACAAGAATACAAATGATTCCTTCAAAATTGTATGGTATGACCAAGATGGAAAAATAGTAAAAGAACAAAAAGAAGCAGAAAAACCTACATCAACAGGTGCATTAGCAGAATCAACTTTTGACACTAAAGATGTAAAAGAAACAAAAACATTTATAGCAAAACTTCACTATGTTAAACCAGGTGGAGGTCTAGGACCAGTTTTAGCCCAAGATGCCTTTACTGTTAAGGTAGGTAAGATTGTAGTGTCTGCCTATGATGATGTAAATATTGCAAACCCTGGTGCTAAAGAAAACGAAGGAGCAACTTACAAGGCTGAAGGCCTTCCAGAAGGACTTACAATAGATAAAAACACAGGTACAGTATCAGGAAAGGCAAAAGTTCCTGGAAAATACACTGTAACTGTTACAACCTCTATTCTTGATGAAGATTCTGGAGAAATAATGGAAGGAACATCTAACTACACAGCCCTTGTTACAGACTCGCCATTAGAACATGGAGAAGTTGGCCTTGAATATAATAAAACTGTAAAACCAGCAGAAGTCGAAGGTTATGTATTCAAAGAGGTTTCAGCTAAGTTTATTGATGGAAAAGTTATTGAAGGCCTAACAATTACGGGAGATAAAATTTCAGGAACTCCAAAAGCAGAAGTTGCAGCTACTCAAGAAGGTCCAAATGTAGAGGTAACCTATGATATCTACAAGCTAAATTCTAAGGGCGATGCAGTCCTTATAAAAGAAGGTCACAAGGATTTAGTACCTTTAGAAATCACCAAGGCAGCTTCTCAAGCACCAAAATATGAACCAGCATATACTGATGTGGAAGGAACACCGGGAGCAGAAGCAATAGTTGCAGCTCCGAAATTCCTAGACCAAAAGAGTGAAGCTGATCCAAAACCAGAAGTTACAAAACCAAGCAATGTCAAATTTGCTTTAGGCGATGGTGCTCCTGAAGGTGCTACTATTGATGCAAATACAGGTGCGGTAACTTACACATCAACTGCAAGAGATGCCAACACTACTGTAAATATTCCAGTTAAGGTAACTTATTCTGACGGAACTATTGATGAAACTCTTGCTAAAATCAAGGTTGGACAAGCACAAGCTGATTCTTACCAACCAGAATATACTGAAGCTGAAGGAAAAGCAGGAACAGAAGCAACAGTAACTGCTCCAAACTTCAAAGACGCAAAAGGCCAAGAAACAACAAAACCAGAAGGTGTTGAATTTACTATAGGTAAAGATGCTCCAACAGGTGCAACAGTTGATAAAACAACTGGTGAAGTTAAATACACACCATCAATCGACCAAGCTGGTCAGACAGTAAATATTCCTGTAACAGTAACTTACAAGGACGGCTCAACAGACGAAGTGAAAGCGCCTATTAAGGTTGCACAAGGAGATAACTTAAACTACGAACCAGATTACAAGTCAGTAGTGGCTCAAGTTAAATACCCTGTAACAGTGGAAGCTCCAAAATTCCTAGACCAAAAGAGTGAAGAAACAATAAAGCCTATAGCAAATCCACAACCAGAGGGTATGAAATTTGCCATAGAAGATGGCTTTACAACCAATGGCACTTTAACAATCAACGATCAAACAGGTGTAATTACCTATACAGCCGTAGATGCCGACAAGAACACTGTAATTGAAGTACCGGTAATAGTAACTTACGCAGATGGTTCGTCTGAAAAAATTACTGCAAAAATCGACGTTCCATCTGATGCGAACTTCTACGATCCAAAAGCTGTACCATTAACAACTGAACAAGGGACAGTTCCAAGGGCAGAAGATGGAGTTAATATTCCTAATAATCCTCCAGCAGGAACAACCTATACTTGGGAAGCAGTACCAAAGGTAAATACACCTGGTGAGACAACAGGCATAGTAAAGGTAACTTACCCAGACGGAACTGAAGACTTTGTCGAAGTCACGGTAACTGTAAAAGCAAGTGCTTCTAAGAAAACAACTGTTGACGATACAAACAAAAAACCAGTAGACCCGACAGATCAAAAACAAGGTACTGGTATTATCGTTACAAATCCTGACGAAAAAACAACAGTTTCTGCCAAAGATGCAAATCATAAAGATGTAACACCAGTAATCAATAAAGTAACCGGCGAAATCGAAGTTACTCCTGGAACAGACGCAACTGGTCCAATCACTGTAACCGTAACAGATAGTGATCTACCGGAAGGTAAGAGAGACATTGAAGTTCCAGTAGCGGAAAAAAGTGAAAAACCTGGAATCACAGCACCTACAGCGGGAGACCAAACAATCTCAGGAACAGGAACTCCAGGCGCAAGAGTAAATCTAGCGTTAAAAAGAGTTGAAGACATACCAATTGCTAATGACGTAGCAGTTAAAGATGATGGAACTTGGACAGCCGACGTTCCAGCTGGAATACTCTTAAAAGAAAATGACACAGTTTTAGCTACACAAAAAGAAGATGGCAAATCTGTGTCCAATCCAGTAGAAGCAAAAGTAACTGAAAAAGCAAAAACAGATGCTGAAAAGAATCCAGTAGTTGATCCAGCTAAGACAGAAGTTGCAAACAAAGATAAGTTAACTGATGAAGAAAAAGCAAAAGTAGTAGAAGCAGTTAAGAAAGCAAACCCAGAAGCTAAAGACGTAACAGTTGATGATAAGGGTAATGCAACATTAACTTACGCAGACGGAACAACAAATGAAATTCCAGCAGACAAGACAGTAACTGAAAAAGCAAAAACAGATGCTGAAAAGAATCCAGTAGTTGATCCAGCTAAGACAGAAGTTGCAAACAAAGATAAGTTAACTGATGAAGAAAAAGCAAAAGTAGTAGAAGCAGTTAAGAAAGCAAACCCAGAAGCTAAAGACGTAACAGTTGATGATAAGGGTAATGCAACATTAACTTACGCAGACGGAACAACAAACACTTTAACTCCTGATAAAACAGTAAGTGAAAGAGCTAAAACAGAAGTAGATAAAAAAGCACTTCAAGATGAAGTAGATAAAGAAAAATCTACAAAGGATGCAGACAAGTACAAGAATGCAGATCAAGACAAAAAGGCTGCATACGACAAAGCATTAGAAGAAGCACAAAAAGTACTAGACAACAAAGATGCAACACAAGAAGAAGTTAACAAAGCTAAAGATGCATTAACAGCAGCAGAAGCAGCGTTAAACGGAAAAGAATCAGTAGACAATAAACCACTTCAAGATGAAGTAGGCAAAAAAGATGCAACTCAAGCTACTGACAAGTACAAGAATGCAGATCAAGACAAGAAGGATGCATACGATAAAGCATTAGCAGATGCTAAGAAAGTACTTGAAAACAAAGACGCTACTCAAGAAGAAGTAGACAAAGCAAAAGATGCATTAAAAGCTGCAGAAGAAGCTTTGAATGGTACAGCAACTCAAGAAGTTGACAAATCAGCACTTCAAACAGAAGTAGACAAAAACAAAGACGCTGCAATAACAGGCTCTGACAAGTACAAGAATGCAGACCAAGATAAGAAGGATGCATACGACAAAGCATTAGAAGAAGCACAAAAAGTACTAGACAACAAAGATGCAACACAAGAAGAAGTTAACAAAGCTAAAGATGCATTAAAAGCTGCAGAAGAAGCTTTTAATGGAGAAGCTACTGTAGATAAGACAGGTCTTCAAAAAGAAGCAGACAAGGAAACTTCAACAAAAGAATCTGACAAATATAAGAATGCAGATACTGACAAGAAGAAAGCTTACGACGATGCTTTAGCAAAAGCAAAAGAAGTTTTAGCTAATGACAAAGCTACTCAAGAAGAAGTAAATGCGGCTAAGAAAGCATTAAAAGATGCAGAAGACGCATTAGACATAAGCGCAGCGGTAGACAAAGCTGCACTTAAAGCAGAAGTAGACAAAAAAGATGCAACTCAAGCTACTGACAAGTACAAGAATGCAGACAAAGACAAAAAGGATGCATACGACAAAGCATTAGAAAATGCTAAGAAAGTCCTTGAAGATCCAAATGCTACTCAAGAAGAAGTTAATAAAGCTAAGAAAGCTTTAGAAGAAGCAGAAAAAGCATTAAATGGAAAACCATCTGACAACACTGGTGGAAATGTTACTCCAGGTAAACCATCTGACAATGACAACGCTGGTGGAAATGATGGATACAGACCTGGACACGGTGGAAGTGATGTATTTGATCGTCTATTCAGAAGACATGACTACACTCCAACTTACCCAGTTAAGACTGTAGTTCCTGAAAAGACTGAAGCTGCTACTCCAGTTCGTGATACTCTATGGTATGTATTCCACATTAACGAGTTCCAATACGAAGTTGTTAGAAATGGTGTTGTTACTAAGAGATTAATGGACGTAACTCCAGTTATTCAAAATGGTAGAACAATGCTTCCACTTAGATATGTAGCTGAAGCTCTTCAAGCTGACGTTACTTGGGATGCTAAGACAAGAACTGCAACATTCACTAAAGATGGCTTGACAGCATCAATCCAAATCGATAGTGATGAAATAGTTCTTTCTAACGGCAAGATTGTTAAGATGGACTCTAAACCACTTAATATCAACGATAGAATCTTAGTTTCTGTAACTAACGTAGCCAATGTATTTGGTTTAACTAACGGAAATACTAAAGACAATGCAGATCAAGATATTGAATGGGAACAAGCAGATAAGAGTGCAACAATTTATATTAGAAGATAATTTGTTGAGAATTAAGAGGAACCCTTAGGGGTTCTTCTTTTTTACACATTTTTATCATTTTACTTCTAAGGGATTTAAAATTTATATTCATTGCATGATAAATATAATTTACGCTTTATGTCAGACGTAAAAACAAACGCAAAACATAATTTACGTTTTATTTCAAACGCAAAAGCAGACGTAAAATTTTATGTTTGTTTTTAATAAGTACAATTAAAAATAATAATAAAAAACTCTTTATGTGCTATAAAATAAAAGCAATCATAAAGAGTTTTTGTTTTAAAAATGTTATAATGTAGTTGAGGACACTAGAAGGTGGTTGCCTAATATTCATATTAGGAGGAATGACTATGAGTGATTATGAAATTCTATCTTTAATGGTAGAGTTTGCTACATTAATAGTCATCATCTTAACACTTAAAGATAAAAAGTAGTTAAAATGTAAAAAACCACCTGTATCGACTTAGGTGGTTTTTATATTAAATTAACCCTAAGGCGACCGCTACTTGTACCCGAATGGGTATTAACGGTGTCCTCATTTATGTATATAATATCATAAAGTTTATTTAAAATCAATTTATTATGACTTTACGAATTTCTGTTACTTCATATTTTTTTCTTAACTCACAAATTTTCATAATCTTATAATTATTCACAACTTTATAAATTTCTATGACTTAACAATTTTTTGAGACCTCATAATATTTTATAAAACACAATATTTTATGTTAATTACAATCTTACAAGCTTTTTATATTTTTTTGTGTTATAATGTCAAAAGAAAGAACTTGAAGGGCCGAGGGAATCTCGGTCTTTTTTTATTTTTATAATAGATTAGGAGAATATATTGAGATTTAGTGATTTAAATTTATCTAGTGAACTTTTGCATGCCATTGATGATTTGGGTTTTGAAAGTCCATCTGAGGTTCAAGAGGCAAGTATACCAATAATTTTGGAAGGTCGTGACGTCCTTGCTCAGGCACAAACTGGTACTGGCAAGACTGCTTCTTTTGGGATTCCAATAATTGAAGGAATGGAAGAAAATGCTAAGGACTTGCAGGCTCTTGTCCTTGTTCCTACAAGAGAACTTGCTAGACAGGTATCAGAAGAATTAAAGAAGCTTGCAAAATATAAAAAATTCATTAATATAGTTCCAATTTATGGTGGGGCTGATATGGGCAAGCAGCTGCGTGACTTAAAGAGGGGAGCCAGTATTGTGGTTGGGACTCCTGGCAGGGTCATGGACCACATGAAGAGAAAGACTATTAGGCTTGATGGCCTAAAGTTTTTGACCTTTGATGAGGCTGACGAGATGTTTGACATGGGCTTTAGGGATGATATGAAGACTATTATCGAGAGGACCAATCCCAATAGACAAACCTTATTTTTCTCGGCAACTTTTGACAATGACATAAGGGAGTTTTCTAGACTTTATCAAAGGGATCCTGCCAAAGTTATTATTGAAAAGAAGGAACTTACTGCTGAGAAGATTGAGCAATTCTACCTTGAACTCAACAGGAATATGAAGACAGAAATCTTGAATAGGCTTATCCTCATCCACAAGCCTAAGAAGTCTATTATCTTCTGCAATACCAAGAGGATGGTTGAGGCCCTTGAGGTTGAGATTGCCCAAAGGGGTTACAAGGTTGACTCCCTTCACGGTGATATGCGTCAGTCATCAAGGGACAATGTTATGAAGAAGTTTAGGAAGGGGACTATTGATGTCTTGATTGCCACTGATGTTGCTGCTCGTGGCCTTGATGTGTCTGATATTGACCTTGTCTTTAACTACGACTTGCCACAACAAGCTGAGTATTATGTTCACAGGATTGGCCGTACGGCAAGGGCTGGCAAGAAGGGTGCATCTTTTACTTTTGTAACTAGCAGGGACTATCCTAAGTTTAAGGAGATTGAAAAGTATGCAAATATTAAGATGGAAAAGATGAAGCTTCCTACTAAGGCTGATGTTGAGAGGGAAAGTCTTGACAATCTCTTTGACAAGGTAAACAAGAATATCCTAAAGGCAGAAGATCAAGCTAACTACACAGAAGTCTTAAACAAACTTTTGGCAGAGGGCCACAGTCTATATGACATCTCTGCTTCTCTTTTAAAATTAGTAAATGAGTCCACTAACAAGACTAAGATCAAGGAACTTGACAGGGTTGATTATGGAAAGAAGTTTGAAATGTCCAAAAAGTCTAAATCCTCTGATAGGTCCAGGGACAAGAGGGGCAAGGAGATGAAGAAGATCAAGGGTCCAAAGATTTTTATCAACAAGGGCAAGAGAGACGGTCTTGACTCTCGTGAAGTTATTAGGCTACTTGGCAGGCACACTGATATCAATCCAAGTGACATTGGAAGGATCAACATCATGCCAAACTTTTCTTTTGTTGAAGTCCCAAAAAATATGATTAAGGATGCCATAAGAGACCTTGATGGCAAAAAGATCAAGGGCAAGTCTATAAAGGCAGAGTATTCTGAAAAATAAATTTATAATTTAAAAATTGCCCCAGGTGATTCCACTTGGGGATTTTATTTGCAAATTTTATTTATCTCAATCTTTGTTATAATGTAGTTAGGAGGTTTTTATGGATAATAAATTTTTAATTATAGATGGAAGTTCGCTTTTCTTCAGGGCCTTTTATGCCCTTCCACTTCTTAAAACTAAGAGGGGACTTTACACCAATGCCATTTACGGTTTTGTCATGATGGTGGAAAATGCAATCGAAAAGATCAATCCTAGTCATGTGGCAGTTTGCTTTGACATGAAGGGAAAGACTTTTAGGTCAGATATCTACAAGGACTACAAGGGAACTAGGCAAAAGACTCCCAATGAATTGGAGCAACAATGGCCTCTTGTGCGTGAGATTTTGGGCCACATGAATATAAAGATTCTTGAGTCGCCAGTTTATGAAGCCGATGATATTGCTGGAACTCTTGCTAAGCTTGGGTCTGAGGAAGGTTTCGAAAATTATCTTTTGACAGGGGATAAGGATTATTTTCAACTTGTAAATGAAAATACAAAAGTCCTCTTCACTCGCAAGGGAATCACTGACATGGATATTGTAACTGTTGATAAGATAGAGGAAGATTATGGGATTGAGCCCCTTGAATTTATTGAGTTAAAGGCCCTCATGGGTGACTCATCTGATAACATTCCAGGAATTTATGGGATTGGAGAAAAGACTGGCTTAAAACTTGTTCGCCAGTTCCATACTCTTGAGAATCTTTATGATAATATTGATGATGTTTCTGGCAAGAAGTTAAAGGAAAAATTAGTTGATGGCAAAACTGCTGCCTTTATGAGCAAGAAGCTGGGAACAATTGTGAGGGACGTTCCTATTGAAGAAAGTCTTGATGACTTAAAAAAACTTGACTACGACTATGAAAAGCTTTCAGAACTTTACCGTGAATTTGAGTTTAACTCAATGTTAGACAGGCTTCCAGAAGAATACCGCAAGGAAGAAGTGGAGGAAATCTCCCAAGACAATTTTGAATTTGTTGAAATAAAAGACCTAAGAGATATTGAAAAAGAAATTAAGGATAAAAAATCTTTTGCCTTTAAATTTATTACAGATGGAAAAATTTATGAAGATGTGAAGCCGATTTATCTTGCAATCAAGGTCAAGGATTCTGAAGTTAAGATAATTTCTTATGATGATATAGATTTTGACTTCTTGAAGGACCTTATGGAAGATGAGGATGTAGAAAAACTTGGATATTCCCTAAAAGAAGACATTATTATCTTAATGGATTTGGGAATTGACATCAAAAATTATTCTCATGACGTTGAGATTGCAGAATATTTATTAAATTCAACTAAGTCTGATTACGACATCAACAAAATTTCCATGGAATACTTCAAGAATGGTTACTTGGACCTTGAAGACCTTCTTGGCAAGGGTGCAAAGAAGAAGACTTATGCTGATTTAGATAAGGATGGCCTATTTAAGTATTTTGCCTTTGTCCTTAATACAATCTACAGGCTGGAAAATATTCAAAAGGAAAAAATCGAGGAAGAAGAGATGACTTCTCTCTACCAAGATATGGAGCTTCCTCTTGTTGAGGTCCTTGCATCTATGGAATATGTGGGAATCAACACAGACGAGTCTGTCCTTGATGAAATTGACGAGCAAATAATTGAAAAACTAAAGAACTTGGAAGAAGAAATTTATGGAGAAGCTGGGGAAGAATTTAATATAAATTCGCCAAAACAATTGGGAATTATCTTATTCGAGAAGATGGACTTCCCTGTTATTAAGAAGACAAAAACTGGTTACTCAACTTCTGCTGATGTCTTGGAAAAACTTCGTGGCAAGGGCGAAATAATCGACAAGATTTTGGACTACAGGAAGTTTTCCAAGCTTAAGTCAACTTATATTGACGGCCTAAAGTCTGTTATAAACAAGAAGACTAAGAGGATTCACTCAAGATTTATGCAGACAGTGACTGCTACGGGTAGAATTTCTTCCACTGATCCAAACCTACAAAATATTCCAATAAAAACTGAAGAGGGACGACTAATAAGAAAGGCCTTCCTTGCATCAGAGGGTGGAGTCCTAGTTGACGCCGATTATTCACAAATCGAACTTAGGGTCTTAGCTGCTCTATCAGATGATAAGGAGATGCTTGATGCCTTTAAGCATGGTCTAGACATCCACAGGAAGACTGCTTCAGAAGTTTTCCACGTCGACTATGATGATGTAAATGATCTTCAAAGGTCAGAAGCCAAGGCAGTAAACTTTGGAATTGTCTATGGAATTTCTGACTACGGACTTTCACAAAACTTGAACATCCCAAGAAAGGCTGCCAAGGAATATATTGACAACTATCTTGGTCACTTTGTGGGAATAAAAGATTATATGTCAGAAGAAATTAAAAATGGCAAGGACAAGGGTTATGTGGAAACCATCTTTAAAAGAAGGAGATACATCCCAGAACTCAATGCTAAGAACTTCAACATCAGGTCTTTTGGAGAGAGGATTGCCCTTAACACTCCTATCCAGGGTTCAGCTGCTGACATTATAAAAATTGCCATGGTGAAAGTTTACAATGAACTTAAGAAGAGAAATTTGAAATCAAAATTAATAATTCAAATCCATGACGAACTTGTTGTTGATACAGCAGAAGATGAACTTGAAGAAGTGAAGGAACTTATGAAGGACCTAATGGAAAATTCTGTGGACCTAAATGTAAAATTGTCTGTGGATATGAATACAGGGAAAAATCTTTATGAGTCAAAATAAAATTATTGGCCTAACTGGATCCATCTCAACGGGCAAGACCCAGGTGTCAAACTATCTAAGAGATAGGGGAGAAAAAGTAATTGATGCCGACTTAATTGCAAGAGAGGTTGTGGATTTTGGGTCAGTTAAGGAAAAAATAAAAGAAGCCTTTGGTAATGATATCTATAAGGATGATGAACTCGATAGGAAGGCACTGGGAGAAATTGTCTTTAGGGACAAGGAGAAGAGACAGGTCTTAAATGAAATTGAGCATCCAGAAATTTATAGGATAATCTTGGAAGAGATAAAAAATTCCAAGGGGAGAGTCTTTGTGGATATACCACTTCTCTTTGAGTCCCAGCATTTGAATGAAAAATATGGCCTGGACTTTGATGAAGTTTGGCTGGTTTATGTAAATAGGGAAACTCAAGTGAAGAGACTAATAAAAAGAGATAGGATATCTAAAGGATATGCCCTAGAAAAAATAAATTCTCAAATGTCTGTTGAGGATAAAAAAATTATGGCCGACGTCATAATAGATAATTCAGGTAATTTGGAAGACACCTATAAACAAGTAGAAGAAAATCTAAAAAGATTATAAAACATTAAAAAAGATGTGTTGGGATGACCTAACACATCTTTTAAAATTAATTAAATTATTATGGGCATAAAAAAACTGACTGCTCATGCAATCAGTATTTTGGCAGGGGTAGCAGGACTCGAACCCACGGCACTTGGTTTTGGAGACCAATGTTCTACCAACTGAACTATACCCCTACAACAGATTACATAATACCAAATTTTTAATGACTTGTAAAGTAAATAATATATTTTATTAGAACAATTAATATATTAAATTAAAATTTAGTAAAAAATGAGTTCAATATTTATAAATCGAAGATATAAAGTTAAAAAATAGCAAATATTTGATTTTATTTGATAATTTTTAAATATAAAATCAAAAAAATGGAGAAATTTGATTTTATTTTGCTATAATATGATTAATTAATTGAATTATTTGATAATTTTAACTTAAAGGTGTGATCTCTATGGAATATTTATACAAGATTTATTATAAGGATAAAAATTTTTACGAGGAAACTTATAAAAATAGGATTAATTTTGAAGAGAGTTTGAGGACAGGTTTATTTATAAAATCTTTGAAAGAACAAGAAGAAAATCAACTTTATTTTGTTTATAATATGAAAACCTCTAAGCTAATAGATAGGGTTATGCAAAATGATTATAAACTTGAGAAGTTAAATGAAAGCCTACCAGGTCTTGCAGAGAGAGCCTTCATCTTAGATTTAATTTCAAGTGAATTAAAAAGTACTAATGACCTTGAAGGTATTGAATCTGATAAAGATGAAATTATTGAAACTACTAAAAACATTATTAATGAGAAGAAGCCTAATAAAAAAAGATTAATCAGCATGATTAAGTCCTATTTACTTTTAATTGAAGGTAAAAGTTTGAGTTTGCCTCTTGATTTAAAAGATATTAGAAAAATTTACGACGAAATCACTCGTGGAGAAATTGAAGAGAGTGATAAACCAGATGGAAAATATTTTAGAACTCAAGCTGTTTATGTTCAAAAGAAAAACTCTGTTAGTGGAGAGATCATCCACGAAGGTATAAAGGGGGAAGAGAAGATAGAAGAAGCTCTTATAAATCTATTGGATTTTATGGGAGAGTCTGATATTGATTTATTAATAAGGGTTGCAATTTGTCATTACTATTTTGGATACATTCATCCCTTTTATGATGGAAACGGGCGTGTAAATAGGTTTCTTAGCAGTTTGTTAATTAGGACTAAGTATAATCATTTGACTTCAATGGCTTTATCGAGAGGGTCTTGGATTGAAAAAAGCTCTTACTATAGGATTTTTGACAGGACTAATTCAAAAATAAACAAAGGTGAATTAAATTATTTTATTGATGACTTTTTAAAAATTTTAATCTCTGGTCAGGAGGATATTATTTATAATTTGACAGATAAGATTGAAAAACTAGATAGGGTCAAGGAATGTATAGATGAGGAAAAAGAAATTATTAATAGTGAGCTTAAGAAAAAAATAATTTTCTTATTGGCTCAAAATTACTTTTTTGATAAAAACAGAGGTCTGAGCAGAGATGAAATCTACAGTCTTACAAGTGAAATAAATAACAAGAGTATGAAGATAAAAGACTTGAGAGATTTACAAGATGATGGTTTTATAAAAGTCATTAAAGAACGTCCTTTGATTTATGTCTTAAATAAAAATTTTATAGAAAAATTATAATTATAAAAATTCCAATCTATTGAGAAAGAAACTCCTTGATAGTTTGGATTTTTTTATTTAATGAAAATTATATTCTAGTGTTAGAAAATTGATTTAATACTTGCTAAAAAGGCATTTACTTGAATTTATTTAAAAATCTTTTGCAACTATGATATAATTGTATATTATGAATTGGAGGTCAACATGAAAGAAAAATTAATTGGAATCAAAGATGAATCCATGAAACTTTTAAATGAAGTTAAGACAATTAGAGATATAGATGAACTGAAAGTTAAGTACTTAGGCAAGAAGGGTGAAATAACTCAAATCTTAAAGGGAATGAAGGATCTTTCCAAGGAAGAGAGACCTGTTATGGGTGCCCTTGTCAATGAAGTCCGTGAAGAAATTGAAAAGGCTCTTGAAGACAAGAGGACTGAGTTAAATGAAAAGATTTTGGAACAAAAACTTCACGACGAGAGAATTGACGTTACTTTAAAGACTGATGAAATCTTTTTAGGACACAGACATCCCCTAAAGAAGACTCTTGAGGATCTTGAAGACTTATTTACTCACATGGGCTTTACTGTTTACGATGGTCCAGAGATTGAAACTGTTGAAAACAACTTTGATCTTCTTAATGCACCTAAGGACCACCCATCTAGGGATATGTCTGATACTTTTTATTTTGATAAAAACACAATTCTTAGATCACAAACATCTCCTGTCCAAGTTAGGGCAATGAAGGAACATGGCGCTCCAATTCGCATGATATGTTCTGGTAGAGTTTTTAGGTCTGATGAAGTTGATGCAACTCATTCACCAATGTTCCACCAACTTGAGGGACTCGTTGTTGATGAGAAGATTTCTGTTGCCAACTTAATTGACACTTTAAACTACTTTGTTAAAGCCTTCTTTGGTGAAGAAGTGAAGACAAGATTTAGACCTCACTACTTCCCATTTACTGAGCCAAGTCTTGAAGTTGATACTACTTGTACTTCTTGTGGCGGCAAGGGATGTAAGGCTTGTAACTACACTGGCTGGTCTATGGAACTTTTGGGATGCGGCATGGTTCACCCAAATGTTTTAAGAAACTGTGGCATTGACCCTGAAAAGTATTCTGGCTTTGCCTTTGGTATGGGTATTGACAGGATTGCAATGGTTAGGTACAAGATTACAGATATTAGAATGATGTTTGAAAACAACAAGAAGTTCTTGGAACAATTTTAAGGAGATATAGATGTTATTACCGATTAAATGGCTTAAAGATTATGTTGATTTCGATTTTGATGTAAAAAAACTTGCAGATGGACTTTCTAATTCTGGTTCTCACGTTGAATCTATTATTATTCCATCTGAAGGTTTAGATAAAATTGTAGTTGGAAGGATTGAAAAAATTGAAAACCACCCAGATGCAGACAAGCTTGTTATTTGTTCTGTAAATGTTGGTGACGAGGTCCTTCAAATAGTTACTGGTGCTAAAAATGTTTTTGAGGGAGCTATTGTTCCTGTTGCCCTTCACGGTTCTACTGTGGCTGGCGGACAAAAAATTAAAAAGGGCAAGCTTCGTGGTGTTGAATCCAATGGTATGCTTTGCTCTCTAGAAGAATTGGGTTACGAAAATTCAGTAATTCCTAAGGAAGCTCGTAACGGAATTTTTATCTTCCCTGAAGGAACTGAAATTGGCGGCTCTGCCATGGAAGCTCTTTTCATGGACAATGAAATTCTTGAACTTGAGATTACACCAAATAGACCTGATTGCCTAAGCATGATGGGAATGGCTGTGGAAACTGCTGCATCCTTTGATTTAAAGGCTAAGCACAATGAAATAAAAATTGAAAATCAAGTTGATGATTTTTCTGATTACTTTGATGATATTGAAATAGAAACAGAAAACTGCACAAGATATTATTCAAAAATACTTAAAAATATAAAAATGGGACCTTCTCCACTTTGGCTACAAGCCTATCTAATGCAAGCTGGAGTTAGACCAATTTCTAATATTGTTGATTTAACAAACTTTGTAATGCTTGAATACGGTCAACCTCTTCACGCCTTTGACCTAAACAGTCTCCATTCAAAGAAGATTGTGGTTAGGATGGCAGAAGATGGGGAAGAAACTGTTACTCTTGATGGCGAGACAAGAAAGTTAGAGTCCTCTGATATTTTAATTACTGATGGCCAAGAAATTATTGGTCTTGCAGGAGTTATGGGAGGACTTGATTCTGAAGTTACTGACAAAACTGTAAATGTTTTATTAGAAGGAGCCAACTTCAACAAGGAAAATATTAGGAAGACTTCAAGGAGACTTAACCTAAGAAGTGAGGCTTCATCAAGATTTGAAAAGGGACTTGACCCTAACCTTGCAAAGACTGCTGTAGATAGGGTTTGTCAACTTGCTTCTGAAATGGGAATTGCTGAAGTAGTAGATGGTTCTAAGGACGTTGGAAACTTCTCCAAGGAAGAAAAGGAAATTAAACTTAGACACCAAAAAGTTGTTGACCTAATTGGAGTTGACTTCACAATTGAAGAAGTTGCTAATATTTTAAATAGACTAGAAATTGAAACTGAAATTAAAGACGTCTATCTTATAGCAAAAATCCCAAGTGTAAGGCTTGACCTTGACATAGAAGAAGACCTAATTGAAGAAGTTGCAAGAGTTTATGGCTACGACAATATTGAGCCTAAAAAACTTGTGGGAACTTTAACGGTTGGCAAAAAACCAAGATTTAGAAATGTTGAAGACAGGATTAAAAATCTATTAACGGGTCTTGGATATTCTGAATTTATGACTTACTCCTTTGTGAGTCCGTCTTCTTATGAAAAGGCAAACTACACTGAAGATGAGAAAAATATTATAAAAATTCTAAATCCACTGGGAGAAGATTACTCAGTTATGAGGACAACTCTTGTTCCTTCAATGATTGATGCCCTTGCCAAAAACTATGTTAGGGGCAACGAAAATGTTGGTGGATTTGAAATTGGAAATACCTTCTTCCCAACAGAAGATGAACTGCCAAGTGAAAGGTTAAAATTGACTATGGGCTTCTATGACTTAGGTGACTTCTACTATCTTAAAGAGTCAATAGAAAAAATTCTTTGGTTCTTGGGAATTAATAACTTAGAAGTTAGGAGAAAGGAAGCAAGCTTCTTGCACCCAGGTAGGTCTGCAGAATTCCTATTAAATGGTGAAAGTCTTGGAGTATTTGGAGAAGTACATCCAAGGGTCTTAGAAAATTATGGACTTAAGAAAAAGGCCTATGTTGCAGAGCTAGACTTTGACAAAATCGTAGAAAATACAATTGACAACTACACTTACAAGGACCTTCCTAAATATCCAACAATGAAGAGGGACTTTGCCTTCATCATGGATAGGGAAGTAGACTCAGTTGACCTTGAAAAAGTTGCGAAAAAACATGGAAAAGACCTTCTTGAATCCTTTAAGGTATTCGACATTTACGAAGGTGAAAATATAGAAGAAGGAAAGAAATCTGTTGCCTTCTCCCTAGTATTTAGGGCTGCAGACAGGACTCTTGAAGAAGGAGAAGTTACAGAAATTTGTGAAAAAGTAGTTGCTGAAATTGAAAGTGAATTTAAAGCTAAACTAAGATCCTAAGGAGGCTATTATGTCCTATGCGAAAAGAATCGAAGTCACTATCGATGGCATGAAATTTTATGTCATGGGTAATGACAACGAAAAGTATATCAAGGACCTTGCAGCTGACCTCAATGAAAAGATTCAGGAAACTGCGAGAACTAATTACAGGTTAAATCAAGTGCAAACTCTTGTCCTTTGTGCCCTTAATGTCCTAGATGACTTTGAAAAGATGAAGTCTGATAAGGATAATCTGGCAAGTGCCAGCGATGATAAAAGGGAAATAATGGAAAAAATTGAAGAAATAAAAGATTTGAAAAAGCAGCTTTCTATTTTTGAGGAAGAAAACAAGAAGGCCAATAAGTCTTTTAGGGACCTTCAAGAGAAGACTAATGATTTAGAAGATAGAAACAGAAAACTGAATAGGGAACTTATGGATAAAAATCAAGCCCTAATGGAATCTAAGGAAGAAATTAAAAAGCTTGAGGGAAGTATCTCTAATCTTGAAGAAAAAAACAACTCCGCATCTAGAAGGATAATCGACCTATCAAGAGAATTGGAAAATATTTATGAAGAGAAATAAATATGAATTGTTAGCACCTGCAGGTGATATGGCAGCATTAAAGGCTGCTGTGTCAGCAGGTGCTAATGCCATTTATTTGGGATATGATGAATTCTCTGCTAGGGCCAAGGCCAAGAACTTTAACAGGGAAGAACTTGAAGAAGCAATAGACTATGCTCACCTAAGAGATGTGGATATTTATGTAACCTTTAACATTTTAATTGCAGACTTCGAAGTCAAGAGGGCAATGAAAAGTGTGAAGATGCTTTACGATATTGGAGTTGACGCCCTAATATTACAAGATATTGGGATTGCGGCAAAAATAAGGGAGGACTTCCCAGACTTTGAACTTCACGCATCTACCCAAATGGCAGTAAATAATTATTACGGAGCAAAATTTTTAAAAGAGATGGGTTTTTCTAGAGTAGTTCTTGCTCGTGAAACTCCTATTTTTGAAATAGAAAAGATTAAAGAACTAGATTTAGATGTTGAGACCTTTATTCATGGGGCTCTTTGCGTTTCTTATTCAGGAGAATGCCTTATGTCATCAATGATTGGTGGCAAGTCAGGTAATCGTGGCGAATGTGCCCAGGCCTGCAGGAGGTCTTATGAAATTATTGACTTTGATGGAAAAAAACTAGCCAATAGACTTTACTATCTTTCTCCCAAGGACCTAAACACCCTTGATGATGTGGCAAAGATTATAAGAGCCGGTGGCTATTCTCTTAAAATCGAAGGCAGGATGAAAAATCCGGAATATGTCTACACCGTGGTTTCATCTTATAAAAAGTCTCTTGAAGGAAAGTTAAGAGAAGAGGACAGAGAAGATACTCTGCAAGTTTTTAATAGGGGCTTTACTAAGGGACTCTTCAACGGAGACTTTGGTCGAGACTTTATTTCCTACGATAGACCTGATAACAGGGGAATTGAAATAGGAAGGGTAATTGAAGTTGGAAGAAACTCAGCGAAAATAATTTTTGACCAAGATGTTTACCCAGGCGATGGACTAGAATTTAATTCTTCCAAGGGAAGATTTGGCATGAAGTCTAGAGAATTTTATAAGGCTGGACAAACTTACCAAGTTGAATTATTTAAGAGACCTCTTGAAAATTCAACAATTAATAGGACTTACTCAAAGAAACTTTATGAAAAGATCGATGAAAAAATAGATTCCTATGACTACAAGAGAAAAGTCCATGTGGATTTAAAAATTAAAATTGGAGAAAAACCAGTAATTTATATCAAGTCAGATGACCTGGAGGGAACTTACACCCTAGATAGATTAGTTGAGCCAGCAAAGAAGACCGGACTTGAGAGGGAAAGAGTTATTGAAAATATTTCAAAAACTGGAGACAGTATTTTTGAGCTAGATGGTATAAACTTGGACTTAGATGACAATGCTTTTCTTCCAATTTCTGCTATTAATGAACTTAGAAGAGAAGGCCTAAAGATATTAGAAGATAAAATTCTAAGTGGATCCATTGAAAGAGTCAAAGTTGATAATAAATTAGAAGGTCATAAAAATAATTTAAAAAGAGAGAAATCACTTGTTAAGGTGTTTTTCAATAAGTTTGAAGATCTTAAAAGGACAGACTTAAATAAAATAGATGAAATTATTATCAGGGCCAAGGATTTGGAAAAGTTCAAAAAATCTTATGGAAATAGGGAAGTTTCAATTTATCTTGACAAGTTTTATTCTTATGATGAGCTTGAAAGGCTTAGGACCTACATTCTTAAAAATAAAAACATTAAAGGCCTTTGGATAAATAACCTTTCAGAATATTATATCTTTAAGGACGATGGACTTGAACTTAACGCAGACCTTGGACTTAATATTTTTAATTGGAATGCACTGGACTTCTTTAAGAAACTGGGCTTTAAGTCAGCTACTCTTTCTCCAGAGATGAACAGTGGACAAATTCAAAATATAATCAAGGGAGAAGACATGGAGGTCAACGTGATTTCCTATGGAAGAGTCCCAGTTATGACTATGAAGCACTGTCCTTATTCCATTGAGAAAAATTGCCTGGACGAGAGAAATTGCCCAACCTGTAAGTTCAAAAATTACCTTCTTAGAGATGAAAAGTCAGTGGACTTTGAAGTCCTAAGACAAAATACCTTTACAGAAATTTTTAATTCATATCCAATTTTATTAGACGGTTACGTGAATAAATTAAAAGAAAATAAAATTAGTCTTCTTTTATTGGCAGATGAATTTACTAATCAAGTCATTGACCTATACAAGGACTACAAGGAAGAAGATTTTTATAAACTAAAAGAAAAACTAGAAGATAAGTACAAAGAAGTTACTAAGGGACACATAAATAGGGGGATTGTCAGTGGATAATTCTTTGAAAAGAGCATCAAAGATCTTGGAATTTGACAACGTCTTAGTTGAACTTAAAAAACTTGCCAGTGCAAGTATCACAAGTGAATATATTGACCAGGTTGAAATTTCTACCCAATATGAGGTCGTAAAAAATAGGCTTAATGAGACTAACGAAGCCTTAAAATTAATTATTGCCAAGGGAGAACCACAATTATTTGGAATTGTTGACATCAGATCAATTATTAAGCGAACAGAAATTGGTGGGTCTCTAACTGCAGGAAGCCTCTTACAAGTTTCTGATTTTTTAAGAGTTTCTCGTGGCCTAAAGACTTATCTCAAAAAAGATTCTTACAATAAAGACGAAGAAGTAAAATTAGAATACATTGACAAATTAATTGAAGATCTTTACACAGACAAGAGATTAGAAGATGAGATAAATTCAAAAATTATTTCTGAAGAAGAAATTGCCGACGACGCTTCTCGTGAACTTTTAAGAATCAGGAGGGGAATTGTTGCAAAGAAGGATTCCATAAAAAATAGGTTAAATGGAATTTTATCTTCTCATGCTGATTTCTTGCAAGATGCCATTGTCACTTTGCGTGACGGAAGGTATGTTGTTCCTGTAAAAATTGAAAACAAGTCTAAGGTTAAGGGTCTTGTTCATGACATTTCTGGTTCTGGACAGACAGCATACATTGAACCTATGGCAGTTGTGGAAGCCAACAACGACTTAAAGGAATTATATATAAAAGAAAATTTAGAAATAGAAAAAATACTTAGGGAACTTTCAGAATTAGTTGGGGAAACTAGCGAAGAGATTAAATCAAACCAAGAAAAGTTAATTGAGCTTGATTTTATTTTTGCCAAGGCAAGATTGGCTTTAAATTATCATGCCAACATGCCGAAACTAAATCGTGAAGGCAGGATAAACTTAATCAAGGCCTACCATCCTTTCTTAGACAGGAAAATTGCAGTTCCAATTGACATAAATCTTGGAATAGACTTCACCTCACTTATTGTCACAGGACCCAACACTGGTGGTAAGACTGTAAGTATAAAAACTGTGGGACTATTGACCCTTATGACACAATTTGGTCTCTTGATACCAGCTGATGAGGCATCAGAAATTGCAGTTTTTGAAAAAGTTTTTGCAGATATTGGAGATGAGCAATCTATTGAGCAGTCTCTTTCAACTTTTTCATCCCACATGGTTAACATTGTCTACATCTTAAAAAATGTAAGTCCAAATTCTCTTGTTCTTTTTGACGAACTTGGAGCAGGAACAGACCCAACAGAGGGTGCTGCCCTTGCAAGGTCTATTATGGACTTTATGCTTGAGAGAAAGATAAGGTGTATTTCCACATCCCACTACAATCAATTAAAAGTTTATGCACTGACAACTGATGGAGTTGCCAATGCCAGCATGGAATTTGATGTGGATAGCCTTTCTCCAACTTATAGACTATTAATTGGGGTCCCAGGTAAGTCCAACGCCTTTGAAATTTCTAGGAGGTTGGGACTGCCTGATGAGATAATTGGAGAAGCAAAGAAACTCTTGAGTTCAGAAAATATTGAATTCGAAGACGTCCTCCAATCAATTGACGAGGACAGGACAAAAATTCGCGAGTATAAAGAAGAACTTGAGAGAGAAAAGATTGATTTAGAAAAAGAAAACAAGAGGCTTCAATCAAAAATTAAAAAATTAGAAGATCAAAAGGAAAAAATCCTAGAAAAATCTCGTGAGGAAGCTAAGAGACTTTTATTAAATACAAAAGAAAATGTTGATATAATTTTATCTGAAATAAATGAAGCTAGGGACAATATAAGTTCTGAAAATTCTAAAAAAATCCAAGAGGCCCAAGACCTCTTGCGTGAAAGTATAAAAAATGCCAGAGATAAATCAGAACTTGAAATAGCTAAGGCAAAAAACCCAATAAGAGAAATAAAAATTGGCGACAAGGTGAGGACATCTCTTGGAAATATTGCAACAGTCTTGGAGCTTCCAGACAAAAAAGGAAATGTTCTAGTACAATCGGGCATAATGAAGATGAATATGCCAAAGGATTCTCTAACGAGGATTGATGTCCAAGAAGACACAACTAAGCACAATACTAGGAGCATTTTGCAGAACAAGGCAACAAATGTTAAAAGTGAAATTGACATCAGGGGCAAGAATTTTGAAGATGCTAAAGATATTGTTGATAAATATTTAGATGATGCCTATCTTTCTGGCCTAAAATCCGTTAGAATAATTCATGGAAAGGGCACAGGTGTCCTTAGAAAAAAATTAAGAGAACATTTTAGAAGTGTTAAGACTATAAAGTCCTATAAAGATGCAGAATATAATGAGGGTGGCGACGGTGTAACTGTTGTTATCCTAAAGTAAGGAGTCAAGATGATTAATTTTAGAGAAGAAATAATAAAAATACTTGATGAAAAAATCGATGGCCTTGATGCCAAAGAGATTGACAAGATGATAGAAGTGCCACCAAACTATGAACTTGGTGACTTTGCCTTCCCAGTTTTTAGTCTAGCAAAGATTTACAGAAAAAATCCAGCTATGATTGCAGAAGAACTGGCAGGACAAATTGATTCAAAATATTTTGAAAAAGTTGAAAACAAAAATGCCTACCTTAACTTTTACATTAACAAGTCTATCTTAGTAGAAGAAATTTTAAGAGATGCTGCTGATAGAAAAGAAAACTTTGGCAAGACAAATTATGGAGATAACAAAAATGTAATTGTGGAATACTCTTCAACAAATATTGCAAAGCCCTTCCACATTGGTCACATTAGATCAACTGTAATTGGAGATTCTTTAAAGAGAATTTACGATTTCTTGGGCTTTAACACAATTGCCATCAACCACCTTGGGGACTATGGAACTCAATTTGGTATGCTTATCTATGCCTACAAGACTTGGGGCAGCAAGGAAGCAATTGAAAAGAATCCAATCAATGAACTTCTAAAACTTTATGTAAAAGTTAATGGTGTTTGTGAAGAAGACGAAAGTGTTAAGGATGAGTGTCGTTATTGGTTCAAGGAACTTGAAAATGGAAATCCAGAAGCTGTAGAAATCTGGCAATGGTTTAAAGAAGTTTCGTTAAAGGAATTTAACAGGGTTTACGATATGCTTGACATCCACTTCGATTCTTACAATGGAGAATCTTTCTATTCTGACAAGATGCCAGGCTTAATTGAAGAATTAAGAGAGAGAAATGTACTTGAAGAGTCTCAAGGTGCAGAAGTTATTAACCTTGAAGAGTATGACCTTCCACCAGCAATTGTTGTAAAATCTGATGGTACAACAATTTATCTAACAAGAGACTTAGCTGCTGCAAAATATAGACACGAAACTTACAAACCTTACAAAAATATTTACGTTGTAGGAAGTCAACAAAGTCTTCACTTCAATCAACTTAAGTCTGCCTTAAAGAAGGCTGGCTATGACTGGTACGATGAAATTGTTCACGTTCCTTTCGGCATGGTTTCTCTTGAAGATGGAACTCTTTCAACGAGAAGAGGTAAGGTAGTTTACCTTGAAGATGTGCTTAACAAGGCGACAGACAAGGTTCGTGAAATCTTAGATGCAAGAGAGGAAGAACAAGGTCAAAAAATTGAAAACAAGGAAGAACTTGCACAAACTGTAGGTATTGGTGCAATTAAGTTCCAAGAACTTTTCAATGGAAGAATTAAGGACTACACTTTTAATTGGGACAAGACTCTTTCCTTTGAAGGAGAAACTGGACCTTACGTACAATATGTTCACGCAAGAATTTGCTCTTTATTAAAGAAGGGTGACTTTGACATAAACAATGAAATCGACCCAAGCCTTCTTACAGAAGAAAGTGAAATAAATATTATTAGAAGTCTTTACAACTTCACTGACGTAGTTGTTGATGCTTGTGAAAAATATGAACCATACTTCATCACAAGATACACAGTTGAACTTGCAAAGAACTTCAACAAATTCTACAACCAAACTCAAATCTTAGTTGAAGATGAAAAATTAAAGAACACAAGACTTATGCTTTGCTATGCAGTTAAGAATGTAATTGCAAGTGGACTTAACTTGCTTGGTATAAAAGCACCTGAAAAGATGTGATCTAATGAACTTTTTTGAAGATTTACAATTAGTTTATAAGAAGGCAGGCAAGGATACCCTTTTAAAAATAAAGAAGGCCCCACACTTTTTAATCTTTCCTTTCGTTTATGGGGTAGTTTATATGCTGGGGATGCTTTTAATTGGAAGGTTACTTGCAAGAAGCTACGCCCCTATAATTGGTTTTATCATTCCACTTTTGACATCTTTGATCCTTTCGAGTTATTTTTCTGTTTTAAGTGATTTGATTTATTACAATAGAATTAGCTTTAGGAATTTTTCAAAGACTTTTATGGCCTACTTTGCATCAATTTATTCGGTGTTTTTTATCCTAATGATAATTTCGTTTTTCATGCCAGGTATAGGTGTCATGATGGGAGCTACTACTCTTGTTGGGGCAGTGATTACCCTTGCCCTCAACCCAATTGCTGAGTCAATTTATATTAGGGGAGAGTATTACACTTCAGCCTACACTCACTCACTGGAGTTTATGAAGGAAAATTTCTTACTTTGGACTATACCATTTTTGATTTATCTTGGCATACTCCATCTCTTGGGATTCGATTTTGCTTTCATGATTGTATCGAATTCAATTGTGGACCTTCCACTTGGTCAAGAAATTATGACAGGTTTATCATATACGAATCCTCTTGACCCACAAAACATTAAAATTTTGCTTGCCAGCATCATCACTGCTGTCTATGCAATCTTTAGGGGTAACCTCTACAGGATTTTAGTTGGATCAACAAGAAGGAAGAGGGCCTACATGGGCGAGTTATAAAATTTAAATCAAGACTTGACTTAGGTCAGGTCTTTTTTTATCGGAAAATTTTTGCGATTTAATAAATTTTTGTGAAGTAATAAATAATTATGAAGTAATAAATTTTTGTGAAATAATAAAAAACTATGAAGTTATAAAAAATTATCAAGTTAAATTCAAATCTTGATAAATAAAATCAAATTAAGATTGAATGAGAAATTTCTATTTGATAGGATATGAAGTATAAAATAAAATTGGAGGAATAAAATGAAAATAATTTCGTGGAATATAGATTCAATTAACGCTGCCTTAACGAGTGACTCAAACAGGGCAAAGATGTCGAGAGAAGTGCTCGCAACAATTTTAAAAGAAGACCCAGATATAATTGCCATTCAAGAGACAAAACTTCCTAAGAATGGTCCAAGCAAAAAACACAAGGAAATTATGGCAGATATGTTCTGTGATTATGACTATGTTTTTGTTTCATCAGAGGAACCAGCTCGTAAGGGATATGCTGGCAATATGGCCTTTTATAAAAAGGGGCTTGAACCTAAGGTGATTTTCCCGAAAATTGATGCACCAGACACAATGGACTTTGAAGGAAGAATTATAACTTTAGAATTTGAAGATTTCTTTCTTACACAAGTTTACACACCAAATGCAGGTGGTGAATTAAAAAGACTTCCATTGAGACAAATTTGGGATGAAAAGTATGGCGAATACTTATCAAGTCTTGATGAAATAAAACCTGTCATTGCAACAGGCGACTTCAACGTGGCTCACAAAGAAATCGACCTTGCAAACCCAGAGAGCAATAGGATGTCAGCAGGCTTTACTGATGAAGAAAGACAAGGTTTCACAAATTTGTTATCCATGGGCTTTACTGATACTTTTAGACATATCCACGGAGATGTTGAAGGAGTTTACACTTGGTGGGCACAAAGAGTTAGGACTTCTAAGATAAACAACTCTGGCTGGAGGATTGACTACTTTATAGTTAGTGACAGGATAAAAGACAATGTCACTGAATCAAATATGGTTGACTCAGGAGAAAGACAAGACCACACACCAATTCTATTGGAAATTAATTTTGAAAAATGAGAAAATAAAATGAAATCAAAGTTTTTAGAAGAAAATGGAATCATAAACCTAATAAGTGGAATGGAATACTCTCTTTCTTATGCCAAGGAAGGTGACAAGGTAAGAGATTATGTAGAGGATATGCTAGAGAGGATGGAAATCGAACCTGATGAGATTTATTCTTGCATCCAAACCCACACTGATAAAATTGCCTATTGTGATGGGGGAAATGGAAAGGACTTTGTCTACGGAAGAAACTTTCCCAACACAGATGGCCTTGTGACAGATAAGAAAAATCTTGCCCTCTTGCTAAAGTTTGCCGACTGCACACCAATAGTTCTTTATGACAAAAAGAAGGAAATTCTTTCTATAGTACATTCAGGTTGGAGGGGAGCAAAAAAGAAAATCCCAGCCAAGGCCCTAGATAAAATGAAAAGTGACTTTGGGTCAGACCTAAAAGATATTATTGCCTACATTGGCCCTAGTATTGATATAGAAAACTATGAAGTTGGAGAAGAAGTCTATGAAGAATTTAAGGATTTCAAAAATAGAGACAATTTCTTCGAGAAAATTAAGGGTACTTGGCACCTTTCTATGACAGAAGTTAATAAAGAAATATTACTAGAGTCAGGAATAAATGAATGTAACATAGATATTTGTAAAGAGTCAACTTACAAGAATCTAGACTTGCACTCTGCAAGGAGAGAAGGAAAAGCCTACGGCTTAAACTCCATGATAGTCATGATGAGATAAAATTGAAAATCTAATTTTAATCTGTTAGTATTTTAAATATTATTGAAGCATAAATAAAATTATAAGTAGGGGAGATTTAATGGAAAATCTTTTTAAAGAAGATATAAATAAAAAATTAAAAAATCTAGCTTTTATAGATTTAAAAGAAGACTACCATCTGGGAGAAGTGAACCTACAAGTGGGTCTTTCCATGCCCATAAAGTTGGACTATCTTATAGAAGGAATCAAAGAAAAGGAATTAGAAGAAGAGATAAACCTAGAAAAAATTGTAGAGGCCATGATTTATTTACTTGGAATTGACAGTGACTTTAAATATTCCGAGAAATATAAAGAAATCTTAAAAAAATTAGATATAGATTTAAAGAACTATGCCATGCACAAGGCCTTTCTAAATCAAGAAGAAGATCCTCTTGATTCTTATATATTTTTAAAGGGATATGAAGAGGTAGGGGGAGAAGATCCAGATATAATTTTTAAGGAAGCAAATATCTTAGAGGCCTTATACAATAAAATTCATGAAGAAGAATATGAAAAGAGTGAAAAATTATTAAATATAATAATTAAAAAATACAACCAAGTCTTAAACTTAGATGAGGGATATGCCTTGGCCTATTATAGGCTGGCTTACATTAACCTAGCCCTTGGCAAATTTATAAAGGCCAACATGTACTTCGAAAAGTTCATAAATATATCTAAAGATGAAGAGTTAAAGGATCAAGTTAGAAAAGAAATTGAAGTAATAAGAGATAAGGTAAACTTCGATTCAGCTAAGACCTATTTATCATATGGAGAATACGATAAGGCTATTAATCTGTTAGATAGTGTAAGCGAAGACTTTAATATGGATGAATCCTTCTATTATACTTATGCAATTTCCTATTACAATATGGGAGACTTTGATAAGTCGGAAGAATATGCAAAACTTTCTGTTGAGAAGAAAACTACAGAAGAGAATATAAATCTCCTTACAACAATATATGCAGGAAGACAAGAATTTACAAAAGCAATTGATATATTAAATTTGGGTTTAGAAGAATTAGAAGATTCTTATCCCTTGACATATAACATAGGTATAATTTACCTAAATATGAATGAAAGAGAAAAGGGATTAGAATATCTAGAGAAGGCTAATAAGCTTAGTCCAAATGAAGAGTTAGAAAACTTTATTAAAAATTTAAAATAATTATTGACAGGATAAAAATAAAAGAGTATTATATAACAGTTGTCGAAAAAGATAGCTGTTATATTTTTTTTAAAGACAAAAAAAGATTTAAAAAAATAAAAAAAACAGTTGACAGATAACTTCTCAGATGATAATATATAGAAGTTGTCACTTAAGACAGCAAAAAATATTACCGAGTTTCAAGTAAAAACAATTTAAATAAATTGTAAAAAATACTTGACAAAGAAAAAACACGGTAGTATAATAAACAAGCTACTTCAAAAAGTAGCGCATGAAACATGATAATTAAATAGTGTGAAGATAGATAAACAATTCGTGATTTAATCACAGATTCTTTTAAAGAATCACAAGCAAACCAGATATTCGTTTAGTTTTGAGAAAACTAATGAGTCATACAAATTTTTTAATTGAGAGTTTGATCCTGGCTCAGGACGAACGCTGGCGGCGCGCTTAACACATGCAAGTCGAGCGATGAAATCTTGACAGATCCCTTCGGGGTGAAGATAAGATGGATTAGCGGCGGACGGGTGAGTAACACGTGAGTAACCTGCCTTAGACATTGGGATAGCCTCGGGAAACCGGGATTAATACCAAATGAAATCATAGGTGCCCATGCACTAATGATCAAAACTCCGGTGGTCTAAGATGGACTCGCGTCCCATTAGCTAGTTGGTGAGGTAACGGCCCACCAAGGCGACGATGGGTAGCCGGCCTGAGAGGGTGAACGGCCACATTGGAACTGAGAAACGGTCCAAACTCCTACGGGAGGCAGCAGTGGGGAATATTGCACAATGGAGGGAACTCTGATGCAGCGACGCCGCGTGAACGATGAAGGCTTTCGAGTCGTAAAGTTCTTTTATATGGGAAGATAATGACGGTACCATAAGAAAAAGCCCCGGCTAACTACGTGCCAGCAGCCGCGGTAATACGTAGGGGGCTAGCGTTGTCCGGAATCACTGGGCGTAAAGGGTTCGCAGGCGGAAATGCAAGTCAGATGTAAAAGGCAGTAGCTTAACTACTGTAAGCATTTGAAACTGCATATCTTGAGAAGAGTAGAGGTAAGTGGAATTTTTAGTGTAGCGGTGAAATGCGTAGATATTAAAAAGAATACCGGTGGCGAAGGCGACTTACTGGGCTCATTCTGACGCTGAGGAACGAAAGCGTGGGTAGCAAACAGGATTAGATACCCTGGTAGTCCACGCTGTAAACGATGAGTGCTAGGTATCGGAATAATTCGGTGCCGCAGTTAACACATTAAGCACTCCGCCTGGGGAGTACGTGCGCAAGCATGAAACTCAAAGGAATTGACGGGGACCCGCACAAGCAGCGGAGCATGTGGTTTAATTCGAAGCAACGCGAAGAACCTTACCAGGGCTTGACATACTGAGGACCGGTATAGAGATATACCCTCTTCTTCGGAAGCCTCAATACAGGTGGTGCATGGTTGTCGTCAGCTCGTGTCGTGAGATGTTCAGTTAAGTCTGGCAACGAGCGCAACCCCTATCTTTAGTTACCAGCATTTCGGATGGGGACTCTAAAGAGACTGCCGATGATAAATCGGAGGAAGGTGGGGATGACGTCAAATCATCATGCCCTATATGCCCTGGGCTACACACGTGCTACAATGGAAGATACAAAGGGAAGCGAGATAGTGATATTAAGCCAACCTCAAAAAGTCTTTCCCAGTTCGGATTGTACTCTGCAACTCGAGTACATGAAGATGGAGTTGCTAGTAATCGCAGATCAGCATGCTGCGGTGAATGCGTTCCCGGGTCTTGTACACACCGCCCGTCACACCATGGAAGCTTGTAATACCCGAAGCCTGCGAGCGAACCTTAGGGAAGCAGCAGTCGAAGGTAGGATAGGTGACTGGGGTGAAGTCGTAACAAGGTAGCCGTATCGGAAGGTGCGGCTGGATCACCTCCTTTCTAAGGAAAAAAATCTTCACACTATTTTAATTATATATATGGGGGTATAGCTCAGTTGGGAGAGCGCCTGCCTTGCAAGCAGGAGGTCAGGAGTTCGAATCTCCTTATCTCCACCATGATCACATAAGTGGTCGAAAGCTTCTTTGAAAAAAGAAGAGAACCATAACAACTTAAAAACTAATCAAAATTTCTTAAACAAAACAATTAAACTGGAAATAAACAGAAATGTTTATTAACAAAGGTCAAGTTAAAAAGAGCACTAGGTGAATGCCTAGGCACCAAGAGGCGAAGAAGGACGCGACAAGCTGTGAAAAGCTACGGAGAGGAGCAAATATCTTATGACCCGTAGATATCCGAATGGGGAAACCCACCTCATAAGAGGTATCCTATAGCCAATTCATAACTATAGGAAGCGAACCAGGTGAACTGAAACATCTAAGTAACCTGAGGAAAAGAAAGAAAACTCGATTCCCTAAGTAGCGGCGAGCGAACGGGGAAGAGCCCGATGTGTATAAAGAGACAATAGCCAGCCAAATAATCTGGGAAGATTAACCAAAGAAGGTAAGAGTCCTGTAGACGAAAGCGAAGATATCCGACACAAAAGAGTACCACGGAACACGAGAAATTCAGTGGGAATATGGGGGGACCACCCCCTAAGGCTAAATACTACTTGGTGACCGATAGCGAACAAGTACCGTGAGGGAAAGGTGAAAAGAACCCCGTGAGGGGAGTGAAATAGAATCTGAAACCTAGTGTTTACAAGCAGCGAAAGTGGTTTTGCACCACGATCGTGTACTTTTTGTAGAACGGGCCAGCGAGTTACGATTACTAGCGAGGTTAAGCATTAAAGATGCGGAGCCGAAGCGAAAGCGAGTCTAAATAGGGCGGAAGTTAGTGGTTGTAGACCCGAAACCGTGTGATCTATCCATGAGCAGAGTGAAGTTGAAGTAAAATTCAATGGAGGCTCGAACCGGGTAACGTTTAAAAGTTATCGGATGACTTGTGGATAGGGGTGAAAAGCCAAACGAACACGGAGATAGCTGGTTCTCCTCGAAATAGCTTTAGGGCTAGCCTCTAGTAAGACATGAAAAGGGGGTAGAGCACTGATTGGTCAAGGGGCATGCATATGTTACCAAGACCTATCAAACTCCGAATACCATATCATGCACTAGGGAGTCAGACTATGTGGGATGAGCTTCATAGTCGAAAGGGAAAGAGCCCAGACCATCAGCTAAGGTCCCAAAATTATAGTTAAGTGGGAAAGGATGTGGAGTTACTGAGACAACTAGGATGTTGGCTTAGAAGCAGCCACTCATTTAAAGAGTGCGTAATAGCTCACTAGTCAAGTGACTCTGCGCCGAAGATAACCGGGGCTAAACTATATACCGAAGCTATGGAACGTATAACGTTGGTAGAGGAGCAATGTATGAAGGATGAAGCAGAAGTCGTAAGGCACTGTGGACATCATACAAGAGAGAATGCTGGCATGAGTAGCGAGAGGTGAGTGAGAATCTCACCCGTCGAAAACCCAAGGATTCCTGAGCAAGGCTCGTCCACTCAGGGTAAGTCGGGACCTAAGGCGAGGCTGAAAAGCGTAGTCGATGGACAACAGGTGGAAATTCCTGTACCGATACAATCGTTAAAGGAAGTGGGGACGCAGAAGGATAATAAGAGCGCCCAGTTGGTGAGGCGTGCAAGCGCAAAGGATGGAAAGTAGGCAAATCCGCTTTCCGAGAAGTCTGAAGCGTAATGCGGATCGAAAACAAGTAGAGAAGCTTATGACTCCACACTGCCAAGAAAAGCCACTACTAGAGAAGTATCGCCCGTACCGTAAACCGACACAGGTAGGTGAGGAGAGAATCCTAAGACGAGCGGAAAAACCTTTGTTAAGGAACTCGGCAAAATGACCCCGTAACTTCGGGAGAAGGGGAGCCCCTGTAAAAGGGGGCCGCAGTGAAAAGGCCCAAGCGACTGTTTACCAAAAACACAAGTTTCTGCTAAGTCGAAAGACGAAGTATAGGAGCTGACACCTGCCCGGTGCTGGAAGGTTAAGGGAAAAAGTTAGCGTAAGCGAAGCTTAGAACTGAAGCCCCAGTAAACGGCGGCCGTAACTATAACGGTCCTAAGGTAGCGAAATTCCTTGTCGGGTAAGTTCCGACCCGCACGAAAGGTGTAACGATTTGGGCACTGTCTCAACAAAGGATCCGGTGAAATTGTAGTAGCGGTAAAGATGCCGCTTACCCACGACAGGACGGAAAGACCCCGTGGAGCTTTACTGTAGGCTGAGATTGAATTTTGGGATTAAATGTACAGAATAGGTGGGAGACTAAGAACAAGGTACGCCAGTATCTTGGGAGTCACCGTTGGGATACCACTCTTTTAATGCTAGAATTCTAACCTAACCCCATGAATCTGGGGAAGGGACACTCTCAGTTGGACAGTTTGACTGGGGCGGTCGCCTCCGAAAGAGTAACGGAGGCGTTCAAAGGTTCCCTCAGCACGGATGGAAATCGTGCGCAGAGTATAAAGGCAGAAGGGAGCTTAACTGCGAGACCAACAAGTCGAGCAGATGCGAAAGCAGGACTTAGTGATCCGGTGGTACCGAGTGGAAGGGCCATCGCTCAACGGATAAAAGCTACCCCGGGGATAACAGGCTTATCTCCCCCAAGAGTCCACATCGACGGGGAGGTTTGGCACCTCGATGTCGGCTCGTCTCATCCTGGGGCTGAAGTAGGTCCCAAGGGTTGGGCTGTTCGCCCATTAAAGAGGCACGCGAGCTGGGTTCAGAACGTCGCGAGACAGTTCGGTCCCTATCCGTCGTGGGCGTAGGAAATTTGAGAGGAGCTGTCCTTAGTACGAGAGGACCGGGATGGACAAACCTCTGGTGCACCAGTTGTACTGCCAAGTGCATAGCTGGGAAGCTAAGTTTGGAAGGGATAAGAGCTGAAGGCATCTAAGCCCGAAGCCCCCCTCGAGATGAGATTTCCCTCGAAAGATAAGACCCCTTGAAGAAAATGAGGTAGATAGGCTCAAGGTGTAAGTGTAGCAATACATTCAGCTAGCGAGTACTAATAGGTCGAAGACTTGACCAAAGATTTAAGGTAAGATTAGTTTTTAAGTTAATCTGGTGAGAATAGGACAATGGACACACCTGTACCCATACCGAACACAGAAGTTAAGCATTAGTCCGCTGATGGTACTTGGTTGGCAACGACCTGGGAGAGTAAGTTATCGCCAGTAAGGGACAAAAGTCCCCAATAGTCTTAGGTAGCTCAATGGTGGAGCAACCGGCTGTTAACCGGTAGGCTGTGGGTTCGAGTCCCACCCTGAGAGCCATTTAAAAAACAAGCCGGGGTGGCGGAACTGGCAGACGCACAGGACTTAAAATCCTGCGGTGGTTAAACACCGTATCGGTTCGATTCCGATTCTCGGCACCAAAAGAAATAGTAGCCGGGTACAAATGACGCGGGATGGAGCAGCATGGTAGCTCGTCGGGCTCATAACCCGAAGGTCGGAGGTTCAAATCCTTCTCCCGCTACCAAATTAAATAAGGCCCTGTGGTCAAGCGGTTAAGACACCACCCTTTCACGGTGGTATCCCGGGTTCGATTCCCGGCAGGGTCACCAGATGGACGCATAGCTCAGTTGGGAGAGCATCTGCCTTACAAGCAGGGGGTCATAGGTTCGAGCCCTATTGTGTCCACCAAATTGGGCCTGGTAGTTCAGTTGGTTAGAATGCCAGCCTGTCACGCTGGAGGTCGTCGGTTCGAACCCGATCCAGGTCGCCAATTAAATTTATGTAGCAAATTTACTTCAAATATGTTATCATTAATAAGTGAAATGCTGGTGTAGGTTAAGTGAGAGTCAAAATCTTTGATTTTGTTCACTCGAACTTATGCAAAACCGACCAAATCTTTGATTTGCTAAAGGTTTTGCCATTGAGCTTCCCAAGAAACCGAGCGAAAGCGAAGGTTGATTGGTTGTAAAAAACAATAAGAACTAATAAAATTAGAGAGTTTATTAATTAAAAAACTAATTAAGCTGGTGTAGCTCAATTGGTAGAGCAACTGACTTGTAATCAGTAGGTTAGGGGTTCAAGTCCTCCCACCAGCTCCAAAAAATCTTATTATTAGGGACTTACATGGAGGAGTTCCCGAGTTGGCCAAAGGGGACGGACTGTAAATCCGTTAGTTTAACTTTCAGTGGTTCAAATCCACTCTCCTCCACCAAAAATTCTATAAAAAATTATTTATGCGGATGTGGCTCAGTGGTAGAGCATCGCCTTGCCAAGGCGAGGGTCGCGAGTTCGAATCTCGTCATCCGCTCCATTTTTTTATGTATCCTTAGCTCAGCTGGATAGAGCGTCTGGCTACGGACCAGAAGGTCGGGGGTTCGAATCCTCTAGGATACGCCACAAAAACTTGTAATTTTTATTACAAGCTTTTTTTTGCTCATGCAGGAGTGCTGGAATCGGCAGACAGGCATGTTTGAGGGGCATGTGCGAGAAATCGCGTGAGGGTTCAAGTCCCTCTTTCTGCACCAGGAAGACTACTTATTGATTAAGTAGTCTTTTTTCATTGGATTTTTAATTATTTAAAAATTGTAAAAGTAAAAAAAATCTTTTAGATGAAGTAAAATTATTAATTTCAAAATAATTATAATAGATAGTTTCATTTAAGATTAGTGGATTTTGATTTTTTTATAAGTTAGAAATTAGCTAGAAAGTAAAAAAATTAATATAAAGTGTAAAAGGCTTGGATTATTCCAAGCCTTTTTGTTACAGTTAATTATAAATCTTTTAGATATTTAATTTACTTAATTATAAACTTAAAAAATTATACTTAAATGACTAATAATTACTTTATAAAAAATCATGAATCATTATCTACTCTTAGACTTTTTTATTTAATTCTAAATTCAATATTTTCTCACACAAGTCTTTTTGATTTTCAAATATATGTTCCTTGTAATATAAAATTAAAATTTTAGCTGGACTTTTTATATTACTTTTGTTTTCTAATTTTAGATTAAGGTCTTTCTTAAGAATGAAGAAACATTTATTGTCTTCATCATATAAGCCATCTTCAGTATTGATTTTTAAAATGAAACTTTTCGGATATCCTGTAAGTTCTAAATAGTCTTCTTTATTTTCTATTAAATTAAAAATTTCTAGTGAATAAAGTCCTCTCGATGCAAAGTATTCTTCTGAATAATTTGTCTTTCCTCTTAACTCTATGGTATTGCCTAAGAGTTCAAAGCTTTCTAAAATAAATTTATAATTTAAAATTTTAAAACTCAACTTAGATTTCAAGCTATTTCTTATATTATCGTCTAATAATATTAAGTTCTTAAGGCTTTCAAAGGAGTAGTCTAAGATCCTATCCATAGAAGCTTCATCACCTTCTATAAATTTCTTAAAAAGAGATTTTATTTTTATTCCCTGGTAGGTCCACTCACTTGATGAATCAAAAGAATCTACGAAGTTTTTCAACAAGTCCTTATTAGAATGTGATGAGAGTTTGAATATAAAGTTGTAAGTCTTTGTCACTTCTTGAAGATCTATAAAATTAAAGTCAATATCTTTTGAGAAGTACATTTGACACTTTGTTTTTAAAAATTTAAGGTCAAAGGCCTTGCCAGAATAAGTTGTAAATTCTTTGTCTTCAATAATAGGAAGGACTTCTCCCAAGAGTGTTCTCTCGTCCTTAAAACTTTCCACATAATAAAATTTTATCTTTTCAGAGGACTTTAGAGCGAGACCAATAGATATAATTGAATCCAAGTCTCTCGAGAGTCCTGATGTTTCTATTTTTATATAATTTCTCTTTGGTGGAGAAATTTTTCTTTCTATAACTTTCACATTATCACCAATTTAAGTATAACATTAAAAAATTTTTATTATTATAAAATTTCGGATAAATGGTCCAGAGGTTAGAAATCACCTATGAAGTCGTGTTATAATATAGAATTAGTAGAAACTTATAATTAGATAGAAGGAAGTTATATGATATATTTAGATAATTGTGCAACAACAAAACCAGACAAGGAAGTTGTTGAAGTAATGATGAAGGCGTTAACTGATGACTTTGCAAATCCATCATCACTTCACATCTTTGGTCACAAGGTTGAAAAGGAAATAGAAGTAGCTAGAAAAAATGCAGCAAGCCTTATTGAGACTCAGGCTGATGAAATTTATTTCACATCAGGCGGAACTGAAAGTAACAACATTGCCATTCATGGTGCCATAGAAAAAAACAAGAGAAGGGGCAAGAAGATAATTACCTCTGCCATTGAACATGCATCTATTGACGACCAATTTAAACACTACAGGGAAAAGGGTTATGATGTAGTATATCTTGATGTAGATGAAACTGGTGCTGTGGACCTAGAAAAATTTAAAGAAGTCATGGACGAAGACACAATTTTAGTATCCCTTATATATGTTCACAATGAACTTGGAACTGTTAACAAGGTCAAGAAAATTTTTGAAATAGCCAAGTCTATTAATAAAGATGTCTTTTGTCACGTTGATGGAGTTCAAGCTGTTGGAAAGATTCCTGTCAATGTTAAGGACCTTGGCTGCCATACTTTTTCTTTTTCATCTCACAAGATTTATGGCCCTAAGGGAATGGGCGCCCTTTACAAGAGAAAGGATGTAAATATAAATAGTCTTGTAATTGGTGGAGGTCAAGAAAAGGGCCTTAGGTCTGGAACAGAAAATGTGCCAGGTATCCTTGGCTTTGGCAAGGCTTGTGAACTTACAAAGAGGGATCTAGACAAGAGACTTGCCCATGCAAAGGAAATTAAAGAATATTTACTTAAAAAGTTAGAAGAAAATCTTAAGGATTATAAGATAAACACTCCAGAAGATTCTACAGATTTTATTGTATCTCTCTCTATATTGGATATTAGGGCAGAAGTTCTTCTTCACTACCTAGAAGGAGATGAAATTTATATTTCAACAGCCTCTGCCTGCACTTCTAATGGAACTCATAAGTCCACAACTCTTGAACAAATTGGACTTTCAGATAAGTATGCTGAGGGAACTATAAGGATTTGTACTTCCAAGGATACGACAGAAGAAGATATAGATATTTTTGTAGAAAAATTAGTAAAATACGTTGATGAAATAAGAAAAATAATGAGATAGGTGATTGAATGAAAAAAGTTATGGCACTTTCTCTTGGGGAAGTAATCCTCAAGGGGAAAAATAGACATAGGTTTATAGAAAAGTTAATAAAATCTGTTAAGAGAAACCTAAGAAATCTTGACCATGGAAAAATTTACCACAACATGGGAAAAATTTATGTTGAAGTTACAAGTGACAATGAAGAAAAATTAATAAACAGGCTAAAACACGTCTTTGGTATTGTCTACATTGCCCCAACTTACCAAGTGGAAAGAGATTGGGAGACAATAGAAGAAGCAGTTGTAAAGATTGTAGATGAAACTTTAAAAGACCATCCAGAATACAAGACTTTTAAGGTTAAGACAAATAGGGGAGACAAGAAGTTTCCACTTAATTCCATGGAAATTTCTGCAAAAATTGGTGGCATGGTCTTAAAGAACTTCGACATCAAGGTTGACGTCCACAATCCAGACTTTTATGTTTACTGCGATTTGAAAAAGGATACCTATATCTATGTAGATAAGATTAAGGCCCATGGTGGACTTCCAACAGGAACAAATGGTAGGGGACTTCTTCTCCTATCAGGAGGAATAGACTCTCCAGTTGCAGGATTTTTAATGGCAAAAAGAGGAGTTCTTGTGGATTGCCTCCACTTCCATTCTTATCCTTTCACATCTGAAAGAGCAGAGGAAAAGGTAAAAAAACTTGCAGAAGACATTTCAAACTTCTCAGGAGACTTGACTTTCTATTCAGTAAACATCTTGGATATACAAAAGGAAATAAATATTAATTGTCCTGAAGACGAAATGACTATTATATCTAGAAGATTTATGATGAGGGTTGCAGATAAGATTGCAAGAGACAATGGTTATGATTGTATTATAACAGGTGAAAATCTGGGACAAGTTGCATCACAAACTATTGACGGACTCAAGGTAACTGACGCTATAACAGACAAGATTGTCTTTAGACCCCTTATTGGCATGGACAAGGTAAATATAATTGATATTGCCAAGGATATTGATACTTATGAAACATCAATCCTTCCTTATGAAGATTGCTGTACAGTATTCCTGCCAAAACATCCACTTTTGACACCAAGCATTGAGGGAATAGAAAAGTCTGAAGAGCCACTTGACTGTGACAAGCTTGTTGAAGAAGCCATAGGCAAAATGAAAATTGAAAAAATAGGAGGAAGCGATGAAGAATAAAAATAAGGGCGCTGTAGGAATAGTTGCCATTATAGCCATAGTTGTTGTAATTGCAATTTTCTTCGGTGGCCAATGGAACAATCTAGTTAAGCTAGATGAAGATGTAAATGGTGCTTGGGCACAAGTCCAAAACCAAGTAAAAAGACGTGCTGACTTAATTCCAAATATAGTAGAAACTGTTAAGGGATACGCAGGTCACGAAAAGGAAACTTTCACAGAAATTACTAAGGCTCGTGCAGGAGTTTCTGAAGCATCTACACCTAAGGAACTTGCTGAAGCTAATGATAATTTGACAGAAGCTATTGGAAGACTTAATGTTGTTGTGGAAAATTATCCAGAATTAAAGGCAAACCAAAACTTCCTAGACCTACAAGCCCAACTTGAAGGAACTGAAAATAGGATTGCCACAGAAAGAATGAGATATAACGACACAGTTAAGCTTTACAATCAAAAGGTTAGAAGGTTCCCAACAAATATTATTGCAAAAATTTTAGGTTTTGGACCAAGAGATTATTTTGAAGTTTCAGAAAAGGACAATCAAGTACCAGAAGTTAAGTTTTAGGTGATAGCTATGAAAAAATTGTTAGCTACAATTTTATTTGTCTTCACCCTGGTCTTTAACGTCTATGCCTTTGATAAGGACCAAATGTCCTACAATGTTTATGATGAGACAAATACCCTTAGTCAAGAGACCATAGACTATCTCAACAAAACCACTTATGATCTTAAAAAGAAGACAGGTGGGGAGATAGGGGTTGTCATAGTCAATAGCTTAGAAGGCTACTCCCTTGAAGAATACGCCACAAAGATTTTTAATGATATAAAAATTGGCGACAAGGATAAGGACAATGGAGTCCTAATCCTCCTTGCCCTACTCGATGATAATGATAGGCTGGTAAAAATTGAACCAGGTTATGGAGCAGAGGGATTTGTTCCCGATGCCTATGCATCGCGAATTATTAGGGCAATGGGAAAAGTTGTTGCTGAAAATGAAAATGACAGGCCCTTTGAAAAGGCAGTGCTTGAAGGATATGCACAAATTATAAAATTATATGAGGGAGAATATGGAGTTGACATTGTGGCAAGAGAGCCACAAGAAGCCATTGATTATTCTGAGGACGATTATGATGATAATTTATTTCTATCATTGGTTCCCATTATAAGATTAATCATAATTATTTTTATAATTTCCTTGATTTTTAGAAATAAAAATGGAGGAGGACCTGGCGGCGGAAGTGGACCAGGAAGCAGGAGAAGAAGACAAAGACCAGTGATTTTCTGGGGACCAGGTTCCTTTGGAGGCTATGGTGGCTTCGGAGGATCAGGTGGTTTCGGTGGATCATCTGGTGGTTTTGGCGGCGGAGGCTTTGGAGGCTTCGGCGGAGGAGGTTCTTCTGGTGGCGGTGGCGCCAGCGGAAGAATTTAATCAAAAGCCAAAGATAAGAGAGAAAATTCCAATCAAAATAATTTGATGGAGGAAATAAATTAAAAGAGAATGCCTACCCATGATATTTATAATATTGTGGGAGGCTTCTTTTTTTGTAAATTTTATGAAGTCAAAGAGAAAGTAGCCCATGTAAAATAAAAATATCCAGGGAATTATAGGGAAGTAGTCACCTGATGAAAAGTTTTCGCTAGGAAGACCAAGGATAAATAGGTTTAGATCATAAAGTGCCTTTGGTGGAATAAGCTTTCCAAAAAAGATACTTCCATAATAAATTCTCTTTAGACTTACAAATAAAATAGTATTTATAATAAGTCCAAGCTTTGGATTTATTTTTTTTATGTATTTTTTTATAAGTATGTGAATTAAGGTGGCACCAGCAAAGAAATGAATGATCCCAAAATAAATTGCATCTTCTTTAGAAAATACGTAGGACCCAAGAGTAATCAAGAGAGAAAGGCCACATAAGATTAGAAACTTCTTCTTGAAATTATTAGAAAAGTGGGTTGAGTAACCAGAAATCAAAATAAAGGAAATACATATATACTGCTGAAAGTAATAAAAATTGTGATTGAAATCAAATCCATAAAAATTTTCAAGGTCAAATAGACCATGATAAATTATCATGCTTATAATAGTGAAGCCACGCAAAAAATCTATGGCATTGTATCTTTTCTTAATAGTATCCATTCTTACACCTCAGAAAAATTATAACACAAATAAGGAAGAGGAAAGTAAGATGAAGTTTTTGACTTGGTAAAAAATTATAAAGTAGTAAAAAATTATGAAGTAGTAAAAAGTTATGAAGTAGTAAAAAATTGTAATTTAATAAAATATTATGAAGTCATAAAAGATTATGGAGTCATAAAATCTTATTAAGAATCAAAAAAACTTTAACCATAAAAATATACTAAGTCCTAAAAATTCATTAATTCATGAAACTTATCAAGTAATAGAAATATCTTGGATGAGAAATATTTATTCTCGTCCAGTTTTTTATTTAATATTATTTAGTCATAAGATAGATGTAAAATCCCTTTAAAAGAAACCCTGTTAGAATTCCAAAAATAAAAATTAAAAAATTTTTCATAAGTCCCTCCTTAATAAATAAAATATATTAGACACAAAGTGGAAGCAAGAAGAAAATGATTATAAAATAAAATTATTTAGTAAATTATATTTTACAAAAAATTTAATAAAATAAATTATATAATCTATTGACTTTAAATATCTTAAGATTTATACTCTAATGAGTTTAATAATTTAAGTAATTTGTTTAATATTATAGGTGATGCAATGAAGATTGGAAATAAAATAAAAGAAATGAGAATTGAAAAGGGACTTACACAAGAAGAGCTGGCTGACAGGTCTGAACTCACTAAGGGTTTTATTTCTCAAATTGAAAGAGATTTGACATCACCATCTGTTGACTCTCTTTTAGATATCTTGGAGGCCCTTGGGACTGATCCCAGCCTTTTCTTTAAGAGGGAAGAGAATGAAAAAATAATTTTTAAGGAAGAGGACTTCTTTGAAAGTGATAATGAAGAGCTTGGTTATGTCCTTGATTGGGTTGTGCCCAATGCACAGAAAAACCAAATGGAGCCCATGAGGGTCTTGCTTAAAGCAGGAGGGACTTCAAAAGAAGTCCAGCCCTATGAGGGCGAAGAGTTTGGCTATGTCCTAAGGGGTTCGGTGAAACTTTTTTATGGAAAAGAAGAATACAAGGTGAAAAAGGGAGAGTGCTTTTATTTTAAAGCCAACAAGT